>NZ_JAJGRC010000001.1:332736-665472 GCF_020786625.1 Salinicoccus sp. RF5
TGGCAAGCGCTGCACGAACACGGCGGCTATGGGCCGTCGTCGGATATTGAAGCTTTCAAGAGGTGGACGCGGGATCGGGTCGTCCAGGATGAAGAAATTGTCTATAAGCACCGACTGCGCGACCGTACAGATGTCCTCCTGGAGAGGGAAGCTGCCATCAAAAAAAGAAAACATCGGAAATGATGTTTTCTATAGAACAAGCACCCAGTAGACGAACCCCCATATCAGAGCAAGGAGTGCAACCAGGATGAAGGTGAAGTATTTATTCTTCATCTGATGAAATCTCCTTGAACAAGCTTTCGCCATGAGTATCATATTCAATTTTATAGTTTTCGGCGATGGTGGCTGCGATATCGCTGAAGGTACTGGAGTCCCTGAGTGGTCCGTACTGCATTTCCCGTCCTGTCTTCATCAGAAGCGGGACATTTTCACGTGTATGATCCGTACCGGTGTAGGTCGGGTCATTGCCGTGGTCTGCAGTGATGATCAGGAGGTCATCTTCACGAAGCTTCGATACGATTTCAGGCAGACGGTCATCGAAGGCCTTCAGTGCATTGCTGTAGCCTTCAGGATTCCTTCTATGGCCATAGAGCGCATCGAAATCGACCAGATTGAGGAATGACATGCCATTGAAATCCCTGTCCATCACTTCAAGCAGCTTGTCCACGCCATCTTCATTGTTCTTCGTACGTACCGAATCCGTGATGCCCGATCCTGTGAAGATGTCGTTGATCTTGCCTATTGCGATGACATCATTGCCGTTGTCCTCAAGCGCGTTGAGCACTGTGCGCCCGAAAGGTTCAAGTGCATAGTCATGCCTGTTTTCCGTACGTGTGAAGTTTTCACTGGAGTCGCCGACATATGGACGGGCGATCACCCTGCCCACGAGGAAATCGGGATCGGTCGTCATTGCGCGGACCTTTTCACATATGGTGTAGAGCTCATCAAGCGGAATCACATCTTCATGGGCCGCTATCTGCAGTACGGGGTCATTCGAAGTATAGACGATCAGATCCCCGGTCTTCATCTGGTGCTCACCATATTCCTTGATGATTTCCGTGCCGCTGGCAGGCTTGTTGCCGACGATGTCACGGCCCGTGGCTTCACGTATCCTGTCGAGCAGTTCTTCAGGGAACCCGTCAGGATAGACTTTGAATGGCTTCTTGATGTTCAGGCCGGCGATTTCCCAATGCCCTGTCATCGTATCCTTACCCTGGGAGACTTCACTCATTTTGCTGTAGAAGGCTTCCGGGGATTCCGGACATCCAAGGCCTGGAAGCGGATCGATGCATCCGAGCCCGAACTTCTCAAGGTTGGGCAGTTCTACCGGATGGCTCTCAAGCGTGTGCTTCAGCGTATGTGTGCCGGCATCGCCGAACTCGGCAGCGTCATGCTGGGCACCGATGCCAACCGAGTCGAGGACGATAAGGTGGATTCTTTTGAACATTGTATCTCCTACTTTCTTGGATGGAATTTTTTATACATTTCTCTTATTTTAACAGCAGAAATCTGCGTGTAGATCTGTGTTGTGCTGATGTCGGAGTGGCCCAGCATCTCCTGGACCGCTCGCAAGTCCGCGCCATTCTCAACCAGGTGTGTGGCGAAGGAGTGGCGGAAAGTGTGCGGTGTGATGTTCTTGCCGATGCCGCTGGCCAATTCATACTTCTTCACCGTTTTCCACAAACCCTGACGTGTGAAACCTCTGCCGCGATTTGTGATGAACAGCTCTTCTGCGTCATCATCCTTCAGCAGGGCCAGGCGTTCATTCGCTATATACTGTTCCAGCAGCTCCCCGACGAAGTCGGTGATCGGAACAATCCGCTCCTTGCTCCCCTTCCCCATAATGCGGATGTAGCCCATATCGGTATTGAGGTCCGAAGTCTTTATGTCTATCAGTTCACTCACCCGGAGGCCGGAGGCATATAGGAGTTCCATCATCGCCCTGTCCCTGATGCCTGCCACCGACTGGTCGGGGGTCGCGAGGAGGCGCTCCATCTCCTCCACCGTCAGATAGACCGGAAGCTTTTTTGCTTCTTTGATGGAATGCAGCCGGAGGGCCGGATTATGCGTCGTGATGCCATCATTGACCAGGAACTGATGGAAATTTTTGAGTGTCGACTGCATGCGCGAAATCGTCTTGGCACTCTTGCCCGCCTGCTTCAGTTCCTTCAGGAAGGTGATGAGCAGCTCAGTGTCGATCCGTGAAGGTTCGAGCGTTTTCCGCTCGGTCAGATATGCTTCATACTGGAGGAGGTCCTGGCGGTAGGAATTGATGGAGGACTGGCTCAGCCCCTTTTCGACACTCAGGAAAAGCAGGTACTCATCAATATGCCTTTTGAAATCCATATCCATTATTCCTTCTTGCTCTGGCAGTCGCCGCATATTCCATGGAAAGTAAGCCGGTGGTCGGTCACTTTGAAGTTATAGTCCTTTTCGACAATCTTCTCTACATCCTCCAGAAGGTCTTCTTCTATTTCCTCTACTGCTCCGCATTCCATGCAGACAAGGTGATGGTGGAAATGCTTCGCGCCCTCTTTCCTGAGATCATAACGGCTGACCCCATCGCCGAAGTTGATTTTGTCGAGAATCTTGAGTTCACTTAACAGCTCGAGTGTACGATAGACCGTAGCCAGCCCTATTTCAGGGTATTTGTCCTTCACTTTGAGAAAGATATCTTCGGCACTTAAGTGATCACGTTCATTCTCGAGCAGGACGCGTACAGTCACCTCCCTTTGGGGAGTGAGCTTGTAATGGGCCCCCTGAAGTGCTTCCTTGATCCTCTGAATCCGATTTTCCACGTGTTCACCTACTTTGTATGATAATCAAAAACATTATAACCAATTTATAATGTTTTTAAAAGTCCTTTGCGTCTTATTTAGAATTATTATAAATTATATGACGCTATTACATGCTGAACGGCGATGAGCGTCTTGGAATCCCTGAAGGCACCTTCCTGAAGCAGTTTCTTCAGGTCCTCTAGCCTTACCTTTACGATATCGAGGAATTCATCGTCATCAAGCGCCTGGGTTTCCATCGTCATATCCTTGGCTTCATACAGGTAGACGTACTCATTGGAGAATCCGGGGGAAACATAGAATTCCTGGACCTCTTCGAGTGTCCCGGCGATGCCTCCTATTTCTTCACGCAGCTCCTTCACCGCCGTTTCATGCGGCGCCTCCCCCACTTCGATCTTGCCGGCGGGAATCTCGAGCAGAAAGTCATCCGGAGCGACCCTGTACTGGCGGACGAAATACATCTCCCCCTCATGGACTGCGATGAGGGAGACGGCCCCTTTGTGATAGACGATCTCACGGTCTGCAGTCTGACCGTCAGGAAGCTTCACCCTGCTGTGGTCGACCTTGATGACATGCCCGTCAAAAATTCTGTTATTGGAAATGATCTCTTCTTTAAGATGGGAGTAATCATTATTCTCCATATTCATAAGCCTCTCCTTTTTATTGGTGCAGTTGCCTCTACAGTTAGTATATTACCATAGCGGGAAATAATCATATAGTATGGGCAAAAAGGTAAAATAATGCAAGAACCCGGCCAGTATTGGTATAATTCTAGATGACTAATTAATGGAGGCATGAACTTATGAGAAACATTCAGTTAAAAGATGGCATCAATATATCCGAACTTTCCCTTGGATGCATGAATCTGCCCTTGGACGACAGGACAGAGACCGAAAAGATCATCCGTTTCGCCCTGGAATCTGGAATCACCCACTTTGATACTGCAGACCTTTATCAGTTTGGGCAGAATGAAGAGGTCCTCGGCGAAGTGATGAAACAGTTCCGTTCCGACTACACATTCACAATCGGCACGAAAGGCGGCAATGAGTTCGATGCGGAAAAACAGGAGAAGATTGCATGGAACCCTTCCGCCAGCCATATCAAGAATGCGGTCAAGGATTCCCTCAAACGCCTCGGTGTCGAGTCGATCGACCTCTATCAGCTGCACGGCGGTACGATTGAAGATAATAAGGACGAAACCATATCCGCATTTGAGGACCTCAAGAAAGAGGGGCTGATCAAAAGCTACGGCATCTCCTCCATCCGCCTCAACGTCATCGACTATTATCTGAAGCACAGCAACATCTCAACGCTGATGATGCAGTTCAATCCGATAGACAACAGGCCGCTGGAAGTTGTCCGTAGCCTCGATGAGGATGTGAAGATACTTGCACGGGGGCCGGTGATGAAGGGACTGCTGAGTAGGAATTCCCGCAAGGTGCTCGATGACAAGTTTGCAGAGGGCGTGCTGGACTATTCGTATGACGAGCTGGAATCGGCCATCAGCAGACTCGGGCAGATCACTGCCGATCTCACTGCCCTTTCATACGCTTTCCTCCGCCATAACAACGCAGCAATCGTAAACGGTGTGAGCAGTCTCGCCCAGCTTGAGGACAATATGGAAAGCTACATGAATATGCCTGAGTTAACACAGGAGGAGTACAAAAACATCCTAGACGCGGTCAAATTGATCAGATATGAGGAGCACAGGGCATGAAATCCTTCATAAAGTGGCTGATTGCACTGGCCAGCTCCTTCATCATCCTTTTCACTTCGCTTGGCTACTATGCCTCAAGCCAGATCCTGTTCTTCAAGCTAAGGGATGTAGAAGTCATTAAAAGGCGCGAGACGCGGGCCAAGCGGTTGAACATGAAGGCCTTCCAGAGTCTGCCCCAGGACGACATCCTCATCCCATCCAAATTCGACTACAGCATCAATGCAGTCTTCGTCCATCCGAACGACACGAACAAATGGATGGTGCTGTGCCATGGTGTGACGGAAAACAAGATCAGTTCCATCAAATACCTCAACATGTTTACGGATATGGGGTACAACTGCGTCATTTATGACGCCAGGCGCCATGGGAACACGGGCGGCGTCCATTCGACATACGGCTTCTATGAAAAATATGATCTTGAAACCGTTGTGGACTACGTTTTCGACCATTACGGCCCGGATGTCGAAGTGGGCATCCACGGGGAGTCCATGGGTGCGGCAACGATGCTCCTCTATGCGGGAGAATTGTCCAACCGGGCAAAGTTCTATATTTCCGACGCATCCTTCTCTACTTTCGGGGACGAGCTGACGAACATATTCAGTCAGTATACGAAGATCGGATCTCCGCTGATCCTGATCTTTACGAATATATTTTTCCGCCTCAGAAGCAGGTTTTCACTATTCAAGGTCTCCCCGATCAGGGTCGTGGAAAAGATCGACCAGCCGGTGCTGTTCGTCCACTCGAAGCCGGACAAGTTCATCCCCTACACACATACTGAAGAACTGTACAAAAAGAAAAGGCCACCGAAGGCGGCCTGGTATCCGGAGCGCGGCGGACACGTCGAGAGCTACAACAAGAACCCCGAAAAGTACCGGAGGGTGGTTGAAAGTTTCATCGCGAATCACGTGGGATGGTGATTTCGAGGTAGTCATGCGCAATGACTGCACGGTCCCCCATCCTTTCCTCTACACTTTCCAGCATTTCGGCGTCATAGCGGTTGCTGATATGGACAAGGAGCAGCTGCCCATACGAAATGCGTGACAGGTTATTGAGCACATCATCTATTTCCGAGTGGAAATACTGGTGTGCTTTTTCCTTTTCCCCTTCAAGGTAGGTGGCTTCATGCACGATGAGGTCGGCGCCATCAAGAAGCTCCAGGTAGTCCGCCCTGTCGATGATTCGGGTATCGCCATGGACAGCGACCTTCCTTCCTTCAACCGGCGGGCTGAGGAAGTCTGCTGTAGCGTATGTCTCCCCTTCATGCTGAAAAGTCTGGGACTTCTTGATTTCCTTGTAGATAGGGCCCGGCATGATGCCGATGTCCTTCAGCTTGGTGCTGTCCAACGCCCCGAGCTTCTCAGGTTCGATGAAGACATACATGAAGCTGTCGACTGCATGGTCCAGCAGGTGGCTCTTCACAGTAAAGCCTTCCACTTCATATTCGCCGTCGTGGACGACCTCCACGAAACGAATGGGATAGTTGAGGTGGGAGCTGCTGATCCTGAATGTCACCTCGACCCATTCCTTGAGTCCAGGCGGTCCGTAGATGACTAGCGGGATGCCCTCCCCGCCCTGATGGGCACGGGAGGAAAGGAAGCCGGGCAGCCCGAATATATGGTCGCCATGCAGGTGCGTGATGAACACATGCTTTATCTTTGATGGCCTGATCGTCGTATTCAGTATCCTGTGCTGCAGGGCTTCCGAGGCGTCGATGAGGAAATACTGGTTGATCTCCTCGACCACATCCAGTACGAAACTTTGGGTATTTCTCGTTCTGGATGGAATGCCTGCGCCAGAACCTAGTACTTTGAATTTCATTCTATCACCTGTTTTTGAAATGTTGGTTCATTATATCATATTAAAGAGTTGTGTTTTTAGGAATACAGTGGAATAATGATAAAAGAAAAATTTTGACTAAAGGACTTGTTGGATATGACGACTCAACCATTTAAAGTAGCAATCGCATTGTTTGGAGCGACGGGCGACCTTTCACGGAGGAAGCTGCTCCCTTCCATCTTCCACCTCTTCCAGGAAGGTTCTTTGAAGGACGATTTTGCCCTGATTGCCGTCGGCAGGCGGGATATGGAGGATGCGGATTTCAGGGAAGTTGCCAGAAACTCCATCAACGACAATGACAAGCTTGAATCATTGGAGGGGCTCGAGGCATTCCTGCAACATATCCACTATGTGAAGGTCTCCGTCACGGATAGCGACAGTTATGCTGCGTTGAAGGAAAAATTCGATTCAGTCGAAAAAATGTACGATACTGCAGGAAACAGGCTGTTCTACTTGGCGATGCCGCCCCAATTCTTCACTGCTATTACAGACAGCCTGAGGATTTCAGGTGTGACGGAAACCGAAGGCTACAAGAAGCTGATCATCGAAAAGCCCTTCGGCAAGGATTACGAAAGTGCACACAGGCTGAATGAAGATATCTCCAAGTCGTTCAGGGAGCATGAAATCTTCCGTATCGACCACTATCTCGGCAAGGAGATGGTGCAGAATATAGAAGTCATCCGTTTCAGCAACAGCCTGTTCGAACCGTTGTGGAACAACCACTATGTATCCAACGTCCAGATCACCTCTTCCGAATCGCTCGGCGTGCTGGACCGCGGTGAATATTATGAGCGGAGCGGTGCAGTGCGCGATATGTTCCAGAACCACATGCTCCAGATCGTCTCCCTGCTCGGCATGGAGCCGCCGATCAGCCTGAATAGTGATGATATACGCGAAGAGAAGATCAAGGTGTTGAAAAGCCTGCGCAAAGTCGAAAAGAAGGACATCAACAAGTATTTTGTACGGGGCCAGTATGATGAGGGTACTGCAGAAGGTGAAGATGTCCCGGGATACCGGGAGGAAACTGACGTCAACAGCGTCTCCAACACGCCGACTTTCATAGCTGCGAGGCTGTTCATCGATAATTTCAGATGGGCAGGCGTCCCATTCTATGTCCGTACCGGTAAAAGGATGAGGAATAAGGAAACGAAGATTGTTGTGGAATTCAAGGAAGTCCCCAAAAATCTCTATTATCAGGATAATGCAGATGATGTACTTGCCAAAAACCTTCTGGTCATCCGGATCCAGCCGAATGAAAGCATCACACTGCACCTGAACGTCAAGGATCATGCAGGAGAGCAGGATACAAAAGAAATCAAACTTTCCTACTCCGTCGATAATCAGGAACTTTCAAGGACAGTGGATGCCTATGAGAACCTGATCTACGATTGTCTGGACGGAGATGCGACCAATTTCACCCATTATGAAGAACTGATGAACGCCTGGTCCTTCGTCGATCCGATCAATGAAGTATGGGAAAAGGATATTGCTCCTTTCCCGAACTACCGTTCAGGATCGGACGGCCCGGTCAAAAGCAACCTCCTTCTTTCCAAGGATGGATTCAAATGGTGGAACGTATAAGTGGAGAAGTGAGGATATAATGGAAACAGTTAATTTTGTCGAAAAGTTTATCATCTATATAGAAGATCACCTGCGTGAACGCATAGACTACGACCGGGTGCTTGAAGGCATGGGAGTGGAACCGAAATCGTTCATCACCATATTCACTTCACTCGCCGGTATGACGCCCTATGAATATCAGACACGCCGCAGGATGTCGGAGATCGCCCACGAATTGTATGCAGGCCACCTCCGGCTCATAGATATCGCAAAATATTATGGATACCGGGATATCGAATCATTCAAACATGAATATTTCAATGCCTTCGGTATTTCTCCATATGAGACGGAAAGGCAATTCAATACACTCGATCTGCAGGAGCGCATATCCTTTGAGGTGGTGCCTGTCGATTGTCCGAAGTATCCATCGAGAAGCGTCTATATGGACAGCTTCCGATTGGTTGGGTTCGTCAGGAGATTTTCCCTCGATGATTACAGGAGCGGGATGAAATATGACTTTCTTGCCTATCTCGAGGAGAATGACATGCTGAATGAACTGCTGAGATACAATGACGGTGCGGTAAAAGGCATCATTCTACATGAACGTTATGTCGATGAGGGGATGGAACTGACCGTCGGCGTCTCCTCCACCCTGGCCGGCCCTTTTGAAGAGACTTATACCGAGAGCAGTGAGTTCGTCATCTTCGAGTCCATGGGGAGCCCTCCAGAAGTGTCGGAAGACATATACAGGTACATCTTCCGCAGATGGCGTTTCAAAGAGGAGAAGGACCTCAACTGCAACTTCTCCATGGAAGTATTGAAAAGCAGGAATGACTTCGTTTCGGGTGATGCCAAAGTACAGGTGTGGCAGGCCCTATATCAGGATCTATAATAAAACCGTCGGTCCCCAATCAATGGGGACCGACGGTTTTTTGTACTACTGCCACTCCGTATGGAAAACGCCCGGCTTGTCGAGCCGTTCATATGTGTGGGCGCCGAAATAGTCGCGCTGTGCCTGGATCATGTTGCTTGAGACCCGCGCCTGCTTCATGCTGTCGAAGTAGGACAGTGCGCTCAGGAAGGCAGGCATCGGTATTTCATTTTCTATCGCATATATGCCGATGCGCCGCAGGCTCGGATGACTGGCGCTGACCACATCCCTGAAATAGTCATCCAGCAGCAGGTTGGTCAGTGCAGGGTCATTTTCGTATGCCCGGTTGATCTCCTCGAGGAACTGGGCACGTATGATGCACCCTTTTCGCCAGATCATGGATATTTCGCCAAGCTGAAGATTCCAATCATAGATTTCGCTCGCTTCACGAAGCAGCCTGAATCCCTGTGAATAGCTCATCAGTTTGCTGATGTACAGCGCCTGCTTCAAATCTTCCAGCACCGACTGCTTCTGGTCTTCGGACAGGCTTTTCATTTCACTCTGATAAGCTTCGCTGATGAGGGCACGTTCTTCTATCAGGCTCGAGAGGCATCTGACGAATACACTGTCGGTGATCAGCGAGAGCGGTATGCCGAGTTTCAGGCCTTCGATGCCCGTCCATTTTCCAGTCCCCTTCTGGCCCGCCTTATCTAGGATCAGATCGATGATATAGTTGCCGGATTCATCCTTGAACTCCAGTATACGTGCAGTGATTTCGATCAGGTAGCTGTTGAGGTCTCCCCTGTTCCATTCGTCGAATACTGCACTCATTTCATCATTCGACATATTGAGGCCGTGCTTCATGAAATAATAGCTTTCAGCAATCAGTTCCATATCTGCATATTCGATGCCGTTATGGATCATTTTGACGTAATGGCCGCTGCCATCCTCACCGATGTAGGTGACGCATGGTTTCCCGTCATCGGCTTTGGCAGCAATTTTCTCCAGTATGGCGCTGACGTTGTCATATGCCTGACGCTGTCCGCCAGGCATCAGGGAGGGACCATTCAAGGCGCCCTCTTCGCCACCGCTTACTCCCATGCCGATGAAGTTGATGCCCTCTTCAGTGAGCTGCATATTACGCCGCCGAGTGTTCTCATACTGTTCATTTCCCCCGTCGATCAGCGTGTCCCCCTCATCAAGGTACGGGGCGATCTGTTCGATGGTTTTATCCGTCACTTCCCCCGCTTTCACGAGAAGTAGGATGTTCCTCGGCTTCTTCAGGCTTTCAATGAATTTTTTCACTGAGGAGGCGATGTCCACATCCTCTTCCTTGAGTTCAATCATGCGGTTCTCCCTGACATCTTCGAAAAAGTCGAAAGTGACGACTTTGAAGCCGTTTCTCGACATGTTCTTTGCGATATTCGTCCCCATGACGCCAAGGCCGACTACTCCAATATCATAGATCATGCGTTCTGCTCCTTATCATTCTGGACTTTGATGATTTCAATGACCAGTTCAGTGATTTTGTGAAGTTCCTCTATCGGCATCTTCTCTTCAGTCGTATGAATGTTTTCATATCCAAGGCCGAGTATCGCCGTGTCCAGGCCAGCCCCGGCGAAGATATTGCCGTCGCTTCCCCCGCCCAGGCTGATCAGGTCGGGTCTGCGCCCGATATTCTCTATCGCCTGCACTGCCGTGCTGACCACTTCCGAGTCTTTGGAGGCTTTGAGAGCAGCATACATCACGTCTGAAGACACTTCTGCACGGCCACCCATATCTTCGGCGACCTTCTCGAAAGTTTCCTTCATATGCGCTGTCTGGGCCTCCATCTTCTCGTCATCGAGGCTTCTCGCTTCCCCAAGCAGGTAGACATAGTCCGTGACTACATTCGTCGCGCCGCCACCCTCAAACCGGCCGATGTTGGCAGTGGTCTCTTCATCGATGCGTCCGAGTTTCATCTGACTGATGGCACGGGCTGCGATATTGATGGCACTGACGCCGGTTTCCGGTGCAACACCTGCGTGGGCCGTCTTACCATGTATATGCGCTTCAATCTTGCTCTGGGTCGGTGCCGTGGTGACCACGGTGCCCACCTTGCCCGTGGAATCAATCGCATAACCGAACCTGCTCTTCAGCTGGGTGGCATCAAACGCTTTCGCGCCCACGAGTCCGGACTCCTCCCCAACGGTTATGACGATTTCGATGTCCCCATGGCGCATGCCGGATTCTTTGATATAATGGATGGCTTCGATGAGTGACGCAATCCCTGCCTTGTCATCCGATCCGAGGATCGTTGAACCATCGCTGACGATATAATCCCCATCGATGGATGGCTTCACGCCCACACCGGGCGCAACGGTATCCATATGGACTGTAAAGTAGATCGGTTCAGCCTTGGTGTTGTCTCCTTTGAGCCTGACGAGTATATTGCCCGCACCATACCCGGTTTTCTCCTGAGTATCATCTTCTTGGGCTTCGATACCCATATCTTTGAATTTTTTAAGAAGATAGTCGGCCATCTCCCTTTCATGGCCTGTTTCGGAATCAATCTGGACCATTTCCATAAATTGATCGACGAGTCTGTCCTTGTTCATAAATAGCTTCCTCCAATAGTTGAGTTGATTGTACAGTAGACGTGTATTATAATTAAAAGAGCAAATTTATAAGGATGGTTTTATGAACAACAAAAAAGTTCAGAAAGCAGTAATCTGGTTCATGATAATTCTCATTGTCATCTCCGGCCTGCTTTTCGGCGTCAGCATGCTGACAACAGTGTAACCAAATTAAAGAGGTCCCGCGGGACCTCTTTTTTTCGTTCATCAGATTTCTTTGCCGTGTTCTTCGAACCATGCCTGCAGGTTGGTAATGACACTCATCGTTTCATGCCCTTCAATTTCGTGCCTCTCGATCATATCCACAATTTTGCCATCCTTGAAGAGGGCAAATGATGGAGAGGACGGGAGGTATTCAGGCGCCTTTTCCCTGACATGTTCAGTCGCTTCCTTGTCCTGACCGGCAAATACAGTGAGCAGCTGGTCCGGCAGTTTATCGTAATTAAGGGCGTGTTTGGCAGCCGGACGAGCGATGCCACCGGCACAGCCGCATACTGAGTTGACCATTACGAGTGCCGTGCCTTCTTTTGAAAGGTGCTGGTCCACCTCTTCAGGTGTAGTCAGTTCCGTATAGCCAGATTCCTTCATTTCGCTTCTTGCCTGGCTCACGACATCATTCATATACATATTGAAATCCATATTCATTATAAAAACTCCTTTTGAAACAGCCCCATGGAGAGGATGCGATTTCAGTTCCTTGTATTCAATTCTATAGCGGATGAGAGGTTTTGTAAAGTCTAGTAGATCGAAGTCGTTTCGACGGAATACGCTTCAATCCTCTCTTTGACGGCTTTCAGGAACTGGCCTGCCACCAGACCGTCCAGAATGCGGTGGTCGATGGACAGGCAGAGGTTGACCATATGCCTGACGGCAATCATATCATCAATGATGACCGGCTTCTTGACGATCGATTCAACCTGCAGGATGGCAGCCTGGGGATGGTTGATGATTCCCATGGACTGTACGGAACCGAAGGCACCGGTATTGTTCACTGTGAAGGTTCCCCCTGCCATGTGCTCCTGTGTGAGTTTATGGCTGCGCCCGAGCGCTGCAAGTTCCCCCACCTGCTTGGCGATTCCCTTGATGGAGAGGTCGTCGGCATTCCGTATGACCGGCACATAGAGTTTATCATCGCCGGCTACGGCGATGGAGATGTTGATGTCCTTGTTGAGGACGATCTTATCTCCCTGCCACGAGCTGTTCAGCATCGGATATTCCTTCAATGTTTCGGCGACAGCCTTGACGAAGAAGCTGAAGAACGTGAGATTGAATCCCTCCCGCTCCTTGAAGGCGGATTTATGGCTGTTGCGGACATTCACCAGGTTGGTGGCATCCACCTCCATCATCAGCCATGCATGGGGGATCTCCTGGCTGGACTGCACCATCTTGTTGGCGACAGCCTTCCTGACACCGGTCACCGGTATTTCGTCCCCCGCCATTATATTCCCGGAAGCTGGCGCAGGGTCTGCCTGCTGATCAGTGGAAGGCGCTGCCTTCGTCTCTGTTCCGGCGGTCACGGGACCTGCTTCAATCGTCTTCAGAACATCCTTCTTCGTAATACGTCCTTCAAACCCTGTACCTTCAATCGTATTGAGGTCGAGGTCATGCTCCTCGGCCAATCGCATCACTACAGGGGAAATTCTTGTTTTGGCCTTCTTCTGGGCACCCTTTTCCACTTTGCTTGTGGAGGATGGTGCGTCCTCCTGATTTTCATCGGATGACGGGGCCGCCTCTTCAGGCGCCGTGACGCTACCTTCATCCTCGTCAGCTTTTCCGGCCTCACCAGCACCATCCGTCTCCATCAGGCATACCGGGGTACCGACTTCAACGGTATCCCCTTCCGCCACAAGGAGTTCCTTGATCGTGCCCTCGAATACGGAAGGCACTTCCGCGGTCACCTTGTCGGTGATGACTTCACACAGGGGATCATATTCCTCGACCGTATCCCCGGGCTGGACCAGCCATTTTTCAATGGTCCCTTCTGTAACACTTTCGCCGAGCTTCGGCATCAGCACTTCTTCCATAGGTTTCGTCCTCCTTAATGCTCCGCGAGCTCTTTCATTTTGGCTTCTATCTTATCAGGGTTGATCATGAAGAAATCTTCCATTGGTGGCGCATAAGGCATGGTAGGAACATCCGGCCCTGCGAGCCTCATTATAGGTGCATCGAGGTCATACAGGCAGTTTTCTGCGATGATCGCAGCCACTTCACTGATGATGCTTCCCTCAAGGTTATCCTCGGTAACGAGCAGAACCTTTCCTGTCTTGGAAGCTGCCTCGATGATGCCTTCCTTATCGAGTGGATAGACAGTTCTAAGGTCGAGCACTTCTGCTTCATATCCATCCTTCGACAGGCGCTCTGCTGCCTGCAGGGCATAGTTGACACAGAGGCCATATGTAATGACCGTGATGTCGTCCCCTTCCCTTTTGACGTCCGCTTTGCCGATCGGCACGGTATAGTCGCCTTCAGGCACCTCTTCCTTGAGAAGACGGTAGGCTTTCTTGTGTTCGAAGAACAGCACCGGGTCGTTGTCCCTGATTGCCGAAATCAGGAGCCCCTTCGCATCGGATGGCGTGGATGGAATCACGACCTTCAGTCCAGGAGTTGAAGCGAAGATGGCCTCAACGGACTGGGAATGGTAGAGTGCACCGTGGATACCGCCGCCGAAAGGTGCACGGATGACCATTGGACAGTTCCAGTCGTTATTGGAACGGTATCTGATCTTCGCCGCCTCACTCAGTATCTGATTCGTTGCGGGCAGTATATAGTCTGCAAACTGAATTTCCGCCACAGGTCTTTTCCCCATCATTGCAGCACCGATGCTGGTGCCGACGATATTCGATTCAGCGAGTGGTGTATCCAGGCAGCGCATCGCACCGTATTTTTCCTGGAGACCGGCAGTGACCTTGAAGACGCCGCCTTTCTTGCCGACGTCCTCACCGAGGACGAACACACTTTCATCCTGGCCCATTTCGTAGTCGAGCGCCTGATGTATTGCCTGCAAATAAGAAATTTTAGCCATGGTGAACCTCCTCATAAACATGCGTCAAGGCTTCTTCAGGTTTCGGGTAAGGTGCTTTTTCAGCAGCTTTTGTCGCATCGGTGACGATTGCCTTCGCCTCTTTTTCCAAGGCTTCGAACCATGCCTCATCTGCAACGCCGTGCTCAAGGATGTATGACCTGAATTTGACCAGGCAATCCGATTCCTTCATGGTCTCGCGCTCTTCCTTCTCCCGATAGCTGTCATCATCGTCGGAGGAATGGGCAGTCAATCGTGTGGACATCGCTTCGATGAGGGTGGCGCCTTCTCCATTGACAGCACGCTCCCTGGCTTCTTTGACAGCCTTGTATACGGCAATCGGATCATTGCCGTCAATATGCTCTCCATGCATGCCGTATCCAAGTGCACGATCTGACAGTTTTTCAGCGCCATACTGGAGTTCACGGGGCACGCTGATTGCATAATCATTATTTTCGATGATGCAGATGAAGGGCAGGTCATGTACACCGGCAAAATTCAGGCCTTCATGGAAATCCCCCTGGTTCGAAGAACCTTCCCCGAGTGTAGTCAGAGCCACCCGCTTCTCATCGTCCATCTTGAATTTGAAACTTGCACCGACTGCGTGCAGGAGTTGCGTTGTTACACTCGAGCCTTGTGTCATGATGTTGCAGGATTTTTTACTGAAGTGCGAAGGCATCTGCTTTCCACCACTGGAGATGTCGCCCTTCTTGGCAAAAGCGGACAACATCGTTTCCTCTGCGGTCATCCCAAAATGCGTAACGAGCGCAAGGTCCCTGTAGTATGGGCTGATGATGTCCACTTCCCGATCAAGCGCATATCCCGCGCCCACCTGTGTCGCCTCCTGACCTTGGCATGAAATGACGAACGGAAGTTTACCCGCACGGTTGAGCAGCCACATCCTCTCGTCAATTTTTCTGGCAAGGTGCATCGTACGATACATTTCTTTCAGATCCTCTGATTCGAGGCCCGCTTCTTTATAATCCAACAATGTAGTGTCCTCCTTATACATGGATACCAATTCCTTCCGCATCAAGGCCGAGCTCCATCAGCACTTCCCCTATGGAAGGGTGGGCATGGGTGGCGCTGCCGACTTCAAGTGCCGATGCATCGAGAAATTTGGCCAGAGCCGCTTCGTTGATCAATTCGGTGGCTCCGGGGCCTATAAGGGATAGGCCGAGTATATCCTTTGCTTCCGGTTCTACGAGCATTTTACCAAATCCTTTTCCGCCATGGGCAATCACCGCTTTTCCCACCGCTGCAAACGGCACCTTATGTACGGAATATTCCATACCTGCCTCTTTGAGCTCCTTCTCCGTCCTTCCGATTGAAGCGACTTCAGGATGAGTATATATGCATCGTGGAACAGTAGTATAGTCAAGCGTGTATGGGCGTTTCTCGGCCATATGTTCGACTGCAATGACTGCTTCCTTGGTGGCCACATGGGCAAGCTGCAGATTGCCGATGGCATCCCCTACAGCATAGATGTTCGCATCCTTCGTCTGATAGTATTCATTGGTGGAGATGTAACCGCCATCAAGCTGTATCTTCGTATTGCCAAGACCGAGGTCTTCAGTGTTCGGAGCCCGGCCGATGGCGACCAGTGCCTTGTCGAAGGTATCTTCCCCTTCATCGAAATGGAGCGTGATGGCATCTTCTCCTTTGCTGATGCGGTCCTCATCCAGGGCCGTGCCGACCCTGAAAGTGACACCTTCAGCTTCGAGCGCTTTTTTCAATGCGCCGGCAAGATCCTTATCCTCATGCGGAATGATCTGGTTCCCTGCTTCGACCACAGTGACATGTGACCCGAGATCGGTCAGTATGCTCGCAAATTCAAGACCGATGACACCTCCACCGATGATCACCATCCTGGAAGGGATGTGATCGAGTGTCATCATGTCATCGCTTGAAAGTACGAGGGAACCATCGAATGGAAGGAACGGCAATGGCCGCGGTTGTGATCCCGTCGCAACCAGCACATGCTGGTTGATGAGGATTTCACTCTCCGCATCCTCGTCTTCGGGGTGTTCGACCGCCACGGTACCTGCCATCGGAGAGAATATGGAGGGTCCGAGTATGCGTCCATGGCCATTGAAGACATCCACCTTATGCTTCTTCATGAGATGTCTGACCCCGTTGTACATCTGATCGACCACTTCCTGTTTCCGCTCCTGCACCTTTCCCATATCGATTTCAGGCTCGACAGAACCTATGCCGAAGATGCCGGCATGCTTCATTGTATTGGCAACCTCCGCAGATTTGAGCATGCTTTTCGTGGGTATGCAGCCCTTATGGAGACATGTGCCCCCGAGCTTCTCCTTTTCGACGACTGCCGTCTTCATGCCGAGCTGGCTCGCCTTGATGGCTGCAACATAGCCGGCAGTCCCGCCGCCCAGTATGACCAGGTCATATTCGTATGCCATTATATCCACTCCTACATATAGGTTTTCATTTCTTCCCTGCCTGTCAGAACACGGTATGCCCCTTCCGCCAGCGCCTGCATCTCCTCTTCCCCCGGATAGACTGAGACCGGTGCAATGAATGAAATATAGGGCCTGACGAGGTCTATGAGATACGTGCTGTGGGCCATGCCTCCTGTAAAGATGATCTGGTCGACCTGTCCCTTCAATATGGCAGAACGGGAGCCGATCTCCTTTGCAAGCTGTGCGGCAAGTGCCTTGAATATCTTTTCGGTCGCTTTGTCCCCGGAAACTGCACGCTTTTCAAGCTCAAGAGCGTCCTGGGTGCCTGCGAGGGAGATGAAGCCGCCCTCCTTCGTCAATATCTCATAGATGCTGTCGTAATCGAGGCTGTTCTCAGTGATGTATCTGGCCAGGCTGCCGTTCGGCAATGAGCCTGTACGGGTCGGACTCATCGGTCCTTCGCCGGACAGCCCGTCATTCACATCGATCACCCTGCCCTTTTCATGTGCTCCGACAGTGATGCCGCCCCCCATATGAGAGACGATGACATTGACATCGGTATAGCGTTTTCCGATGGACGCGGCATACTTGCGGGCAACCGCCTTCTGATTGAGCGCATGAAAGACGGATTTCCTTTCGATGCCGCTGAGCCCTGTAAGGCGCACCGCCTCGGTCATTTCGTCCACGACCACCGGATCCGTGATGACTGCCCTGCAGCCATACTTTTCACGGAAACGGGCGGCGATGATGCCGCTAAGATTGGAGGCATGCCTGCCATACCTGTATGAGCCGAGATCATCGGTCATCTTGTCATTTATATCATATGTGCCGCCCTCTATAGGCTTCAACAGGCCGCCGCGTGCGCTGACGATATCGATGGATTCCGGAAAGATATCATTCCTTCCAAGAAAGCCTGTGATTGCATCGAGCCTGAAATCTATCTGGTCATGGAGCGGCCTGATGATTTCGTCGATCGGATGACTCATCGTTTCAGATATCAAGCTTTGGTCGTTCTCATATACCGCCACTTTGGTGGAGGTTCCTCCGAGGTTGACTACAAGGATGGTATATTGCATGCGGCGATCTACCTCCTGTTGAGAGTTGTCACTTCATTGAGTGAGAAAGTGCTTCTGACGCGCATCATGCTGTCTATGCGCTCTTCTGCAAGACGGTCTGCTGCGACAGTCGGTGTTACACCGTCACGCTTGGCGATGGAGAATATCTTATCCATCTGGTTGTATATCTCCTTAACCTTGCTTTTCGCGCGTTCTGCATTATATCCCTGCAGCTCGTCTGCAACGTTGATGACCCCGCCGCAGTTCACTACATAGTCGGGCGCATAGACGATGCCGAGCTCCTCAAGCTGGCTGCCATGCTTGTCGCTGTCAAGCAGCTGGTTGTTGGCACTGCCGCATACAGCCTTCACTTTGAGCTCCGGAATCGTGTCGTCGTTCAGGATGCCGCCGAGCGCGCATGGTGCAAAGATGTCCGCCTCGACAGAATAGATGTCTTCAATGCCTACCGCTTCAGCACCGAAGTCATTTACCGCCCGTTCCACGGAATCATCATTGATGTCCGTGACGATCAGTTTGGCCCCTTCTTCATGCAGATGTCTGCAGAGGTTGTAAGACACGTTGCCGACGCCCTGGACGGCAATCGTCCTGCCTTCGAGTGAATCATCACCAAACGCTTCCTTAGCCGTCCGCTTCATTGCCATGTATACACCATATGCGGTCATCGGACTTGGATTCCCGCCGGATCCGTATGACTCGCTGATGCCGCATACATATGGCGTTTCCTGATAGATCGTGTCCATGTCATTGACCGTAGTGCCCACATCTTCAGCGGTGATGTACCTGCCACCGAGACTGTTCACATATCTGCCCAGCGCCCTGAAGAAGGCCTCGGATTTGTCCTTCTCGGCATCTCCGATGACGACCGTCTTGCCGCCTCCGAGGTTGAGTCCTGCAGCCGCGTTCTTGTAGGTCATGCCCTTGGCAAGGCGAAGTACATCCTCTATCGCCTCTTCCTCCGTGTCATATTTCCACATTCTGCATCCGCCGAGTGCCGGACCGAGGGTAGTGTCATGTATGCATATGATCGCTTTCAGTCCACTTGTTTCATCATGGCAGAAAATCAGCTGTTCGTAGTCGTATTGCTCCATCTTTTCAAATATCATTCTTTATCACTCCAGTAGTTTATTTGGAAATCATCATTGCCAGGTTTATGGAATTATATCTGTCTTCGGCACTGTCGGCCCTTGAAGTCAGGACGATGGGTACTTTGGCCCCGGTGATGACGGAAGCGACTTTCGCCCCCGCAGCGTAGACCAGGGATTTATATAGTATGTTGCCCGACTCTATATTCGGTGCAATCAGTATATCCACGTCTCCTGCCACCTCCGAGGCCGAGCCTTTATGGCGGGCTGCATCTTCAGAAATCGCCATGTCAAATTGCAGTGGTCCCTCTATTGTACTATCAAACCCAAAGTTTTTGGCATCTGAATGTGCCAGCAAGTCTGCATCGGTGGTGGACGGCATCTTATCAGTGACTTTGTCTACTGCGGACAAAAGGGCCACTTTAGGCTTTTTGATGCCAAGCCGATGCGCACATTCAAGTGCATTATCGATGATCTTCCCCTTCTGGTCGAGCGTCGGGGCAATGTTCATGCCTGCATCGCTCAGGAGGACGGCCTTATGATAGTTGGGTATGTCGAAAAGTGCCACATGGCTGAGGAGACGTGTATGTATGAGTCCATACTCCTTTTTTAACACTTCCTTCATTAAAATGGAAGTTGGAACCAGGCCCTTCATGAGTATGTCGGCCTCCCCCGAGGCGACAAGTTCCAGGGCGCGCACTGCTGCTTCCTGGTCGTCCGCCGCATGATGTATTGTAATCGCATGGCCGATCATATGGCCGGCACCCAATGAGTGAAGCATGGATTCAAGTGAGCTGCAATCGTCCACAAGATGGCAGACCACCCCTTTTTCTTCAATTACGCGTATAAGGGGTTTCAGCACTTCAGGGTCTGCCGCCCTGCATACTGAAAGCGCTGTCATTTTATTTTTGTCCCCTATGAAAATTTCATCGAAATTCATGTTCCTACCTCCCCTACAATTTTTATTATACATATCCGCTTATGAATTTGCAGGATTTTAGATAAACATGGAATGTTCTGAAGATTCATATAAAATCATTTGTTTTATTACTCATCTCCCATGGGTTATAATGGGTCTATACAAATAATCAGGGTGATTCTATGCAGAAGGTGATTGCGCTCGTCATACTTGTCATACCGGTATTTCTGGCAGGTCTGGGCATCAAATATATGAGGGACAGTGTTTTCGGCATCGTCAATGATCCATTCACGCTTACAGTCGTACAGTTCATCGTCGGTCTTGTTCTGACGGTGGTCGGGGTATGGTTCATCGGTGGCTACATACTGCACCGCGAGCAGCGACAGAAAAGGGTTCAGGAACGTTTCCTGGAGAGGTCGAGACAATTGAAGGACGAGGAAAAAAGAGAAAGAGACGAATTGTAGATCAATTCGTCTCTTTCTCTTTGGCTGCTATCAATGTTTTTGCATTCTCCAGTGCTGCATCGGTGATGTCCGAGCCGCTAAGCATCCTTGCAATCTCGTAGACATGGTCGTCCGCATCAAGATATTTGGCGCTTGATGCTGTCCGCTGGTCCATGGTCTCCTTTGATACATACAGGTGGTGGTCCGCGAGTGCGGCCGCCTGGGGCAGATGCGAGATTGAAATGACCTGGCGCGTCCTTGAGAGGATCTGCATCTTCTCGGCCATGCGGGTGGCGACGAATCCACTGACGCCGGTATCTATTTCATCTAGGATCAGCATGCTCTGTGCATCGAACTCTGTAAAGATTGTCCGAAGCGCAAGCATCACCCTAGCGATTTCACCGCCTGAGGCGATGCGGTTCATCGCTTTGAGCGGCTCTCCCGCATTGGTGGAGATGAGGAACTCGACACCGGAGTACCCGCGTGAGTCGAAGGTCGCCTCCCTGACGCTGATTTCAAAGTCCGCTTCAGGCATATCCAGGTCCTGCAGCTCCTTCTTGATCCTGTTTTCAAGGAAGTGCTTCTGTTCTATCCTGTAGTCATGCAGTTCCTTGGCATGCTTTTCCATCTGCTTCAGCATCTTATCCTTTTTCTTTTCAAGTGCATCGAATGACTGTGCAATGTTCTCCAGCTGTTCGATGTCGTCTGCCAGTGCGCGCCTGTAATCGATCAGTTCGTCCAGCGTCTTGTTGTACTTGCGCTTCAGCGAGTTGAGGCTGGAGAGGCGTGCCTGTTTCGCATTGAGGCTCTCCTCGTCATAGTCCAGGGTGGAAAGGTCGCTCCCCACCCTGCTGTCGAGTTCATTCAGCAGATGGTAGGCTTCAATCACCGTATCACTGAATTCCCTATAGCTTTCATCATAATTGGCCAGTGTTTCAATATGGCCATGGATGTCGTACAGGAGGGTCTGTGGTGCATATTCCGAACTGAGCTGGGCATGTATGAGGGAGAGTGTATTATTGATCTTTTCGAAATTATCGAGGTAGCTTATCTCCTCTTCGAGCCGTTCCTCTTCCCCCTCTTCGAGCTCCATCCCGGTGAGTTCCTCGTACTGGTGCTGATACATCTGGAGCTGCTGGACCCTGTTCTTATCCTTGTATTCAAGTTCACTGATCCTGGCTTCAAGGGCTTTGAAGCGTTCGAAGCTGTCCCTGTATCTGCCGAAGGCCTCCCTGTCGGCCACATCGATATAGCGGTCGAGATACCGTATGTGCATGCTGTGCTCGAGTGCTTCGGACTGGGAGGACTGGGAATGGATGCTGACGACTTCATCCATGATCTCCTTGAGGGCCCCGAGGGTGATCATGTGGGAATTTATCTTGATGATGCTTTTGCGGTTCTGCATGACTTCCCTTCTGACGATATAGAGTTCGTCCTCCTCTATATCATTCTTCGCCAGCAGATCCTGCATCTTCTCCGATTCAGGAAAATCGAAGACACCCTCAATGACTGCACCTTCGGTTTCGTGACGGATGTCCTCTACCGATGCACGTTTGCCATAGAGGTATCTGATCGCTTCGATGATCATCGATTTCCCGGCACCGGATTCCCCGGAGATGACGGTGAGCCCACTGTCGAAATCAAGTTCAATATCCTTGAGCACTGCCAGGTTCTTAATCTTTAGACGTATGAGCAAATTAAACACTCCAATTTAGATCAAATTGAATATCCGATCCCTGATTTCCTTCTGTGCTTCCTCGTTCCTGCATATCATGAGACATGTGTCGTCACCACATATCGTGCCGACGACCTCCTCCCATTCGAGCTGATCGATGATGGCCCCGATCGACTGGGCATTTCCGGGCAGCGTCTTCAACACCAGCAGGTTTTCTGTATAATCCAGTTTTACGAAGCTGTCCATGAGATACCTGCCCAGCTTTTCGAGAGGATGGAACTTGCGGTCCTTGGGCATGCTGTAGATATAGGCGCCGCTCGGAGTAGGCACTTTGATGAGCTGGAGTTCCTTGATGTCCCGGGAGACTGTGGCCTGGGTGACATTGAAGTTGTATTCATTCAGCCGTTCCACCAGCTCCTCCTGAGTCTCCACCTTGCTGTTGGTAATGATTTCCCTGATCTTTATCTGTCGAATTGATTTATTAGACATGGTTGTCCTCCTCACGTACCCCTTTTGTATATTTATACATATAATATCACAAAATGGATTTGGATGACATAAAAAAGGACATCAGCCATAAACACTATGCTGAATGTCCTCTTCTTCTATGGTTGATGCGGCGCCCTGACCATGTCTCAAGTAGAACAGATATTCGATGTTCCCTTTGGTTCCGGTGATCGGGGACCGGGCGAGCCCTTCCGCTGAAAGCCCGAGGGCCCTGCATTCCGCAAGTACACGCCGTATTACATTTTCATGCGTTTCCTTTGATGTGATGATGCCGCTGTCCTCCCTTTCTTCAAGGTAGGATTCAAACTGGGGCTTGATGAGTGCAACGATTTCATATTCGTGACCGAACAGATGAACGATATGGCGCAATATCGGAATGATGGATGTGAACGATACATCTATAGTGAACACGTCCGGCTTCAGGTTGAATTGGGAAACCTCCGTATCCTTGAAGTTCGTCTGTTCCATCACGCTTACACGATCATCGGTACGGAGCCTGTAGTCGAGCTGGTTGGTGCCGACATCGACTGCATAAACATATACAGCTCCTTTTTGGAGGGCGCAGTCCGTAAAACCGCCCGTAGAACTGCCAATATCGGTGACCACCTTCCCTGAAAGTTCCATACCGAAGGATTTTACGGCATGGTCAAGCTTGATGCCGCCCCTCGACACATATGGTTTGATGTTCTTGAACCGTATGTCGGCCTTATTGATGTCAATGATTTCGGAAGGCTTATAGACGGGTTGGTTGTTGTTGAGCACCTTTCCCGCCATGATGATCCGCCTGACTTCCTCCAGGGTGCCCAGATTGAAGTGCTCATGGAGATGATCGTCAATTCTTGATTTCTTTTTCATTTTCCAGCTCCAGGAGTGTTTTGGACTGAAGGATGATATTATCTGCAGTGATGCCGATATCCTCCAGAAGCTTATTGACATCCCCATGCTCTACATATTCATTATCGATGCCGATCCGTCTGATTCCATTCTTGAATCCATGGTCGGCCATGAAGGCAGCGATCATACTGCCGAGCCCTCCATTCAGCATGGTCTCCTCGACTGTGAGGACCGGTTTCCCTGCATACCCGATGGATTGGAGCATCTCCTCATCCATCGGCTTGATGAACCGGGCATTGATGACGCCGGCATTGATGCCCGCCTCCTTGAGCGCCACTGCTGCATCTATTGCAAGGTCCAATGTCGGACCGAAGGAGATGATGGAAAGGTCTTCCCCTTCCATGACCGTCTCCCAGCTGCCATATTCGAGAGGCCCACGTGGTGCAGGCGCTTCGATGCCTTTGATGTTGCCGCGGGGATACCTTAATGCGACAGGTCCTTCGTGCTCGAAGGCGAGGTCGATCATCTGTTCCGCTTCAATCTCATCCTTCGGCATCATCAGTGTCATGTTCGGCAGTGGGGAGATGAAACTGATGTCGAAGACACCCTGGTGGGTCTCACCATCAGCGCCGACAAGTCCACTGCGGTCGATGCCGAGGAAGACGTTCAGGTTCTGACGGTCGACATCATGCAGCAGCTGGTCGTATCCGCGCTGCAGGAATGTGGAATAGATCGCAAGGTACGGGCGCATGCCGCTTGCAGCGAGGCCGCCCGACATGGTGACTGCATGCTGTTCGGCAATGCCGACATCAAAGAAGCGTTCAGGCAGTTCATTCTGGAACTTGGTCAGCTTGCTGCCGACAGGCATCGCGGGTGTCAGTGCAACGATCCGCTCATCCTTTTTGGCACGCTCAAGGACGGTGTTGGACATGAATTCACTCCATGAAGGTGTGGATTTACTGCCCAGCACCTCACCCGTGTCTATCTTGTATGGCCCGAGGCCGTGCCACTTGCCGAGTTTGTCGTCTTCGGCGGGATGATATCCCTTGCCCTTCTTGGTGATGACATGGATGACCACGGGACCCTTATAGTCCTTGGAAATATTTATCGCATTGGATAGCTCCGCAAAGTCATGGCCGTCCACCGGCCCGATATACTTGATGCCGAGCTCTTCGAAGAACACGCCGTCGACGACGAGGTACTTCATGCTGTCCTTTATCCTGTCCGCCATGTCCCTGAGCCTCGACCCCACCTGGGGCAGACGGTTCAGGAAATCTTCTATATCATGCTTGACCCTGTTGTACTGCGTGTTCGTGCGCATCCTGCCGAGCATGTTGTGCATCGCCCCGACGTTCGGCGCTATGCTCATCTCATTGTCATTCAGGATGATGGTCATGTTCGTCCTGTCAGATCCGATGTGGTTGAGTGCTTCAAGGGCCATGCCCCCTGTCAGTGCACCGTCACCGATTACGGGAATGACATGGTGGTCCTCCCCTTTTATATCACGTGCTTTTGCGATGCCCATGGCTGCCGATAGGCTGGTGGATGAATGGCCCGCTTCCCAGACGTCATGGTCGGATTCGCGCATCTTCGGAAAGCCGCACAATCCCTTATATTGTCTGAGCGTTTCAAACTCACTGATCCGGCCGGTGAGAATCTTATGAATATAAGCCTGATGACCCACATCGAAAATCAGCCGGTCATCTGGCGAATCGAAATGTTTATGCAGGGCAATCGTCAGTTCCACCACACCGAGGTTGGCTCCTATGTGGCCGCCTGTCCTCGAGCATGACTGGATCAGAAATTCCCTTACATCCTGTGCCAGTATTTTTAGTTCCTCATCATTCTTCTGTTTCAGGAATGATGGGTCTTTTATACTATATAGATTCATATAGCAACCACCTTTAAATTTGCTAATGCCAATTATACCACTTTTATCAACAGGGAAAAAATAAAAATGATAATTCATGGAATATGAATTATCATTGGTCTCTCACTGCAAACATCTGCAGCACATTATGAAGTTCTTCTGTATTGATGTTTTCAGACAGGCCGTCGAGCAGTCCGGCGGCTTCATCCGTAAGGGCGGCAAGCTCCCTGTGGGCGCCTTCCAGCCCATAGGTGCTGACGTATGTCATCTTGTTTTTGCGTTCATCACTGCCTGCCTCCTTGCCCGTAACGGCCATGTCCCCCTCGACATCAAGTATGTCATCCCTGATCTGGAAGAGGATGCCCAGTTTTTCGGCAAACGCGATGAGCCGCCCGCTGGTTTCCGGCGGCGCGTCTGCAATGATGCAGGCACACTCCACCGGAAGGACGATCAGCTGGCCGGTCTTGTACTGATGGATGTGTTCAAGCTCGGAGAAGCTGATTTCCTTCCCTTCAGCTTCCATATCGAGCATCTGTCCACCGATCATGCCATTGAAGCCGGCTTTTGATGCAATGCGGCTGATGATGGAAATGCGCTTGTCCGCTGAAAGCGATTCATCTGATGATACGATGCTGAAGCTCTCCGTCAGCAGGGTATCCCCCGCCAGGATGGCTGCCGCCTCACCGAACACCTTATGGTTCGTCGGCTTCCCCCGCCTATAGTCGTCATCGTCCATGGCAGGAAGATCATCATGGATGAGCGAATAGGTATGGATCATCTCGATGGCTGCCGCAGCATCGGCACCTTTCATCGGGTCCTCCCCCAGCGCCTCAAGTGTGGCAAATAGGAGGTACGGACGGAATCTTTTCCCGCCAGCCTTTATCGAATAGCTGCTCGCGACACGGATCGTGTCCGATACATGATTCTCCCCGAGGTGTGCCAGAATACGGGATTCGGTTGCTTCAAGGTATGCCTGCATATCTCTATTCATCCTCTGCTCCCTTACGGTTCAAGGTTTCGACTTTCAGCTCGGCATCTTTCAATATCTTCTCGCACTCCGCAGTCAGTTCGACGCCTTTCTGATAAAGCTTGAGGGATTCTTCGAGTGAAACCTCATCTTCATCAAGATGCTTGACGATCTGCTCCAGGTGCTTCATCTTCTCTTCAAACGTTTCACTTT
Organism: Salinicoccus sp. RF5; assembly: GCF_020786625.1. Taxonomy (NCBI): domain Bacteria; kingdom Bacillati; phylum Bacillota; class Bacilli; order Caryophanales; family Staphylococcaceae; genus Salinicoccus; species Salinicoccus sp. RF5. The sequence goes on from NZ_JAJGRC010000001.1 coordinate 359,159, forward strand.
TGGTTTCTGTCATCTTCGTTCACCTCTGTCACTTTCGATACAATGCTTCCCCGTGCAAAAGTCGTCTGCACTTCGTCGCCCGGCTGCAGGTCTGCGGCATCCTTGATGATGCCGCCTCCGCCTGTAGTGTAGGAATAGCCCCGCAGAAGTACATTGGTGGGGCTCAGGGAGTTCAGGCTTTCGACCATGCGGGTGAGGTTGTGCTTCGATTCGTTCGTTCTGATTGTCATGGACCGGTCGAGCCGGGACTTCCTGTCATCCAATATTTCAAGGCTCCTCCGTATGGCAGGTTCAGGGGTGTTGTACTTCACACCTTCCTTCAGGGCTGAGAGGCGGTAGTGCCTTTCACGGATGGACTGCTGCATTTTGTCGTCCAGTCCATCCTTCAGGGTGACGAGCTTCTCGGCCTGCTGGTCATAGAGGAGGTCCGGGTTCTTCAGTTTATAGTAGCTGCTCAGGGCATCTAGCTGGTTCCTGCCCACATCCAGTTTCCTAAAGATGCGGTCGGAGATGAAATTCCGGGCCTGTGTCAGCCGTTCCATGATGTCCCTCTGATCCGGCACCGCCATTTCAGCAGCAGCTGTAGGCGTCGGCGCCCTCATATCGGATATGTAGTCCACGAGTGTTGTATCCGTTTCATGTCCGATGCCGGTTATGACGGGTGTCTTCATATCGAAGACCTTGAGGGCCACTTCCTTTTCATTGAAAGTCCAGAGGTCCTCTATCGATCCGCCGCCGCGCGCCAGGATGACGATGTCATTCCCGAGCGCATCTGCATGCTCAAGGTTGTCGATCACCGCCTGTCTGCTCTTCGTACCCTGCATCAATGTATTGATGACAGTCACTTCGACAAGCGGGTAGCGCCTTGATAGTGTAGTGAGCATATCCTTTATGGCTGCGCCCGTCTCGGAACTGACGATGGTGATGGTTTTCGGATACTTCGGCAGGGGCTTTTTGTGCTCCTTTGAAAAGTAGCCCTGTTCGGCAAGCTGCTTCTTGTCCTTCTCCAGCTGTTCAAACAGGAGTCCGATGCCGTCCATCTCCATTTTTTCGGCATATATCTGATATTGGCCGCTGGATTCGAATATGCTGACCCTGCCTTCGATGAGGACACTCTGGCCTTCCTCAGGCTTGAACTTCATCCCATTGGCATATCGGGAGAACATGATGGCACGGATGACCGAACTGCCATCCTTCAGTGCAAAGAATATATGGCCGCTCGTGTGGTGCTTCACATTTGAAAGTTCACCTTTGAGAAAGACCCGTGTCAGATACGGGTCCTGGTCGAATTTATATTTGAGATATTTGGTCAGTGCACCGACGGTGAGATACTTAGTGTTCTCCATTGGATTGTTCATCCGTTTCGGTGATGAAATTCTTAAGGACGCCGTTCACAAAACGGTATCCATCCTTCTCCCCATACAGTTTGGTGAGCAGGATCGCTTCATTGATGACGACCCTCTGCGGGGAATCACCATGGAGCAGTTCGGAGATTGCCGTCCTCAGAATATTGCGTTCGACCTTCGGGATCCTTTCAAGTGTGTAGCTGGTCAGATGATCACTTATGTCGCGATCGACAGCCTCACTGTTTTCGAGGAAATAGTCCACGATCTGCCTGATGTAATCGTAGTCCCTGTAGAGATGATGGAATGCGGTCTCCTCCACCCCAACCAGGCCGTGGTCGACCTGGAAGATGATCTGGAAGATTTTTTTACGTTGCTCGTGTCTGTTCATTATTAACACCTATCTAATGTTCATTTATTTAATATTTACGATGTGCACATTGACTTCTTTGACATCATGCTCCGTCATGTTCCGTATCGTCTGGCTGACATTCTTCTGTATGCGCTCAGCCGTTTCATGTACGTTGCGATCTGCGGAAAGAGAAACATAGATGGAGAGCCTGACTTCATTGTCCCTAGTTTCCACCTTTACGCCGCGGCCTCTGTACTTCTTGCCTATCTTTTCGAAGTTTCCACTGGCAAAGTTGTTCTGCAACGCATGCACACCATCAGTTTCGGTAACCGCAATGCTGGCAATCACTTCGAGCACCTCTGGTGATATCTCTATATTCCCAAGATTTGTCTTGTCTTCCTGAATTCTCATGTTAATCACCTCGTCAATTCATTATATCATGATTTGACAGGAAATCAGTATTATAATCATTCGATCTGAATGATTGATGGAGCAGCAGGTTCGTATGGAACGGAATGGTTGTATCCACCCCGCCGATCTTGAACTCACCAAGTGCTCGAAGCGCGGTCTGAATGGCTTCTTCCCTTGAATCGGCATGTGTGATGAGCTTGGCGATCATCGAATCGTAGTACGGCGGAATGACGTATCCGGAGTAGCATGCTGAATCGAGGCGGACACCGTAGCCGCCTGGTGTGATGAATTCGCTGATCTTTCCTGCCGACGGCATGAAGTTCTTGTACGGGTTCTCGGCATTGATGCGCAGCTCGATCGCATGGCCCCTGAACTCGATCTCCTCCTGTTTGAAAGGAATCGGTTCCCTTCTGGCGACCTTGATCTGCATCTTGACCAGGTCTATCCCCGTAATCATTTCTGTAACAGGATGTTCGACCTGGATGCGTGTGTTCATCTCCATGAAGTAGAAACGGTCCTCATTCAGGTCATAGATGAACTCGATCGTGCCGGCACCGATATAGTCGATGCTTTTGGCGGCAGTCACTGCTGTTTCACCCATCTCCATACGCTTCTGTTCTGAAAGTACCGGACTCGGCGCCTCTTCGACAAGCTTCTGCATACGGCGCTGGATCGTACAATCACGTTCGCCCAGGTGGACGACGTTCCCGTGATAGTCCCCGAGCACCTGTATTTCGATGTGACGGAAGTTTTCGATGTACTTTTCGATATAGAGGCTCTTATTGCCGAAGGCACTCTCCGCCTCCTGCTCTGTCATTTTATAGTTCTGGACGAGGGAGGCCTCATCGCGTGCAACACGGATTCCCTTGCCGCCGCCGCCATAGCTTGCCTTGATGATGACCGGATAACCGATCTCCTCGGCAATCTGCTTCGCTTCTTCAACGGAGGCGACCACGCCTTCGCTGCCTGGAACAGTCGGTACGCCTGCCTTCTTCATCGTATCCTTGGCGATATCCTTGACCCCCATGAGCGCGATGGTCTCATGCATGGGTCCGATGAATATGATGTTGGAGGCCTCACACATTTCGGCAAAATCGCTGTTTTCCGCAAGGAAGCCGTATCCTGGATGGATGGCGTCGCATCCGGTCTTTTTGGCGATGGTGATGATGCTGATCATGTCGAGGTAGCTGTCCTTGGAGAGCTTGGGTCCGACGCAGTAGGATTCAGTGGCGATCTTCCGGTGAAGGCTGTCCTTGTCTGCTTCAGAATATATACTGACCGAGTCGATGCCCAGTTCCGTACATGCCCTGATGATGCGGACGGCAATCTCCCCGCGGTTGGCTACTAATATCTTATTGATCATTGTACTCTGAACAATGGCTGGTCGTATTCAACCATTTCTCCATCTTCCACGAGGATTTCGACGATTTCACCGGAAATTTCCGCCTGGATCTCATTGAACAGCTTCATTGCTTCAAGAATGCATACGACCGTTGAATTCTCAACCTTATCGCCGACTTTCACATAAGCTTCAGCCTCTGGGGAGGATGCTTTGTAGAATGTACCGACCATAGGTGCCTTTATGACCTTGCCCTCCTCTTTTGGAGCAGGTTCCGTGTTCTGCACAGGCTTCGGCTGCTGCGGCGCAGTGGCTACAGGGGCAGGAGTATTCTGCTGTTCATTCATGCTGTCACGCTTCAACTTGATGTCCACTTCGCCATCCTTGTACGAAAGCTCGGTCAGGGAGGCCTTTTCCATTTTACTAATCAGTTCATCAATATATTCGAGTTTCATGTCTACTGCTCCTTAACATTCAAAATTTCTGTCTTACATTTTACGCAAGTGGTCGTACCAATTCAAGGAAAAAATAAAAGCAGATCGAAATCTGCTTTTATTTTTATGCGCGGGAGACGTAGCTGCCATCATCCGTGCTGATGACCAGTGTATCCCCTTCATTGACGAAAAGTGGCACCTGGAGCACAAGGCCTGTTTCGAGCGTTGCTGATTTTGTCGCACCGCTTGCCGTATCCCCCTTGATACCCGGCTCAGTTTCGGAGACCTGCAGTTCCACTGATTTTGGAAGCTCCACACCCAGTGTCTCGCCTTCATACATGATCAGGGAGACATTCATATTCTCCTTGAGATACTTCAATTCTTCCTGGATTGCTGAAGCCTGGAGTTCGACCTGGTCGTATGTGTTGTTGTCCATGAATACATGGGCATCCCCATCTGCGTAGAGATACTGCATCTTCCTGTTGTCGATCTGTGCGCGGCCGACTTTTTCACCAGCGCGGAATGTCTTCTCCTGAATTGCACCTGTTCTGAGGTTTCTGAGCTTGCTTCTTACGAATGCAGCTCCTTTACCCGGTTTGACATGCTGAAATTCGACTACCCTCCAGATGCCGCCATCCACTTCCACTGTAAGTCCTGTTTTGAAATCGTTGACTGAAATCATGATATTCCTCCTAGGTTTCTGTTTTGAATCATATGATGAACAGCTCTTTACTGCTGTGGGAAAGCTTTTCAAGTCCCCCGTCAGTAAGGATGCAGTCATCTTCTATGCGGACGCCGCCGACGCCATCGATATAGATGCCCGGTTCCACCGTCACGCACATATCCTTTTCTAGCACCATATCACTGGATTTGGCGAGTCCCGGCATCTCATGGACCTCGAGTCCGAAGCCATGGCCGAGTGAATGACCGAAGTTTTCACCATAACCCTCATCCGTGATGATGTCACGGGCGATCGCATCAGCTTCCCTTCCCGTCATGCCGGTTCTGATTCCATCCAATGCGGCCAATTGTGATGTTAACACAATATCATGCACTTTTTCCATTTCTTCCGCCACAGATCCGACACCGAATGATCTTGTGATATCGGAAGCATAGCCTTCATAGTATGCACCGAAGTCGAGCGTCACCATCTCGCCGGCCTCGATCTTCTTATCGGAGGCGACCCCATGGGGCAGTGCGCCACGCTCGCCGCTGGCCACTATGATATCGAAGCTTGAACCTTCCGCACCAAGCTTGCGCATATGGTGCTCGAGTTCATTCCGCACCTCAAGTTCGCTCTGGCCGGGCTTGATGAACTTCAGGATGTGTTCATACGTCTCATCGGCAATTTCACATGCTTTCCTTATCAGTGAAACCTCGTCCGATGTCTTATACATCCGGATTCTTTCGATTTCATTGTCCAACGGCACGAGTTCGAATTTCGCGTCCAGCTGTGCATAAGTATTATAGTTCACATGCTGGCCTTCAAAGCCGATCGTCCGAAGCCCTTTTGTCTCCAGGAATTCCATGATGAAATCAAGGAGCCCCTTATCCTGAAGGACGAATTCGAAGTGCTCGGCCTGATTGGCTGCCTGTGCCTTGTACCTGAAGTCCGATATGAGGAAACGGCCTTCCTTCGTAATGATTGCAGCGCCGCTGGAACCGGTGAATCCCGTGAGGTAGCGCCGGTTGTAGCCACTCATGACGAGTATGGCATCCAGGTTGTTCTTGTCGATCAGGGTTCTGACCTTATCAAATTTAATCATTTGCATCTACTCCACCTTTCAAACTATATTTTACATTAAATTCATGATGATTTCAGTAAAGCATTGCCTCCAATTCAAATAAGGCCGGATATTTCCCAAAATGGAAATCGACCTTTGCATATGAATATCATCTTTCATAATAACATGATAATATAATACAATGAGATACAGGAGAATGAGTCTATGAAACGTTTATTATATATACCTCTGACGGCACTGCTTCTGGGTGCCTGCGGAAACCCGACAATCGAACAGGAGCTGGAGCAGGCCAACGAGCGCAACGAGGAGCTGAAGGGCATCCTCCAGACCGAGGAGGTCAACTTCCAGAAGAACACCCAGCGCCTCGAAGCGCTGAAGGAAGACATTTCCAAAATGAAATCCGTCATCGGCAACCCGGACATAAACAACTATGTCGATATCGTCACCGATTATGCCGGAGGGATGGAGCGCAGCCTCTCCGACATGGACGGACTGCTGTCCAATCATGGTGACGGGGAAGAACTTTCCGGCATGGAATCGGATTTCGAAGAAATTTCATCAGAGCTGTTTGAAACGATGGAGGCATATGATGAAAATTCCGCCGGCATCGAGCTTGATGAGTACCTCGAGAGGCAGCACAATGCCATCCAGCTGGCCAACGGTGATATCAGGGCAGCACTCGATACGATTGCAAACGGCATTGAGGCATCCGACTCCGCCCTCTTCGAACAGGGCATCGAGCAGCTGCGCAGCGCACACGAATACTATTGATAGAAGGAAGCGTCGAGATAAATGGATAAACCGAAATTCGGCGGCCAGGCAGTGGTCGAAGGCGTCATGTTCCAGTCGCAGAACAGTATGGTGACGGCAATCCGCCGGAACAATGATGAAATAGAGTATTTTGAAATGGAACGCCCCGAGAAGGAATGGGTGAAGAAGCTCAAGAAGATTCCGATATTGAGGGGCAACGTGGCAATCATAGAGTCCAGCATCTATGGCATGAAGCATATGGAATTTGCGACTGACCGCTTTGAGAGGGCACCGGAGGATGACGGGGAGATTGCACAGGAGAAGCAGGAGGCCAACACGGCCAAAATCGTCCTTTCCACAGTGATTGTAGGAATACTCTCATTCCTCGTAGGGAAGTTCCTCTTCACCCTGATCCCCGTCTTCATCGCCGAAGTGTTTTCCGGAATCGTCACATCACATGCCGGACAGGTATTTTTGGAGTCCTTCTTCAAACTGATCCTGCTGCTCGTCTATATCTATGTGATTTCGATGACACCGATGATCAGGCGGCTCTTCCAGTACCATGGTGCAGAGCATAAGGTGATCAACACCTTTGAAGGTGAAAAGGAGCTGACAATCGATAATGTCCAGGCACATTCCCGCCTGCATTACCGATGCGGGAGTTCCTTCATCCTCTTCACCGTACTCGTCGGCTTTGTAGTGTACATGTTCGTTCCGGTCGATCCCCTGTATGTCAGGGTCCTCAACCGGATTGCACTCATCCCGGTCGTAATCGGCCTGTCGTTCGAATTCCTCCAGTTCACGAACCGTGTCAGGCACATCCCCGTGCTCAAATGGCTCGGCATCCCGGGGCTGATGCTTCAGCTTCTGACCACAAAGCAGCCCGACGACCATCAGGTCGAAGTAGCGATCAAATCTTTCAACAAATTATTAAGGAGCGTATGATGATGAAAAAATTCCTGCTGTATCTGGTGCTTGCGATAGCGGCGCTGGGGCTTATAACCAACCTCGATTACTTCATGGGCATGATCGTCAACTCCTTGATATTCCTCCTTGTACTTGGTCTGATCATGTATGGCATCTATTATTTCTTCATACTTACACCAAGCCAGAGGAAATACAGGAAGGCACTGAGAAAGTCCAAGAGGAAATACAGGAAAATGAACAGATAGAAAATAGCCGCTCGATCGAGCGGCTATTTTTTCATCTTCTATAATTCCATTCATCTGAAGCGTACTTCTCTTTGATCTCCTCCAGCCGCTTTTCATCCTCCACTGTAAGCGCGTAGGGTTCCGTAGAGATGCCGAGCCCCTTTTCGAACCCATTCTTGAAGGCGGGATAGAGGTCCTCCACTGTGAAGTGCCTTCTGCTTATTTCATTGATGGCGACTGCCTTCTCCTTGAAAGCTTCCTTCATTTTGCTTTTGAACCGTTCATTAGAATATGTAAACATATCGAAAAGGTGGTCGATGTCCACATCAAGCAATATCGAACCGTGCTGCATGATGATGCCATTCTGACGGGTCTGAGCACTGCCGGCAATTTTACGTCCTTCAACGACGAGTTCATACCAGCTTGGCGTATCAAAGCATACACTGCTGCGGATGTTCGTCAGCTCCTTCTTTTCCTCATTCGTCCGTGGAATGCTGAAATAGGCATCAAGGCCCAGGTTTCTGAAGCCCTCAAGCAGTCCATGAGACAGTACACGGTAGCTTTCAGTGACGGATTCAGGCATATCCGGATAGTCTTCAGGAAGGACTACGCTGTATGTCAGCTCCTTGTCATGAAGGACACCGCGTCCACCCGTGGCCCGGCGAACGAGTTCATAGCCGTACGCCTTTACACGGTCGATATCGATCTCCTTGCGCATCTTCTGGAAATATCCGATCGACAGCGTTGGCGTCTCCCATTCATACAGCCGGATGGCAGCAGGAATTTCCTTTGCCCGGACCTTTTCCATAAGCAGTTCATCCAGGGCCATGTTGTGTACGGCATCGTTCTTCCCACTTGCGATATAGTACCATATATTGTTTGCCATATTGATCTCTCCCATCATTTTCTCTTTTAAATTATATCAAACATCTCTATAATAAACTTATGTGAAATTTTTAAGGAGAGATGTAAATTGGATACTTGGTTGATCATCCTGTTGGCTGCAGTCGTCGTCATACTGATTCTGGTGCTGAACGGCTACAGGAACATGAAGAGCGTCAAAGCGCTGCCCCAGGAGGAATTCAAGAAGGACTTGAGACGCGTCCAGCTGATAGACTTGAGGGAGAAGGAAAAATACGAATATGGTCATATCATGGGAGCCAGGAACATACCGATGATGAATTTTTCAATGAAGATGAATTCACTTCGCAAGGACAAGCCGATCTACCTTTATGACCAGAATGGCCGTCTGTCCATCAGAGCCGGCAGGATGCTGAAGAAAGCAGGCTATACGGAAATCTATATGCTGAAGAACGGCATCAGCAAATGGACCGGAAAAATAAAATCGAAAAACAGATGATGCAACAACATTAAAGTCCCCATGCTCCCGAGGAGCATGGGGACTTTACTATGGGTTCTATTTTTCGTCTACAATGTCTTCACGCTGGAATCTCAATACAGGCTTTCTTGCTGCCTGTGTTTCGTCCAGACGGCCGATGACTGTCGTATGAGGTGCTTCCAGGACGATATCCGGATTCTCTTCCGCCTCTTTCGAGATGCCGATCAGTGTATCGACGAAGCCATCCAATGTTTCCTTGGATTCGGTCTCTGTCGGTTCGATCATCATGCACTCTTCGACGTTGAGCGGGAAGTAGATGGTTGGCGGGTGGTAGCCGAAGTCGAGCAGGCGTTTCGCCATATCGAGCGTACGCACACCCATCTTCTTCTGCCTTGATCCGCTGATGACGAACTCATGCTTACAGTGCTGCTTGTAAGGCAGGTCGAATGTACCTTCGAGCCTTCTCATCATGTAGTTGGCATTGAGTACCGCGATCTCTGAAACTTCCTTGAGGCCGTCTGGTCCCATCGTACGGATGTACGTATAGGCACGCAGATAGATGCCGAAGTTGCCGAAGAACGGCTTGACGCGTCCGATGCTCTTCGGTACATCATGCTCGACCTTGTAGGAGCCGTCATCATTTTTGACGACAACTGGTTTCGGAAGGTACTTGGCAAGTTCAGATTTGACGCCGATTGGGCCGGAACCTGGTCCACCGCCGCCGTGAGGGCCGGTGAATGTCTTGTGCAGGTTGAGGTGTACGGCATCGAAGCCCATGTCCCCAGGTCTTACTTTTGCCATGATCGCATTCAGGTTGGCGCCATCATAATAGAGTTTGCCGCCTGCTTCGTGTACGATGTCGCGGATTTCAAGGATGTCCTCCTCGAAGAGTCCGAGTGTGTTCGGGTTGGTCAGCATGATGGCTGCCGTGTCATCCCCGACGAGACTCTTGAGGTGGTCGATGTCCACAAGTCCCCTGTCATTGGATTTCACAGTAACAGCTTCGAATCCGGCAACCACTGCACTTGCAGGGTTTGTACCGTGTGCTGAATCCGGAACGATGACCTTCGTACGCTTGAAGTCGCCATTGTCCTCGTGGAACGCCTTGATCATCATCAAGGCAGTCCATTCACCTTGTGCACCTGCAGCAGGCTGCAGAGTGATTTCGTCCATTCCAGTAATCTCTTTGAGGTGTTCCTGCATATCATATGTGATTTCAAGTGACCCCTGGATCGTCTTGTCGCTCTGGAGTGGATGGCTGTATGCAAATCCTGGCATTCTGGCAACTTTTTCGTTGATTTTCGGATTGTATTTCATCGTACATGAACCGAGTGGGTAGAAACCGGAGTCCACACCATGGTTCTTGTTCGAGAGCTCAGTATAGTGGCGCATCAGGTCAAGTTCACTGATTTCAGGGAGTTCCGCTTTAGTCTGGCGGATAAACTTGCTGTCCACGATGTCGCTGAGATCCTTTTTCTCCACTTCCAGATCAGGAAGTGAATAGGCAAAACGGTCTTCTGTGCTTCTTTCAAAAATCAAAGGACTGGATCCTTTAAGCATTGTATTCACCCAACCTTTCGACAAATCCATCTATTTCTTCTTTCGTACGCAATTCTGTCACTGCAATTAGCATGTGGTTGGCAAGTCCGGAATCCACTTTGCCGAGGTTGTATCCACCAATATAGCCGTGCTCGAGCAGTTCGTCATTGATTTCGTCGATGTCCTTGGACAGTTTGACGGCAAACTCATTGAAGGATTGGCCTTCCAATACAGTGAATCCTGCAGACTGAAGCTGATTCTTCATATAATATGTCTTCTGGATATTCTGCTCTGCCATCTCAACAGCACCATTCTTGCCGAGGGCACTCATCGCAACTGAAGATCCAAGGGCATTCAACGCCTGGTTGGAACAGATGTTGCTTGTCGCCTTGTCCCTTCTGATGTGCTGTTCACGCGCCTGGAGGGTAAGGACGAAGCCGCGGTTTCCATCGTCGTCCTGAGTCTGGCCAACAAGTCTGCCCGGCATTTTCCTCATGAGCTTCTTGGTTGCTGCAAAGTAGCCACAGTGCGGACCGCCGAATTGTGTAGGGATACCGAAAACTTGTGTATCTCCAGTGACGATGTCCGCCCCGAATTCACCCGGAGGCGTCAAGAGGCTCAGTGCCAGCGGGTTGCTGTTTACGACGAAGAGACCTTTATGCTTGTGGGCGATCTTCTCCATCTCCTCGAGATCTTCGATGGATCCGAAGAAGTTCGGGTATTGGACCATCACTGCTGCAGTATCTTCGTCAGATGCAGCATCCAGCTTTTCAAGGTCCGTATAAGTGCCGTCAAGCTCAACTTCCACTACTTCGATGCCCTGCGCCTTGCAGTAGGATTTGAGCACTTCAATCGCCTGGTAATGTACACCTTTTGAAACGACGACCTTCTTCTTGCGGGTCTGGCCTGCTGCCATTGTTGCAGCTTCTGCGAAGGCTGTCGGACCATCATACATGGATGAGTTTGCAACATCCATGGCAGTCAGTTCGGAAATGAGCGTCTGGAATTCGAAGATTGCCTGCAGCTCCCCTTGGGAAATTTCCGGCTGATATGGTGTGTAGGCCGTATAGAATTCTGAACGGGAAATGACATGGTCCACTACCGTAGGGATATAGTGGTCATAGACACCGGCACCCAGGAAGGAAACATGGGTTTCGGACGTGATGTTCTTGTTGGAAATGTTCGCGAGTTCACGCAGCAGTGCTGTTTCACTCTTTCTTTCCTTAAGATTGAGTTCTCCTTTGAATCTTACGTTCTCAGGAATATCCTCGAACAGTTCGGAAATGCTGTCGATACCGATCGTATCGAGCATATCCTTCTTATCTTTTTCAGTTAATGGCAAATAACGATGACTCAATTCATACACTCCCTTATACTCTTAATTTTTGTGGAATGGTGTTTTGACGAACTTGGCTTCTACATCCTTGTTCCTGACTTTGATGTTGAACGTTTTGTCGATTTCGTGGAAGTCGCGGTCTACAAGTGCAAGACCGATTGAACGTTTGGTCAGTGGAGACTGTGTACCGCTGGTTACATAGCCGACCTTGTTACCCTCGCTGTCAGTCACTTCATAATCCGTCCTTGCTATGCCTTTGCCCACCAGTTCGAAGCCGGCAAGCTTTCTTGGTGCGCCGTTCTCCTTCTGTTCCTTCAGGACGTCCCTGCCGATGAAATCACCCTTGTCCACTTTTACGGCAAAGCCCATGTTCGCTTCAATAGGTGTGATTTCTTCTGTGAGGTCCTGGCCATGGAGAGGCAGACCTGCTTCAAGCCTCAATGTATCACGGGAACCAAGGCCGCATGGTGCAGCGCCTTCGTCGATGAACAGCTTCCAGAGCTTTTCAGTATCTTCGGCAGCACAGTAGATTTCAAATCCATCCTCACCGGTGTACCCACTCTGGGACAGGATGACGTTGCATCCGTTGATGTCAACATCTTTCCTGAACTGGAACATCTTCATTTCGCTGATGTCTTCATCCACATGCTTTTGGACTGCTGCTCTGGCATCCGGCCCCTGTATTGCAATCTGGCCGTACTCCTTCGATACATTCGTCACTGTTGCGTCATAGCCGGAGATGGACTTGAGCCATTCGTAGTCCTTGTCCGTATTGCCGGCATTCACTACGAGGAGATATTTCTGCTCTTCTAGCTTGTAGATGACGAGGTCATCGATGACTCCACCCTGCTCGTTGCAGAGCATCGTGTATTGTGCTTTTACATCCGTAAGCTTCTCAGCATTATTGCTCAGTGCATAGTTTACAAACGCTTCCGCTTCATTGCCTTCCACGAGTATCTCACCCATATGGCTGACCTCGAACATTCCCATGGCTTCACGCACAGCAGTATGTTCTTCCTTGATGCTGCTGAATTGTACAGGCAGTGCCCAACCCGAAAAGTCGATGACCTTGACTCCGGATTCCTGGTAATAATCATACAATGGTGTTTTCTTAAGTTCAGACATGATTTTCCTCCTTTAATAAAAAACAGGACAGCTGAATATCAGCTGCCCTGTTGATTTCCTTCAGGAATGCGTCCCAGTGCTGTTCTTTTGCCTGAGAGATTCACCTGCTAGGCTTGCTCCTTCGGCGACGATCACTCGTTCTCTCGAGCACTGTTCAATCGCAAAATTTTCAATTATTAATCCGAACTCATTATAACCCCTATATCGATAAAATGGCAAGGCTTTTAAAAACAAAATGTAAGCCCTAACACGACTTTATTTCGAGAATGTCCGAAACCACTTCATTCACCTGAAGTGAAGCATCCATCTCATGGTCTGCAACTGCCCGGTATTTTTCTATGCGTCCTTCATAGAGTGCCTTGACCTGATCCCTGCTTTTTACCAGCGGCCGGTTCTCATCCCCTTCGATCCGTCGGTAGAGGGTCTCGAAGTCCGCATGGAGATAGATCACCGGCTGTTCCGTATTCTTGAGGAAATCGTAGGACCGGCCATATGTAACGACACCTCCGCCTGTGGCGATGATGCCGCTGGTCCTGCTGGTTCGTGAAAGTGCCTCAAATTCCTTCTCCCTGAACCCTGCTTCCCCCTCCTCTTCAAATATACGGGGAATCTCCCTGCCGGCGAGCTTTACCACTTCTTCATCCAGGTCGATGACCGGAAGGTCCATCCTTTCACCCAAAGCGTCAGCAATAGTCGTTTTTCCGCTTCCCATGAAGCCTATAAGTATCATATTTTTCCTCCTAGTCCATCAGTCCCTGGATCCGCATCTGATATATCTCTATGAAGCTCGACTGTATTTCCAGTATCATGAACATCCTATTATGATAATGGTAATACAGCCCCACCAGATATAGCAATATGAAGTATACGGAAAAGCTGAAGAAAGCATCATTTCGTGAAAAGAAGTGCTTCACTGTTCTCCCCCTCCCCCGAAGCTACTGTAAGGACAACATGGGTATCGGTTTCCCGCAGATTGAACTGCTCCACTTCGAACATGACGGTCACAAATCCGCTTCCTTCGACACTCTTGACTATGCGGCTGCCATGTTTGCGGTAGCTGATGTCGCCCTTTGCGGTCTTAAAGGTGATCACTTCATTTCCGCCATCGGCAGCCACATCTGTACTTCCTTCATGCACCTCTGTAATTTCAAAGATGAAGAAATCCATTTCAAAGCCTTTTTTCGGTGTCTGTACCGCATCAAACTGCATGAGGATCGATGGCATTAGCGCCATGACAAAAGCGGCGATGGACAGGCTGACCAGTGCTTCAATGTAGGTGAATCCCCCCGGCTCATTCAAAATAGGCACACCGCTTTTTAGTTTTTATGCTGCAGATCCGATTGTCATGGATCATATAGGAAGAAGTGCTCCTCCTGAAAGCTTCGAAATCTTCATGTGAAAGTATTTCGAGATACAGCCGCCTGTTGAATTCAAGTGCCTCTTCCGACTCCGTCATCGTCTGTTCGAGCATCATCACTGCAGGCATCAGTACGCTTATGATGATGCCGAAGATCAGCATCGCCAGCAGACTGTCGACGAGCATGAATCCTTTATCCTTCAATTCTGAACCGCCCCCTCTGTATCTGAAAAATGAAGCTTACGGGCCGGCCAAGACAGTCGAATGATATGGTGCCGAATTTGTCCGTGTCTCCATTGGATTTGAATATGATCCGCTCCAGGCCTCCAGACTTCAATTTACAGATGTCGAGGGAATGGGTTCTGATGACCCGGCCATTTCTGCCGCGGATCAGGAGACGCTGTTCCAGGCGGTCCATTTCAACGATCTGCTGAATGCCGCTGCCCATCGCCCCCGTCTGGGCACTCTGGAGAAAATAGCCGATGGTTTCAATCTCATGATCGATGTTCCTCCCTTTATCCGAGGGCATGTTCACCACGCTGAGTAGCATGAGGACGCTGATGATGCAGAGCGTCAGCATCATCTCAAGCATGGTGAACCCATCACTCGCTGCGTATCGCCTGCCCATTTGTAACCACAATCGCATCCCCATTTGCACATGTGACCTGATCAGTCGTCAAATATTCAGGGACCAGACTGTCTATGGTTGCCGGCGGTCCCCCTTCGTTCAGAGTGTAGGCTTCTACCTGGCTCTGGACCATGCGGACCTGCGCTTCACAGCCGGTATCCTGTACATTCGCACTCTGGGCCGCTATGTTCGGTATGATCAGGATGATCAACACGGATATGACGAGAAGGACAAGCAGCATTTCAATCAGTGTAAAGCCGGCATCGTTATTCTTCTTTAATTTTTTTGCACATGACTTTTTCATTTGTTTCCTCCTAGTTGATGGATGACATCATTTGGAATATCGGTAATACGATGATCAGATAGAGGCAGATGATCAGGACACCCAGGATGACGAAGATGACAGGCTGCACCTTCCTGGTCACATTCTCGATGCGCATGATCAGGCGCTCCAGTGTGTATTCGCTGAACATGATGAGTTCATTCCCTACGCTGCTGTTCTGTTCTCCGTGATTGACGAATATGGAAAGTTTCGGGTCCAGCAGTTCGATGTGTGCAAGAGCTTGCGAGAGCGAGTCCCCGGCCAGGAGTTTTGTCTCGATGCGCCTGGAGATGTGGCGGAGGTAAGGGTTGATCTCCTGGTGTATGAATAGGTCCAGGATCTCCTTCACTTCCAGGCCGTTATTCAGGAAATAGCCGAACTCGCGGGAAAACCGGTATGTCTGGTAGCCGATGAAGAAGAATCCGATGGAAGGGAGGCGTGCCAGAACCTTCGATTTCCGTTCGATGTCCTTCATATTCAGCAGATATAGTATGATACTTCCGGCAAGCATGACCGCGAACACAAAGATGAGTATCGCAAGCGGGAGGGCCTC
This sequence comes from Salinicoccus sp. RF5, assembly GCF_020786625.1. Lineage (NCBI taxonomy): Bacteria > Bacillati > Bacillota > Bacilli > Caryophanales > Staphylococcaceae > Salinicoccus > Salinicoccus sp. RF5. The sequence continues at coordinate 374,883 of NZ_JAJGRC010000001.1, forward strand.
AAGAGCCATGATGAGCATCTTTACGACCCCTTCAGAACTTGTCCCCATCGCTGAATAGAGGCTTTTGAACTGGGGGATCACAGTGAAGTTGAGTGTAATGAGTATAGTGAGGAATATTGCGACGAGGAGCATTGGATACTGCAGTGACTTGACCAGCTTGGCAGTCGTCTGCCTGACATTCTTCAAGTAGGCGGATGAATCCCTCAAATTTGCAAGCACCTCTCCATGGATCTCGGCGAAGGAGACCTGGATGACGATGGCGTCCCTGTACCCCATCGCCTTCAATATGCTGCTCAGGCTGCCGCCTGAATTGACCATATCCAGATACTCGTCCTGCTGCTGCGGCTTCAGTACATCATACTGTTCAATCAGGAACACAAGGGCCTGTTTGAGTGTGAAGCCGACTTCGAGGAGGTCTGCAACTTTCATGAGAAAATGGGCATCATATTTTCCGAGTCTATTTGAATTTCTCCACATATGAAAGATGTTCATCTTCTGTGAGCCTCCCCGCAAGGTGGAGGGCATCGATCTTGTCCACTATCGTCTGATGCCGTATGGTGCCGCCCTTCAATAAAGTTTCGATCTGGCTGTTGTCGAGTGATTCATAGATGATGAAGCTTCCACCCCCTGTATAGATGATGCGCTGATTCACGATCAGTGAGATGCTTTGCAGAATCTCTTCGTCATAGAGTCCGTAATCCTTCAGGCGGCTCAACGTACTGACTGCCGACCTGCTGTGGAAGGTGCTGAGCACCAGGTGCCCTGAAAGGCTCGCCTTAAGGAGCTGGGAGGCGATGGTGGCATCCCTGATCTCTCCGAACATGATGATGTCCGGATCGCATCGGAGCACGCCTTTCAGGAGCGGCGCATAGTCTATGTTCGCTTTTTCGTTGATTTCCACCTGGACCAGACCATCAAGTTCATATTCGATCGGATCTTCGATGCTGATGATCTGCCGCCTGCCGGATGCGGCCACTTCCTGGATAAGCCTGTACATGAGTGTGGATTTCCCCGACCCTGTAGGTCCGGTGAAAAGGATCAGCCCCTGCTGACGCCCCAGGTACGGCAGGAAGAAATCATAATCTCCCGGCGAGTTGAACAACGCGGATGAAGGACGGCCCTCCATCGCATTGAGCACACGGATGACGACGATTTCGTTCATCAGGGAGATCGGGAGTGTACTGACCCTGACATTCAACACTGTGTCTTCAATATTGATTGCCGTCCGCCCGCTCTGGGGAGTCTTGTGTTCATTGATGTCAAGCTCTGCTATGAACTTTAGATAATTCACGGATTTCCGGTATGTCTCCACCGTCATTTCCTTTAGGGGGTGCATCTCCCCCGCCTTCCTTATCCTGACTAGGCCCATTGCACTCTCAAGCGTCAGGTGGATGTCCGTAGCGTTCTGATGCATTGCATCTTTCAATATCTCTTCAACCAGCTGTTTCATCATTCACCTCCTACCCTATATATGGAGCAAAAGGGGCGTTTTGATTTTTTCTGAAATAAATGATGGATTTTTGCATTATGGTGTTTGATTTGCTGTATAATAGGGATTAATGGAAATGGGTTACATTACATTTATACCGATAAGTATTTACTTTGATATGCAATTTATTTATAATTGACTATGATATGTTAAGTAACGATGAAAGGACTGTTCCTATGGATAAGTTATTCAAGACATTGGGGTTCTGGACTGCAATGTTTGCAATCCTGTTCTATGTCGGTGACATGATGATGATGACGTTGTTCTTCATCGCTCAAACTGGATTCTTCATTCTACTCGGCTACATGAAGCTCACTGAAAGAATGTATATGTATGTATTTGCTGCATACCTGGTCTTTTTCTTTGTAGGATTTACATACTTCACAACCTTCCTGCTCGAGCCGAGTTTCGGTAACCAGCACTAATAAAGAACCAGGCAGATATCATCTGCCTGGTTCTTTATTTTGCCTATGCCCTGACAAAAGGGTTGCCGGTCTTCTCTTCACCGATCGTCGTATCTGGCCCATGTCCCGGATACACGGTCAGGTCTTCATCAAGGGTGTAGAGCTTCTCCCTGATGCTGTTCAGCAGGGTGAGGTGATCCGCCTGATACAGGTCGGTCCGGCCGATGCCGCCATTGAAAAGGACATCGCCGGAGACGATGAAACCTTCAAACAGGAAGCTCATGCTGCCGGGTGAATGCCCTGGTGTATGCAGCACCTGGAACTTGAAGCTGCCAATCCGGCGTTCTCCCTCTCCAATGATTTCTGGAGTTATGGAGGATTCGATGAGCTCGAGCCCCATATCCCTGTACTTGCCTGAACCATTCTTCGAGGCATCTCCGAGCCAGTCCTGCTCTTCCCTGCCTATCCATACATCGACCCCGAAATGGGCCGCAACTTCATCAAGTGCGCCGATATGGTCGAAGTGTGCATGGGTCAGCAGTATTGCCTTCACCGTCTGCCCCTCTTCGACTGCACTGATGATTTCATCTGCATCCCCTGACGGGTCGATGATCAGCACTTCATCTTCATGCTCCAGAATATAGCAGTTCGTCTCCAATGGTCCCAATGGTAATACTTTAATCTTCATGCTGGTCCCCCCTTAAAATCCACTCGACAAAGCTACGTTTTAATTATACAATATATATGAGAATAAAGAGAACATTGGAGGTTGAGCAAAATGCCATTCATCGATACTGGTGAACTGTTTGAAATTGGCGGTATTACCATCCATATCGGAGTCAACGCTTTTTCGATACTGATGCTGATGATTGCGATCGTCGGCGTATGGGGACTTGTGGCTGCAGTCAAGAACAGGAACCTGCTGGCTGTTCTATTCAGCTTTGCTACAGTCATTACATTTGGATTCTTTGCAATTGCTACCATCTTTACATACGGTTATCCGGATCTGGCACACTAGATCCATCCGCATGTATCAAAAAAGGCAAACCCACACTGGGTTTGCCTTTTTTATTTTTCTATATGGACAGTGTGGCCTCGGCTGCAGAAAGCTGCTTTTCAACCGCTTCCGTACCAGTTCCGCCAAGGCTCTTCCTTCTGTCGACTACAACTTTTGGTGTCAGTACAGTATAGATGTCCTCATCGATGGACGGATGGTGAGCCTGGAATTCTGCGAGGGATAGATCCTTCAGATATTTGCTGTCGTTGATGCATTTCAAGACCAGTTCACCGACCACTTCATGGGCCTTCCTGAACGGCACGCCTTTCTCCACAAGATAGTCGGCCAGTTCCGTAGCATTGGAGAAGTCCTTTTCGACGGTCTGTTCGAGCACATCTTCGTTTATCGTCATAGTTTCGAGCATCCCGGTCATGATGCGGAGGGATCCCGTAACCGTCGTCACTGCATCAAAGACCCCTTCCTTATCTTCCTGGAGGTCCTTGTTGTAGGTGAGCGGCAGGCCCTTGACGAGCATAAGCATGCTTGTAAGCGCTCCTGTCGTACGCGCACTTTTGCCGCGGATCAGTTCAGCCATATCAGGGTTCTTCTTCTGCGGCATCATGGAACTGCCCGTCGTGAACTGATCGGACAGCTGCACGAAGTTCGCCTCTTCACTCATCCAGAAGATGATCTCCTCCGATAATCTCGAAAGGTGGACCATGACGAGACTGATGTTGGACAGCGTTTCGATGATATAGTCCCGGTCACTTACAGCATCCATGCTGTTCTGGTAGATGTCCGAGAAACCAAGGAGCTCCTGGGTCTGTTCGCGGTCTATATCGAACGTCGTCCCGCTGATCGCACCGGCGCCAAGCGGTGAAAGGTCGATGCGCGCCAGTGAATCGTTGAAACGGTCCTTGTCCCTTTTGAGCATCCAGAAGTAGGCCATTATGTGATGCGAGAACAACACGGGCTGCGCACGCTGCAGATGTGTATAGCCCGGCATGACGACATGGATATTCTCCTTGGCAAGGTTGAGTATCGTATATTGGAGCGTCTCGATGCTCTCGATGATTTCATATGCCTTCTCTTTGATGTAGAGGTGCATGTCTGTGGCAATCTGATCATTCCTGCTGCGTGCAGTATGCAGTTTGCCGCCCACTTCGCCTATTTTGGAGATCAGGGCATGTTCGACATTCATATGGATGTCTTCATGCTGGACGGAAAATTCAAGGCGTCCTGCATCATAATCATCCAGCACCGCTTTCAGACCTTCTATGATCTGGTCCCTTTCCTCTCCTGTAATGATGCCCTGCGCTGCGAGCATCGTCGCATGTGCAATGCTGCCGGTGATATCCTTTTCAATCAGCACCTTATCAAAATGGATGGATGCATTGAATGCATCCACCCACTCCAGGGCCTCACCTTGAAATCTGCCGCCCCAGGCCTTCTTAGTCATAAAGCTTCACTCCGCTTTCGAGCATGGATTTCACTTTTGTCGGAAGTCCGAAGATCTCTATGAATCCAACGGAAGCATCCTGGTTGAAGGCATCTTCATTCGTGTAGGTCGCCAGTTTTTCGTTGTAGAGGCTGTTGTCTGAACGTCTGCCGGTAACAGTGACGTTTCCTTTGTACAATTCGACGCGGACTTCGCCATTGACAGGCTGCTGCATATCCTTGAGCATGTTCCTCAATGAATCGGACAGCGGGGAGAACCATAGGCCGTTGTATACCTGTTCAGCAAACTTCTGCTCGATGACCGGTTTGAAGTGTGCGATATCCTTCGTGAGGGTGATCGTCTCGAGATCATGTTTCGCCGTGAGAATCACTTTGGCACCCGGTGTTTCATAGACTTCACGGGATTTGATGCCGACGAGCCTGTTCTCGACGTGGTCGATTCTTCCAACCCCATGTGCACCTGCAATTTCGTTGAGCTTGATGATGAGGTCATCCAGGTCATAGGAGGCACCATTGATTGCAGTCGGGAGCCCTTCTTTGAAAGTGAGTACGAGCTCTTCTGCTTCGTCCGGTGCGTCAGCGATGTTGCTTGTGAGGTCATAGGCATCTTCCGGCGGCTTGTTCCAAGGATCTTCCAGCACGCCGCATTCGTTGCTTCTGCCCCAGAGATTCTGGTCGATGGAATAAGGGGAATCCAGATTGATTGGAATTGGAATGTTCTTCTCTTTTGCATAATCGATTTCTTCTTCCCTGCTCCATGTCCATTCGCGTACAGGTGCAAGCACCTTGAGTGTCGGATCCAGTCCCTGTATCGCCACTTCAAAGCGCACCTGGTCGTTCCCTTTACCTGTACATCCGTGCGCCACGTAGTCTGCATTCGCTTCATGCGCTATCTCGACAAGCTTCTTCGAGATGAGCGGACGGCTCAGCGCAGAGACCAGCGGATATTTCCCTTCATACATCGAATTGCCGTAGATTGCATATGCAACAAACTCATCAGCGAATTCCTTCGTCGTATCGATGACATGGGATTCGATTGCGCCCATATCCAAAGCCTTCTGATGAACGACATCAAGGTCTTTTCCTTCTCCAACGTCCAGGCAGACTGCCACGACATCGTATCCTTTATCAATGAACCATTGGATGGTTACACTTGTATCCAAACCACCTGAATATGCCAATACCACTTTTTCCTTCATTTCGGTCACCTCTATAATTTTTTAATATTGATTAATGTAATGATTAGAATGATAGCATTATAAAGATTCTAAATCAAGTATATTTATTCATTTTTATGCATGTTTTATATTTTACAAAGTTTTTTCCTTTATTTATACTTGATTTAACACAGAAGGAGAGATGATTAATGAGATATGTATTCATTACAGGCACAACCCGCGGGCTCGGGCACGCACTGCTCGATATATTCAGGGAGGACCGCATCATCAGCATTTCCCGTTCGAAAGTTGATACGGATATTGAACTGTATAGGGAATTCCATGTGGACTTCCTGGATGAGCAGGCATTGGAAGAGAAGGTTCCTGAAATATTCAATTCGATCGAGCCGGAAAAAGGGGATGAAATCTACCTGATCAATAATGCCGGCACTGTAAACCCGGTTAAATCGATCGCCAACATGGACGCACAGGGCTTTATGGACAACTACAAGATAAATGTCCTCGCCCCCGCCCTTCTCATGAAGGGGTATGTAAATGCCTTCAGTGACCTGCAGGCGGCGAAGCGCATACTTACGGTTTCCAGTGGTGCCGCACTGAACCCGATGGAAGGATGGGCTGCCTACTGCAGTTCGAAGGCCGCAGTGAATATGGTGAGCGATGTGCTGCGCCAAGAGATGGACCGCCTCGACTATCCGATCTTTACAGCAACCTACCGTCCAGGGGTCATAGACACGGACATGCAGGGTGAGATCCGTTCTGCTGATCCAGATGATTTCCCCGACCTTGAAACATTCAAAAAATATAAGGAATCCAATCGTCTCTATCCGCCGAAAGTTGTGGCCTATGTTGCCCATCGCATCATCACCTCCGACAACTTCGGCTTTTCCGAAAGCTACAGCATCAGCGATTTCCTATAAAAAGAAGGGAGCACAATTGTGCTCCCTTTTTAATTATGTCAGATATTGTTTCACCAGACGCGCCGCACCATAAATGCCGGCATCGTTACCGAGTTCCGCCATGACGATTTCGGTGTTCTCATATGCAGGCGGGAATGTGATCGGCCTGTAATGCGCTTCTATCCGCTCAGTCAATATCCGGCCGGCGCGGCTGACCCCTCCGCCGATGATGAAGTATTTGGGGTTTGTTACAGCAGAGATGTGGCTGAGGGCGATTGCGATATACTGTGCAACTTCATCAACCACCCGGAGGCCGAGCGCATCACCCTCCTGTGCTGCCTCAACAATCATTTTGGCTGAAACGGTACCATCTTCTATTTCCTGGGATAGGCGTGTATCCTTGCTGCCACCATAATAGTGCAGTGCAAGATTCTTCATTCCAGTCGCTGAAGCGACTGTTTCAAGACATCCCTTTTTTCCGCAGTTGCACTGGAAACGCTGGTCGTAGTCGACCAGCAGGTGGCCGATCTCACCGGCGGCGCCTCCATGTCCATGGATGAGCAGGCTGTTCGAGACGACGCCTCCACCAACACCGGTACCGAGTGTCACCATGACGACATCCTTGTGCCCCATCCCGGCACCTTTGAACTGCTCTCCGAGGGCAGCCACATTTGCATCATTGTCGACGATCGTACTCATGCCGCTCAAAGCCTCGAACTCTGCGGCAATCGGCTTGCGATGCATCCAGTTCAGGTTTATGGCTCCGTTCAGTATCCCATTATTGAAGTCCACAGGTCCCGGAACACCAAGTCCAACCCCAATGGTATCTTCAGGGCTGTAGCCTTCCGATTGGAAGGATTGATGGATATTCCCGAGTATCCTGCCACCTTCATCCGAAGTATCCGTTTGAATCTCCCATTTATGCAACAGTTCCAGTTCAGGTGTGAATACACCCATCTTGCATGTCGTGCCTCCAATATCAGTTGCCAATATATGCTTCATGTTCATCCCTCTTTCCGTCGTTTCAAAATCAGCACTGCTTCTATATATTCTTCTTTCGATATGAGTCCATGGCTATACAATTCCTTTATTTCCATCTCCATGAGTTTGAGCATGTTCCCCATATTTTTGTCGTATACATAAATGCCGTAACGGAGCAGCAGCTTGTTGATGTATGTCAGATCCCTAGCCATTGTCGAACTCCTCGGCAATCTGCTTCAACTGTGGATCATCTATCGTTTCCGTATTGAAATTGTCCAAAATACGTGCCATCTCCTCATAATTCCTCTCTTTCCGAAGCTGCATGAGTCTGTGGCGGGCAACCTGCTCTGCATCTGGATCGAGCTCCCAGCTGATGTCATGGAAATGACGTGCCTGCTCCATATTTCCATGATACTCGGCAATCAGCCCGAGGGCATGATAGGTGGCCGCCGTCTCGTTGTTCGTCCGTATGGATTGATTGAGGATATCGAGTGCAGCGTCGTATTCCCCCTCATCGATGTACTCCATCGCCTGGGTTGTCAATGGATGGGAGGATTCCTTCTGATGCATGACCATGAAGGAAAGCACCGATAGGCCGATGAGCAACGCAAGTGCTATGATGCGCCATTTGCTGCTGAACTTTTTAGGATGATAGAGCACACCCAACAATGCACCGAACAGCAGGCCGCCGACATGTGCATAATGATTCACGTTCGATATGAGCTGGGAAAACAGTGAGACCACGATGAAGACGGCGGCAATCTGAATCAGCAGCCTTGTGCTCAGACGCCCGTTCACAAGGAGATGGACGACGATTATCGCCAGCAGCCCATAGACTGCCCCACTCGCACCGAGTGAAATGCCTTCTGTCACGAACATCAGCGAGAACAGGCTGGAGGTGACTCCGGTGATGATATATGCAATCAGCAGCCGCCATCCGCCAAAGATGCTTTCAACGAATTTGCCCAGTATATAGAGTGCGAATATATTGAAGAGGAAATGGTCGACAGTGATGTGCAGGAAACTGCTGCTCAGCAGCCGGTAGAAGTCCCCCGCAATCACATTGTAATGGCTCAGCGCCATCATATATGTCAGGTTATAGGAGTCCCAAAGATGGATTGCTGCCAGATTGAAGAGGAACACCAGCAGGTTGATGCATACAAGCAGGTAGGTCATGGGTGTAAACTTGATCATGAACTTCTCGAATGGATGCCGGCTCATCAGCCTGCGCTGGTAATATCCTGCGTCTTTCGGCTTCTTATACTGGAGGTCCATCCTGAAGAAGGGATTGTTTACGATGGACTTCGCATCCGTAATCCCCTTCTGTATGATCTTCGTACCGTCCTGCCTGTACTTCTTCACATGCTTTTCTTCAGCCATGTGGTAGCTTTCAATCAATGAAATATCCATGTCCTGTGAGAAAAGATGGTTCATGTTCTCGAGGTAGTACATTTCTTCATCCAGCCCCTCTTCAGCGATATAGACGCTGGGGAGGCACATGAGTGCCCTTTTCTTGGAATCCTTCAGCCATATGGCATCGCGGGAATTGTCATACCTGAAGAAAGAATAGCCTGTATAGCGTGAAACTTCGTAGGCGATATGCCATATATTATGCATCATTCTCCCTCTTCGCTTCTGCGTCGATGATCCGCTCCGGTGTGATCAGGAGGTCCACGGGTATGTCGTGGTGCTCCACAATGACTTCACCGAGCTGCTCCTCGAACAGCAGGGAAACTTTCAGGCCATCATAGTGGCTCAGGAACCTGTCATAGAAGCCGCCGCCATATCCGATGCGGTAGCCCTCTTCAGAATAGATCAACCCTGGTACGACGATGAGGTCGGGACTGTTGTTTACATCTTCCGTATCTTCGGGAACCCGCAGGTTCTTCTCATCCTTCGTGACTTTATCGAATGAGGTGAACCTGCAGAAATTCAACTGCTTGCTGCTGTATTCGCAAACGGGTGTATATACCAGCTTCCCTTGCCTGACGAGGTGGCTGATGATATCATCCGTATCCATTTCGTGCGGCATGGCCAGGACGATGCCGACCGACCCGATATCGTGCTTCTCTATATAATCGAGCAGCCTTGATTTGAGTGTCTCTTCATTTTCCTTCTTATATTGCTCATCCATGGAAGAGAGCGTGGATATCATTTCCTTGCGCAGAGTTTTTTTGCTCATTTTAATGCCCCATTTCTTATGTAGTAGTTGACATATCATATCCATTATAATCCTCATCACAGCAAAGAAAAAGCCATAGCCTGAAATTAGCGGACAGAAAAAAGATCCTGGAGTATTCCAGGATCTAGTTCATCTGTTTTCTGCTTTCGTGTTTGTCCCCTGTAAGTACATAGAAGACATGTTCCGCCATATTCTTTATATGATCCCCGATCCGCTCAAGGTATTTCGCACACAACTGGCTCTGCCCTGTCAAAAAGGCATCGGTCTCCTCAAAGATATCCGACGTGGTGATCTGGACGAAGAGTGCATCGATGTCCTCATCCCGAGTGATGATTTCTGTACACAGATCGACATCGCTGGTGTCATATGCAGTCTTTACATCGGCCAGCATCAGCAGTGCAAGGCGCTCCATCGTGGACAGGCGCAGCAAAAGTCTTTGATTGGTGATGCGCACCCGCTTCCGCACCTCTCCCAGATTGCTGATGTTATCGCTGATACGTTCGAGGTCATCGGCCACTTTGATGCTCGAAATGATGAGTCTGAGGTCTGTGGCTACAGGCTGCTGGGTCGTTATCAGGTTGATTGCCTGGATGTTTATCTCCTCTTCCATCCTGTTGATCCTGAGATCGTCAGCAACCAACCGCCGCGCATCATCAGTGTTATCGCTCGAAAGTATGGAGGTGCTCCCTTTCAGACGGTCATAGCACTCATATCCCAGCGAGTTGACATTGTCATACAGCCTCCGCATTTCATCGGAGAATTTTCCGCGGTATGTCATACTTACCCGAACCTGCCTGAAACATAGTCTTCCGTGCGCTGGTCCTTCGGTTTCTCGAAGATGACATTTGTTCTGTCGTATTCGATGACGTGGCCCTGGTAGAAGAATGCAGTGCGATCTGAAATCCTCGCGGCCTGCTGCATATTGTGCGTGACGATGATGATGCTGTAGTCCTTCTTCAGTTCCTGCATCAGATCTTCGATTTTGGTTGTGGAAATCGGGTCGAGGGCGCTTGTCGGTTCATCCATCAGTATGACATCCGGTTCAATCGCCAGTGCGCGGGCGATGCAGATCCTCTGCTGTTGGCCGCCGGAGAAGCCATAGGCGTTATCACCCAGCCTGTCCTTCACTTCATCCCAGATGGCTGCGCCCTTCAGGCTTTTCTCCACCACCTGATCCAGCACCTTTTTATTGCGTATGCCGTGAACCCGTGCACCGTAGGCGACATTGTCGTAGATGGATTTCGGGAATGGGTTCGGCTTCTGGAAGACCATGCCCACTTTTGTGCGCAGTTCCTCCACGGTCAGCGACTTGTCGAAGATGCTCTGATCCCTGTAGAGGATATCCCCTTCCGTCCGGACGATGGGCACGAGTTCCACCATGCGATTCAGGGCTTTTATGAAAGTGGATTTCCCACAGCCGGAAGGCCCAATGATTGCGGAGATTTCGTTCCTGTTAAAATCAAGGTCGATATTCTGCAGGGCATGGTTGTCCCCATACCACAGGTTGAAGTCCTTCGCCTGGAATACAGGCTGGGATTGCTGCGCCGTCTCGATGTCCGCCGGGCGTTCTCGGGTTGCCGTGTCATTTATTATTTTCATATCTTTTTCCTCTTTTACTTTTGTCAAAGTCATATTAAAGCCTCCAGATTAAAAACGCTTAGAGTATTTATTCCTTATATATATTGCCACCGAGTTCATCAGGAACAGGATGAACAGAAGCACGAGTATCGCTGCCGCTGTAATGGACTGGAATTCCGGATTTGGCATTTTGACCCATGAGAATATCTGCATCGGCAGGGCTGAGAATGTATCGAATACGCCTGTCGGTGTGAACAGCAGGATCGTCGGTATGCCGATGACGACGAGCGGCGCTGTTTCTCCTATGGCACGGGAGAGTGCCAAAATGATTCCAGTGATGATTCCCGACAATGAGGCGGGGAGGATGATCCGGGTGATCGTCTGCCATTTTGTCGCCCCCATGCCGATGGATGCTTCACGGATGGAGGATGGTACCGACCGGATGGCCTCCTGGGAAGCCACAACGATTACAGGCAGAATCATGAGCGACATCGTCAGTGCCGCCGCAAGGACGGAATTCCCGAGTCCGGCCATTCTGACGAACAGCGTAAGGCCGAGCAGACCGAACACGACTGAAGGAACGCCCGCGAGATTGGAGATGTTTATCTTTATGAAGTCAGTAAGCTTATTTTTTGGTGCATATTCCTCCAGGTAAAGGGCTGTACCTACAGACAGGATGATTGCGATGGGTGCTGTAGTTGCCATCAGCCATAAAGTACCGATCAGGGCACCTCTGATGCCTGCGTTTTCAGGGCGGCTCGAGCTGAAGTTCGTGAAGAAGTCGGTCGTCAAATAGCTCCAGCCATCGATGATCGTGTCGATCAGCAGGGTCGCCAGGACGACCAGTCCTACGAGGGTGCACAGAAGGAAGATGTATTTCAGCACCTTGTTGAGCAGCAGCCGTCCATTCAATTTCTTTCCTATCGTCTTTTTATCAATCAATTCCATCTTAATATTCCTCCCTGAACTTCCGTGAGAACCATTGTGCAATCACGTTCATCAGCAGTGTGAAGACGAACAGCGTCATGCCGACGGCATAAAGGCTGAAGTAGACGTCACTGCCATAGGTCGCGTCGCCCGACGCCACTTGGACGATGAAGCCCGTCATCGTTTGAAGGGACTCCATGATGTTCAGACTTGCATTTGGTGTGCTCCCTGCCGCAATGGAAACGATCATCGTCTCGCCGATTGCCCGGGATACTGCAAGGACGATCGAGGCCATGATGCCAGAAACGGCAGCAGGCAGGACGACCTTGAACACCATCTCAAGCCTTGTCGAGCCGAGGCCGAGCGCCCCTTCACGCATGGTATTCGGAACGGAACTCATCGCATCCTCACTCAGGCTTGCGATCATCGGGATGATCATCACGCCGACGACAAGGCCTGGACTGATCGCGTTGAAGAGGTTGACTTCAGGCCAGATGCCCCTGATCAGAGGCGTGACGAAAGTCAATGCGAAGAACCCATAGACGACAGTCGGTATGCCGGCAAGGATTTCGAGTATCGGCTTGATTGTACGGCGCACCCGGTCGCTTGCATATTCACTCAGGTAGATTGCGGCCCCGAGGCCGATCGGTACTGCAAATGCGACTGCAATCACAGTGATCTTCATTGTTCCCATGATCAGGGCAAAAATACCCCACTCAGGGTCAGAGCTGAAAGCAGACCACTCGGTGGAAGTCAGGAATTCCACTGGGGAGACCCGGGTGAAGAACATTACCGTCTCGGACAGCAAAGTGACAAGGATGCCTATGGTCGTCAGTACGGACACCGATGTGATGAGGAGCAGGATGACCGGCACTGCCTTCTCTATGAAGACCGTACTCCGTCTGCCCTTTTTGTTGTCTATCATTTCACGAATATTATAATCACTCATAATGAACCTCGTTTCAAAATACTTTAAACTGGACGGGAAGGCCCCGTCCAGTTCCTTTTATTGGTCAAGTGCCTACTTGAACGCTTCGAGCTTGTCCTTCTGTTCCTGCATCTCGTCTTCAGTCAAAGCGACATAGCCCGCCTCTTCGGCTGCAGATGAAGCATTGTTCAGAGTGAATTCCATGAACTGCATGAATGATTCATTATTTTCAAGGGATTCATTCTTGGCGTATACGAACAGTGGACGTGCCAACGGATACTCATAGCTCATGACAGTCTCTTCAGTGACTTCAACAGGCTCTTCACTTTCCGGACCTTGAACGGGAACACCTTTCAGATTATCCTGGTTCACCATGTAGAAGTTGTAGCCGAAGAATCCGATTGAGTTTGCGTCGCTTGTGACGGATTGGGAGATGACGTTCGTATCCTGGTTCAATTCAGCTGTAATGTCGCCATCTTCCATTACCGCTTCCTTGAAGAAGTCATGTGTACCGTGTGACTGATCCGGCGCGTAAGCTGTGATTTCCTCTTCAGGGAATTCATCACGGACATCGTTCCATGTTTCAGCTTCGCCGCTGTAGATTGTCTGCAGCTCTTCGAAGGTCAGGTAGTCGACGAAATCATTTTCAGTATTTACTGCAACCGTCAGGCCGTCGTTCGCAACTTTGAATTCAGTGAAGTCGATGCCTGCTTCTTCCAGTGCAGAAACTTCTTCTTCCTTGATTTCACGGGAGGCGTTCTGGAAATCCGTCTCACCAGCTACAAATTTCTCGAAGCCGCCGCCTGTACCGGATACACCGATGGAAACTTGGACATCCGGATACTCGGCATTGAAATCTTCATTTATCAGTTCAAGAATCGGGGCCACTGTTGAGGACCCGTCACCAGTAACGCTGCCTGACAGGGAGCCACCCTCTTCCGCATTCGCTTCAGATCCTTCCGTCGCTTCTCCGTTGCTGCCCTCTGTACTTTCTTCAGATGGATCACTTGCATTGCCGCCTCCGCATGCTGCCAGAATGAATACCAGGCTCATCAGCAATGCAGCCATAAAGATACTCTTTTTCATTACCCGAACTCCTCCAATAAATTAAGTGTTGTATTTCCTACAAGCACTACTCTACCGAATGAATGTAAATTTGGAATGAATGGTTTGTAAAGATTGTGTAAATATAAAAAAACACCACCGGTGACGGGGTTCCGTCACCGGTGGTGTCATTCTAATAGCTGCCGTATACAAGTTTAGAATAGAAGTCGTTCGTATTATATTCATAAGGGGCGACTGCCGCTTCTTCATGGTACAATTCGTAGTATTTGTTGATGACGTCCCTGCCCAGATACTGAGCCGGGAAGAACGGCACTGTGTATGGCATGTTTGGGAAGATGACCGAGAATGCCATGTCCGGGTCATCGTGAGGCGCATATCCTGTGTATGTCTGGTTCAATATGGGATCCCCATTGAAATGTGCTTCTGCAGTCCCCGTCTTGCCGGCTGCCTTGGGCTCTAGTTCATGGTAGGCATCCCACCCGGTACCGTAGCGGTCGGTAGCAGTGTCATGGGTGTTGAATACGTCAAAGAAGCCATCTTGGATCTGGGCGAGTTCTGCAGGTGAAAACTCAACCGTGTTCAGCACTTTTCCATTGAAGGACTGGAGGATGGCGCCCTCCTCGTTCGTATCCCCTTCACGAACTTCCTTGGCCATATGAAGCCCCACCCTGTTGCCTCCATTGGCAATCGTCGAAACGTACTGTGACAGCTGGAGTGCTGAATACGTATCATACTGTCCGATGGACAGGTCGAGATAGCTGCTGGGATTGTTGTTGAATTCAGGTGTCAGACTCCTGGCTTCATTCGGTAGGTCGATGCCGGTTGAAACGCCAAGGCCGAATTGGCTGAGGCCATTCCGCAATGTCTGGCCAGCCTCTGTGACATCATTCGGGAGGGACATGCCCGGCTGATACTCCATGCCGGCAATCCCCATCGCTATCTTCATCATGTAGACGTTGGAGGAGACCATCAATGCTTCCTGATCGTCGATGGCAACCTTGCCGTCCCTGTTGAAGAAGGAACTTTTTGTGGTCCCGTCAGCAAATTCAAGCGGCTCATCGACAAGCGTCTCGCCGGCTTCGATGACGTCGTTCTGATAGCCAGTCGCCACTGTGGCACCCTTTACGGAGGATCCCACGGCATAAGTCGAAGTCAGTGCACCGTAATGATAGTCGACGACTTCCCCATTGTCATCAAGGCGTTTTCCGACCATGGCCAGCACATCCCCATTATTCGGATCCTGTACCACCAGGACGACCGTGTTGAGGTATTCCGGGATGATCGTATAGTCGATTTCCCCGCTCCGGCTGTTCCGTTGCTGGATCTCTTCAGCCATACTTCTCAATGATGTAAGATGATGCTCTGCAAGTTCCTCAAGTTCAAGCTGCAGATCGATATCCACCGTAAGGTAGAGGTCATCGCCCGGCTCACCTTCCTTGACCACTTCCTGGCTGATGATCTCCCCGGACTTGTCGGTCGAGTATTTGACCTGCTCCTTCTCGCCCCTGAGCACATTCTCATACTGGTATTCGAGATAGGTCTTCCCTACCCTGTCGTTCCGGGAATATCCACGGGCCATATAATGGTCCAGC
Organism: Salinicoccus sp. RF5; assembly: GCF_020786625.1. NCBI lineage: Bacteria > Bacillati > Bacillota > Bacilli > Caryophanales > Staphylococcaceae > Salinicoccus > Salinicoccus sp. RF5. Next base: position 390,558 of record NZ_JAJGRC010000001.1, read on the forward strand.
AGCTCTTTTGGAAGGCCTTCCTCTGAGGAAGAGACTTCTCCGAGGACGGTCCGCAGGGTTTCCCCATATGGGTAGTCCCTTTCCCAGTCCATTCCTGTAGATATACCGTCGAGCAGTTCGAGCGATTCATTGATTTCGGCAAATTCCTCTTCGGTCACCCCTTCGCTCTTGATGACGGTGGGATTGAGCTCCCGTGCATTGACCATTTCGACATAAATTGCGATTGTATTCAAATCCTCCTCCGTAAGGACTGAGGAAACCTGTTCTTCGTCAATGCGCTGGTAGAGTTCCTGATTGAACTGCTCCTGTGAGATATTACCGTTATCAAGAAGGGTCTTCTCTTCGGACATCAGGTTCTCCACCTCATCCGGATAGCGGTTGATGAGGTAGTCCTGCTTGTCGCGCAGGGAAAGGTTCTCCGTCTCCATATCGAGATAACCGCTGAGTTCAACTGCCACATCCATGATTTCTCCGGATGACATGTTCCTGTGCCGTGTAAAATAAACGGCTTTCTTTGAGGCGTTGCCTACCAACAGATTGCCGTTCCTGTCATATATCTCGCCCCGCGGAACACTCTGGTTGATCTCGACGAACTGGGCATTTTCAACTTCTTCCTGGTATGTATCCCCTTGAACGATCTGAAGATAGCCCAATCGGAATATGAGTAGCAGGCAAAGGAGAAATACAAGCAGCAAGATGATATTGATCCTCGACTTCAATATCTGCCTGTTTATAGTTTCAAGGCTTTTAGTTTTCGCTCGTTTCAATCCAACTCATTCCTTTATCCAATTAAAAATATGTACAGTCATTCTACCACATAATGGAGGGGGAGCATTTAAAAATCAAATAAAAAAAAGAGTGGGAGCCCCCACTCTTTGATCCACAGCTTATTTTGCTTTGCTGTAGAGTTCGTTTACTTTATCCCAATTGACTACGTTCCAAAATGCTTTCAGGTATTCAGGACGTTTGTTCTGATACTTCAGATAGTACGCATGCTCCCATACGTCCACACCAAGGATTGGTGTCTTGCCATCTGTGACAGGGTTGTCCTGGTTTGGAGTGGACACGATTTCGAGTTCTCCATTGTTTACAACCAGCCAAGCCCAGCCTGAACCGAATCGGCCTGCACCTGCTGCTTCAAATTCTTCCTTGAACTTGTCGACAGATCCGAATTTGGATTCGATTGCATCTTTAACTTCGCCAGAAACCTCTTTGGATTCAGGAGAGAGAAGTTCCCAGAATAGTGAGTGGTTCAAATGACCGCCGCCATTGTTTCTCACTGCTGTCTTCTTGTCTTCTGGTACAGAGTCGAGATTCTTGATTACGTCCTCGATGGATTTGTTCTCGAATTCCGTTCCTTTGACAGCATCATTGAGTTTGGTCACATAAGTGTTATGATGCTTTGTGTGGTGAATTTCCATAGTTTCTTTGTCGATGTGTGGTTCCAATGCATCATAAGCATAAGGTAGTTCTGGTAGTTCAAAAGCCATAGTTAATTCCCCTCCATAGTTAATTGTTTACATACCAAATATATCAATTCGGTGTTAAAATAACAAATGTATTGCCTGATATAAAGTGATTTTTCAGACCTTTGGCTGAAAATCCGACTTGAATACATGCATTTCATCAAAAAGGAAGCGTTACACAATGAAGTATTTCACTTTTTTCAAACGGCTGCTGACCTTCAAGAAATACCCCCTGTTCAGGACAGCCAACTTCAAGCACATGCTCATCAATATAATGATCATATCCATTTTGATCGCCCTGCCGAACATCATCTCACTTTTCCAGAGTGTCAATGCGACATCGGGCCTCGGAAGTCTGGAGTCGGAAATCCCCGATTTCCGCATCGTGGATGGTGAATATGTCGGAGAGACCGAGACAGTTCCCATCCGGGGGAACGATATCCTCTTCAGTGAAGATATGACCACGGATGAGATGAAGGACGAAGGTTCCAGCATCCTCATCGGATTCCTGAAAGATGGCATCTACATCAGGGATGTCCAGAATTCGGGCTTCGACTATTCGTATATCAGCCAGGTCGAAACGGATGAGGACCTCGAAACCTTCATAGACCAGCAGACATCCAGCCTGTACTTCTATGTCCTCGTCTACATCGTCTTCTATATGGCCGTCATCATGTTCTTTGCAGTCATCTTCCTTTCTGCCGGCATCTACGTGCTGCACTTGATATCACAGCTCATGAAGAAGAAATCGCGGTTCATGAACTGGTTTAAATTCTCGACTTTCGCCACTGTCGCCGTCCTGATTCCGATGATCGCCATCCAGCTTGCAGCCGGACCGCTGCTCTGGTGGCTCTATCTGCTCACCCTGCCCTTCTATTACCACTACTTCGCCAAACTTCCCAAAGTGAAAGCGTAATCACAAGGCGCAACGTTTACATTTTCGTCTGGAATCTAGTATAATGACAGTTGATTTAGAGAATCATATAATATGAGGAGCTTGGTTATGTCTCAAATTACACACCGTACCAAAACAAGACCGGTAAAGGTCGGCGATGTGACGATCGGCGGCGCTGATCAGATCATCATCCAGAGCATGACAACGACAAAAACTCATGATGTCGAAGCGACAGTAAAGGAAATTCACCGCCTGGAAGAAGCAGGATGCCAGGTCGTACGTGTCGCATGTCCAAAAGAAGAAGATGCACTGGCCATTCCAGAAATAAAGAAACAGATCAATATCCCACTCGTTGTGGACATTCATTTTGACTATAAACTTGCCCTGCTCGCCGTAGAAGGCGGCGCAGACAAAATCCGCATCAATCCCGGCAACATCGGCAAACGTGAGAAGGTCGAAGCAGTGGTTGAAGCCTGCAAGGCAAAAGGCATTCCGATCCGCATCGGTGTCAATGCAGGCAGCCTGGAGAGGCATATCATCAAAAAGTACGGCTATCCTACTGCCGACGGCATGGTCGAGAGCGCATTACACCACATCAAGATACTTGAGGATCTTGACTTCCATGACATCATCGTGTCCATGAAGGCATCCGACGTCAACCTTGCCATCGAAGCCTATGAGAAGGCCGCGAAAGCATTCGATTATCCGCTGCACCTTGGAATCACCGAAAGCGGCACGCTCTTCGCCGGCACCGTCAAGAGTGCTGCAGGCCTCGGTGCAATCATTTCAAAAGGCATCGGCAATACGCTGAGGATCTCACTCTCTGCCGATCCGGTCGAAGAAGTGAAAGTCGCAAAGGAACTGCTGAAAAGCTACGGGCTCGCAAGCAATGCGGCGACACTGATCGCTTGTCCGACTTGTGGACGTATTGAAATCGACCTGATTGCGATAGCGAATGAAGTCGAGGAATATATTTCCACAATCAAGGCGCCGCTAAAAGTTGCAGTGCTCGGCTGTGCCGTGAATGGTCCGGGTGAAGCACGCGAAGCGGATATCGGCATCGCCGGTGCCCGCGGAGAAGGCCTCCTGTTCATGCATGGCAAGACGGTACGTAAAGTGCCTGAAGAAACGATGGTCGATGAACTGAAGAAGGAAATCGACATACTCGCTGAAGAGCACTACGAGAAGGAGCGCAGGGAAAAAGAAGAAGCAGCCAACAAATAATATGGAGAAGCCCCCCGCAGCCAAATCGGCTGCGGGGGGCTTCATTTCTGCCGTCTTCAGTTTGTCTGCTGAATTTTGAAGGCCTGCACGGTCTGGATGAACTTGTCCATGGTCCGTGTCAGATAGGCCTCCTTGTTCCATATGAAGTCCGTTGAGATATCACTGTACGCTTCTGGTATATCATGCGCATGGACCTCCCCCGATTGGATGAGCGGCTGTACGGTGGATTTTGGGACAAGGCTGATGCCAAGCCCGGAACGTATACTCCCGATGATCGTCTCAAGGGTGCCGAACTCCATGATTTTAGCGTGCACCACCCCTTCATCCATGAGCCACCTCTCCAGATTTTCCCGATAGCTGCACCCTTTTTTGAAGACGAGCATCGGCTGATTCTTCAGGTCGTCCAGACTGATTTCCGGCGAACTTGATACCAGGGTGAGTGTCTCACGGAAGATTTCTATCCTGTTCACTTTTGGATTGGGCTCAAAATTCGCGACGAATGCACCATCCAGGTGTCTGTCCAGTATTTGGGCAGTTATATTAGCCGTCACATCAGAAGTGAGGGCCAATGTTGTCCCGGGATAGGTGCGCTGGAACATGGAAAGGATGTCCGGCAGCTTCACGATGGTTTCCACCGTACCGATGTTCAGGCTGCCGGTGGGGCTGTCGATATCTTTGAAATCCTTTTCCATGTCATCGATGAGGCCCAGTATCTGCCGCGCATAGCCCTCCAGTTTCATCCCTTCCGATGTGAGTGTCGCCCCCCTGCTATGGCGCAGGAAAAGCTGTGTATCCAGTTCCGTTTCCAAAACCTTGATCCGTGCCGTTACATGGGACTGGACGAAATTCAATGCCTTTGCCCCTTTGCTGATGCTGCCCGCTTCCGCCACGCTCTGGAAAATGCGCAGATCTTTGATTTCCATTCTGGCCCTCCCCCATCATGAATGATTCGATCAATTTCCAATCATTATACATGAGGTTTCAGGCAGTATACAACGAATTTGAAAAGTTCCGATATTAAACCCTTGAGCCTGTCTGTTTCAAAGTTTTTCCATGCTCTGCTGCTGGAGGGCGGGACGTGTCGCAGAAAATAACGATATGTCGAGTTCGGTACTGCCTTCAGTGACAAGGTCGCCTAGAATCTCACCGACGACGCTCGAAAATTTGTAGCCATGACCGGAGAAACCGGCGGCGATCGCTACATGCGGATGTTCAGGATGCTTGTCGATGATGAAGTGCTCATCCGGTGTATTTGTGAATATGCATACCTTTCCGACATTGAGCCTGCCATTCGCCTGCTTCATCTGGGCACCTAGGAAATGCCTCAGATCCCCTTCGTCCTTATCGTAGACACCGAACTCCCTGTTCATATATTCGGGTGCCATATCCTCGCCATTGTCATACCGTCCAACCTTCAGTCCAGCCCCATCAATGCATGGGAATCCATAATATACACTGTCCGTCAGATCGGCGAAGAAGCCTGGAAAGTTGTCCGATCTGTAAAGGTCATCATCCGAATTGAACCAGGCGATCACCCGGCGGCTTGGTGTAATCTTGAGGTTCAGACCGAGGTCATCCAGTATCCGCTTATTCCATGCACCCCCGCTGATGATGAGTTTGTCTGAAGTGTAGGATGCATCATGCGTCGACACTCTGGCGGAGTCTTCATGCACTTCTATTTCCTGTACCGGTGCATTCACCTTGAGCTCAGCACCATTCTCCAGAGCAAGCCTGCGGAAAGTCCGGATGCTGTTTTCGCTGAACAGTACCCCCGCATCCGGCTCATAGCATCCGATATGATCATCATCGATCGAGATGCCGGCCCAACGCTGATTGACCTCATCGGCGGACAGGGTTTCGATGTTCAAATCGTATGCCCGCCCCCCTTCAATCGCCCTGCCTACAAAATCCGACTGCGGCGGTCCATATGTCAGTACTCCCGTCTTTCTGAAAATCGTTTCCGATGTTTTTGTCTGAAGATCATCCCACAGCTCCTGTGCGCGCATCGCGAGCGGCACATAGTCAAGACCCTCACCGCAAGCATGCCGGATGAGCCGGGTATCCCCACTATGGCTCCCGTTTGAATGCGGCGGATCGAAGGCATCGATCATGAGTGTCCGGACCCCCTTTTTAGCCAAGTAGTACCCTGCGGCCATCCCCATGGACCCTGCACCAACGATGATCACTTCATAATGGTTCTCCATACTATCTCTCCCCTTCAGGTAAAGCAGCCCATCCCCGGGTTGCTCCCATCTATTTGTATTCATCATACTGCCGGAACCGGTAAGTGTAAAATGACTGGTTGAGATATGTTCCATCACGATTCAAGATGACGGCAAAAACCGGAACCTTCGATGAGGTTCCGGTGCAACTAGACCATATCGTGCTTTGTTATATTCCTCTGATTCATTGCGTAACTGATGATGAAGAGTACCATACCTGCGGCAAGCGTATAGAAGGGAAGATGATAAAGATAAAAATCCATTCCGGGCAGTTCCCGGTCAAGCTGGTTGACATTGACCAGCGGCATGAAATGGAACAGATAGGCCATCAGCATCGGCACACCATAGATGACGTATCCAGTGGTAAGAAAACGCAGCCAGTGTTTGCCGAACCCGAGATAGTAGAGGCTCATTACTATCAAGCTCATACCAATCAGCATCACAAAGCCATATAGATAGTATGTTTCCTGGATAATCGTCATGTAGCTGCCGAATATGGCGGAAGTCAAAGCCAGCATCACCATATAGTAGATATAATCCCCCTTTATGATGTTCCTCTTGGTGTTGGGCAGCGTGAAAAAGAAGTAGTGGTTGGCATCCGACTTCAGCATATAGTGTATGTTCAGGTACGCTGAAGTCGTATAGACCACGGCGATACCATTTATTATATTTATGAAGGGCATCAGGCTTCCTCTGTAATCAGAAAACGATAATGCTGTGAGGAGGTTCATGAGAATCGTAAAGATTCCCAGGTACCATATCCATTTTGATTGGAATAGATTCAGGTAGAGCTGTTTACCCATTGATCGTCTCTCCCTTCTCCCTTTTTATGAAGTACATCATTTCGTCCATCGTCAGATCTTCAATCAATACCTTCTCCCCATATAATTCCTTAAGTGCCTGAGATTCTTTCGTCATCGCTTCAAATCCGAGTGCATTTGTGGCTGTACCGATCAGCAGTCCACCTGCATCAGCCGCAATCTGTCTATCTCCTTTTACTTTCCTGTAGGACTCGAAGAGCACATCCTTGTCCATGTCGAAAAGCACTTCCCCGTCATCGATCATTACGACGTAGTCGGCAATCTTCTCGAGATCCGTCGTGATATGTGTACTGAAGAGTATCGTGATATCTTCGTCCATCATGAGTGTCTGCAGTATATCCAGCAGTTCCATCCTGAAAGTCGGGTCAAGGTTCGACGTTGGCTCGTCCAGAATCAGCAGTTCGGCTTCATGGCTTAAGGCAATCGCAATTGACAATTTCACCTTTTCTCCTGTAGACAGGAATTTGACTTTGCTTGTGGCATCCACATTGAACCTTTCCAGATATGCAAAGAATGTATCAGCATGCCAATTGATATAGTAGATATTCAAAAGCCGATTCAGTTTTTTTGGACTGAGGTTCTGCGGAAAGCGGTCTTCGGCAAATACCAGACCGATAGTGTTCAGCAGCTCTTCCCTTTCCAATTCAGGATCCTTATCCAGTATGCTGATCCGCCCCTCGTCCTGCTTCTTCAACGTCAGCATATGATGAATCAGTGTGGATTTTCCCGATCCATTCTCTCCGATCAGACCAGTGATATACCCTTTCCTTAGGCTGAGGTTGATATCCTTCAATCTGAATCTGCCCATATACTTCTCCAATCCTTTGACTGTAACAGCATCCATCATTGATCCTCCTCCATCACCTTCATCATTTCCACCAGTTCGTCGATGGACAAATCTATTTTCTTCGCTGTTGAAAGCAACTCCTCCAATTTCTTTTCGACTTCAATCAAGAGCTGTTCCCTTTTGTTTTCGTTATTCTGTTCACTGACGTATGTGCCCTTTCCGACGACCGAATATACATATCCGGCAGCTTCGAGGTCCTGGTATGCCCGCTTCGTCGTGATGATGCTGATGCTCAGTTCCTTGGCCAGCCTACGCATCGACAATAAAGGATCACCCGGCCTCAATGCGCCCGTCATGATGAGGCGTATGATTTCATTCTTCAGCTGCTCATATATCGGGACATCGCTCCGGTTGGATAATTTTATATCCAATCACTTCACCTCCATATATACTGTGTATATATAATATATACACTATAAACAGTGGTGTCAATATGAAAAAACCAGAATCTATGAGATTCTGGTTCTTCTGCATACTCCACAGAGGCCGTAGAGTTCAACTTTATGGTTTTTTATTTCCACATCATCCAGCTCATTCTGCCATGTTTCGACCGGGCAGTAGCGGATGACTTTCGTGTCGCCGCATTCATCACATATGAAATGGTGATGGTGATGGGTGGTACATGAAATCTTGTAGTGCATCTCCCCGGACAATGTAGTCTGTTCGAGCACTTCTATATCCTTCAGCGTATACAGGTTGCGGTAGATCGTATCGTAGCTGATCCCTGGGTAGTCTTTGTTCATCAGCTCCTGTATATCCTTGGCGCTCAGGTACCTGTCCTCTTGAAGAAACAGTTCAATCATGCGCATCCGTTTTTGGGTAATCTTAAGGCTGTTTTCCTTCAGCCTTTCTTTATACTGAATCAATCGGTTCTCCACGTTTTTTCACTCCTATACGGTCGAGAATTATGGTCGCCGCCAGAATGGCCAGCGAAACGAGTACGATCGTGCCCCCTGGGGATATATCGAGATGGAAGCTCATGAACAATCCGACGATGACCGCAACTTCGCCGAATATGACACTCGTGAACATCAGCTGGCGGAAGCTTGAAGTGACGCGCATCGCTGAAGCGACAGGCAGTGTCATCAGGGCGCTGACAAGCAGGATGCCTACGATCCGCATTGAAGCACTGATGACGAGTGCCACGACGATGATGAACATGAAGTGGATCCACTTGTTGATATTCATGACATTCGCATACTCTTCATCGAATGAAACAAGGAACATCTCCTTGTACATCAGATAGATGAAGATGAGGACAATCACTCCGATGACGGAGATCAGAATCAGGTCGACGCTGCTCACTGCACTGATGCTTCCAAAGAGATATCCGAACAGATCCTGGTTGAATCCATCGGCGAGTGAGAGGAACAGTACGCTCAGTGCAACCCCGAAGCTCATGATGATCGGTATGGCGAGCTCCTGGTAGTGCCTGTAGACTGTACGCAGCCGCTCGATGCCGAGGGCACCCATGACGGAGAAGATGATCCCTGTAATGAGCGGGTTGATGGTCATCCCGATCAGCGACGACAGGTAGACGCCGAATGTAATGCCGCCCAGGGTGACATGGCTGAGTGCGTCTGCGATCAAAGACAGCCTTCTGATGACGATGAAGGTACCGATGAGGGGCGCAATCAGCCCGGCAATCAGGCCACTGACGAAAGAATACCGGATGAACTCATATTCGAGCAGAGCCTCGATCATTCGCAGCACGCCCTTTCGTGGTCATGTGAGACGAGCTGTAGTGGGAAGCCATAGATCTTGGACAGTTCCGCTTCACCCAGGTTCTTGAATTCGTGGTTGGTGCCATGGAAATGAAGATGCTCGTTCAGACAGGCGACTTCGTCCGCATGATCGACGACCACCCCTATGTCATGGGTGACGAGAAGAATCGTCACAGATTGTTCCTTGAGCCTGAACAGGACATCATAGAACTCCTTGACGTGTTTCGCATCGATGCCGACAGTCGGTTCGTCGAGGACGAGGATGCTCGGATTGTTGATCAATGCCCGTGCGATGAACACACGCTGCGTCTGTCCGCCTGACAGGAGTGAAATGTTCTTATCCTTCAAGTGGTTGATGTTGAGCATATCCAGCACTTCTTCAAGTTTCCGGTAGTCTTCCTTACCGAAACGCTTGAACAGTCCCTTGGCCTTCGTCAGGCCGCTGAGTACGACTTCGCTGACTGTTGCCGGGAAGCCTTTCGAGAAGCTGTTTGATTTCTGGGAGACATACCCGACTTCCTGCCATGCTTGGAAATTTCGCAGGCTGTTGCCATTGATGTATATTTCACCGCTCTGAAGTTTCAGGACCCCGAGGATCAGTTTGATCAGTGTCGTCTTGCCGGAGCCGTTCGGCCCCACCAGGGCGACGAAATCCCCTTTATGGATGCTGAGGTTGATGTCTTTCAAGGCGGGTGTCGTTTCCATCTTATCCCTATAAGTATAGGAGATGTTTTTCAGTTCGAATATCGGATGATCCATCTCGCCGACTCCTTTATCATTAATCATTACAATATTATAAAGGAATGATTACGATTTGTAAATAGGAATGATTACGAAATAAAACCAGGATGGCTGCTGCCATCCTGGTTTATCCGTACTACTCCTCTACTCCTGCCACCATCGGATTGATCTCCTCTTTAAGGGAAGGATTGAACTTACCGTTCCTGATCATTTCGATCTCGTGGGCATATGGTGCTATCCTGTTCTTCTTATCCGGTCCGACGAAAGGCGTTTCGAGTATTTTCGGTATGTCCCCGAAATCGGAATGGTTGATGATGTATGAAAGGGCATCGAAACCGATATGGCCAAAACCGATGTTTTCATGGCGGTCCTTGTGGGCGCCCCGTTCATTTTTGGAATCGTTGATGTGGAGGACTTTTATGCGGCCCTTGCCTATGATGCGGTCGAATTCATCCAGCACGCCGTCGAAGTCATTGACGATGTCGTAGCCTGCATCGTGCACGTGGCATGTGTCGAAGCATACGCTCAGCCTTTCATTATTCGTCACACCATCGATGATCTGTGCAATCTCTTCAAATGTACGGCCGACTTCAGACCCTTTGCCCGCCATCGTTTCGAGTGCAATCTGGACATCGTTGTCGTTCGTCAGCACTTCATTTAGCCCTTCGACGATCGATCTGATGCCACGCTCTGCTCCAGTGCCGACGTGACTGCCGGGGTGAAGGACGATCTGATTGCTGCCGAGGTGCTCGGTCCGCACAATCTCCTCCTGCAGGAATTCCACACCGTGTTCGAATACACCTTCACGTTCGGAATTGGCGATATTTATGATGTAGGGTGCATGGACGACGATCTTGGACATCCCATGATCCGCCATGTGGCGCTTGCCGGCTTCTATGTTCAGGTCTTCTATCTTCTTCCTTCTCGTGTTCTGCGGTGCACCTGTATAGATCATGAATGTATTGGCACCATAATTATGGGCACTGATGCTTGCCGCCTCCAGCATTTTCTTGCCGCTCATTGAAACGTGTGATCCTATAAGCATTTCATTCACCTTTCTGATTTACTATCTTTTTTTCTTCCTGCTCTTCGAGTGCTTCATGCGCTCCTGCTGCTTGAGGGTATTGAGTTCGTGCTTCATCTTCTTCCTGTAACCCGGCTTCACCTTCTTCGGCTTTTTCACCTTGTGGGAAAGCTGGTTCTCGAGATGGGAATCCTTGCGTTTCCGCTTTGCGCGTTCGGTCCTTGATTTTATTTCGACGAGTTCGCCCTTTTTAAGGTCCTCATGGATGAATTTATATCCTTTGGATTCAAGTGCATTGACGAGGTATTCCTCATCCGGTGTATAGAGTGTGACGGCCGTGCCTGTATAGGCACCCCTGCCCACACGTCCAACGCGGTGTGTGAAGAATTCGATGTCCTTCGGGATGTCATAGTTGATGACATGGGAGGCACCATCGATGTCGAGGCCCCTTGAAGCCAGATCGCTCGCCACCACCCATACATATTCAAGTTCACGGATCTTCTTGATCTCTTTGGTCCGCTCCCTCGGCTTCAGGCCGCCGTGGAAAAGGCCGACATTGACGCCGTTGCTGTTGAGGTATTCGAACAGTTCATCGGCACGTTCCTTGGAGTTGGCGAATATCAGGCCGATGTATGGCGTGATATCCTGTGTCAGCGCAAGCACTTTGGCTGCTTTGTCGTCGCCTTTCACAGGCACCAGGCTGTAGTGGATGGATGCTTTGTTCCTAGGCTGGTCGATGATGATGATCTCGGTTTCTCCGATATACTTCCTGAGGAAGATTCGGAGCGCTTCCGGTATGGTCGCAGAGAAGACGAGGAACTGAGCCGAATCGCTGACTGTGGAAGAGATGCTGTCGATCTGCTCCAGGAAGCCGAGGTCAATCATCAGATCGGCTTCATCGATGACCAGCCTTTCGACGGAATGGAGGTTGAGGCCGCCCTTATCCCTCAAATCTTTGATTCTTGTCGGCGTACCGATTACAATGTGGGGAGACTTGGATGCCTTCTGCACATCCCTTTCGATATCCGTGCCGCCGATGAAGGCAGCAGCCCTGATTTCAGGGAAGGACTTCAATATTTCAAGCGTCATCTGGTACAGCTGCTTTGCCAGCTCGCGCGTCGGTGCCGTGATGACAGCCTGTGTATGTGCATCCTCCGTGTTGATTTCATGTATGATGGGGAGGAGGAAGGCGTGTGATTTCCCACTGCCCGTCTCTGATTGTGCCACGACGTTCTCCTTCTTCAGGATCTTCGGGATGACACGCTCCTGTACGAGGGTAGGATGGGAAAAATTTATACTTTCGATTGCATTCAGCATCTGTTCGCTGAACCTGAATCTTTTGAATGCATTACTCATTGTTTCACCTGTTTTCTTTATTGGAACTCAGGTTACATTATAACCGAAATGAAGGTGTTAGGCCACACATCATTCATACTACATGATGATTTAAAAACGTGCGGCTTTTGGTTATAATGACATTAAGGGAGGAATATACTTCATGGATATTATTAAGATAAGCCCACGCGGGTATTGTTACGGTGTCGTAGATGCGATGGTGATTGCGCGGAATGCATCTATGGACAAGACACTGCCCCGCCCAATATACATTCTCGGCATGATCGTCCACAACAAGCATGTGACGGATGCGTTTGAAGAGGACGGCATCGTCACGCTCGATGGTGCCAACAGGCTTGAAATACTGGAAGGAATCAATGAGGGCACGGTGATCTTCACTGCCCACGGCGTTTCTCCGCAAGTCAAACAGCGTGCCAAGGAAAAGGGGCTGACATGCATCGATGCTACATGCCCGGACGTCGAGGTGACCCATCAGCTCATCCGTGAGCGGACGCGGGAAGGATACGATGTCGTCTATATCGGCAAGAAGGGCCACCCGGAACCGGAAGGCGCTGTCGGTGTGTCGCCGGATCACGTCCACCTCGTCGAAACGCTCGAAGAGGTCAAGGCGCTGCCTGAGGAACTGGCCCATAAGAAGCTCATCGTCACCAACCAGACGACGATGAGCCAATGGGATGTCGGCCATCTCATGGATCAGCTGAAGGAACAGTACCCGCACATCGAGGTCCACAAGGAAATATGCCTGGCAACGCAAGTGCGCCAGGAGGCGGTCGCCGAACAGGCACAGGAAGCAGATCTTCTGATTGTTGTGGGAGACCCGAAAAGCAACAACTCCAACCGTCTGGCACAGGTCTCTAAAGAAATCGCGCATACAAATGCCTACCGCATCAGTTCCTTGAGCGAATTGAAGACGGAATGGCTCGAGGACATAGATAGTGTGGCAGTAACAGCCGGTGCTTCCACACCAACCCCGATCGTCAAGGAAGTCATCGACTATATCAAGGAGTATGACAGGGAAAACCGTTCTGAACCGCGCTCTACAGTACCAAAGAACAAAATATTGCCAAAGATCAAGAAGGCGAAGCCTGTAAAGATCATGGATTAGAAAAAACCATCGAAGCACAATGCTTCGATGGTTTTTTATTCGAAAGGATTGGTGGTGAAGCTGGTCGCATGTACAGGCAGTTCGACGCGATCCTCCACCAGACGTTTCAGGCCTTCCGCCATGAACACTTCCATATAGTGGCCGACATCGATGATGTTCCGGCCGGCAAGTTTGGCATCATAGGCTTCGTGGTATTTCACATCTCCTGTGACGAGCACATCGACACCTTGTGAGAATGCTTCATTGATATAGCTCATGCCGGAGCCGCCGATGATGCCGACTTTATTCATCCTGCCGGTGTTGGCGTTGACGACATTGACGATGTCGTGCCCTGTTTTTTCCCTGATGAGTTCGACGAGGGATTCGAGCGTATCATCGTAATCGAACTTGACGCCGAGCCCCTTGTCGCTCGGTTTCTTCAGGGTGAGCACATCGTAGGCGGGTTCCTCATATGGATGGGATTTGATGAGCGCGTCAATCACCTGCTGTTCGTGCGCAGCTTCGAATATCGCTTCCACGATATACTCATCCACATGCTCCAATTCCCCTTGCGTGCCGATATGGGGGTCCGCTTCGTCATTCGGCCTGAACTGTCCTTTCACCGGATATTCGAAGAAGCATTCGGAATAGTCGCCCTGGTTGCCGACCCCTGCATCCGAAAGGTCTTTCTTCAGCTGTTCCACATCTTCCTTTGGTATATTGATTCTGAGCTTCTTATAGAAGTATTCATGCTTGATGAGGATTTCCGTCTGATCATATCCAAGCACTTCTGCAATCATATGACTGACGCCATGCGGCTGGTGATCCAGGTTCGTATGCATGGCGATGAGGTTGATGTCATTCCTGATCAGCTTTCTGACGATGCTGCCCACACCTGTCTCCGTGACATTTGAAACCTTCGGGAAAATCAGCGGGTGGTGGGCAATGATGACATTTGCACCCTTCTCAACCGCTTCCTCCACTGTGACGTGCGCGCAGTCAAGGGTCGTCAGAATGCCTGTGGCCTCATCATCCAAATCCCCGACCAGCAGTCCGGTATTGTCCCATTCTTCACTATCCTTGAAGGGGGCGATGTCATCAAGGATTCCCATCAGTTCTCTAATCTTCACTGTTCGAGCACCTCTTTCAATGCATTTATCGTATCAGCAACTTCATCAATTTTTTCAGTGTTTGATGAGTTCTGCTTCAACTTCCCATAAATGTTCCGTTGGTGTTCCAGTTCCCTTTCGAGCTTTTCGATAAACGCCTGTTCCCTCTTTTCAAGGAGGACCGGACCGAAGATCAGCTGCTTTTCATCATAGTCGGATGAACCTGGTTCAGCGACGATGATTTCATAGAAATGCCGTCCGTCCCTGATCACTGTTTCATCAATGATGCGATAGTCGGATCTTGCAAGCACTTTCCGTACCGGATAGGTGTACGTGTTCGCCTGAAGCACCAGCCGTGGCTTTCCTCCGAGGTTATGGAGGCCGTCTTCAAGTATTTCGGCAATGAGCGGACCACCCATGCCACAGATGGTGACGGTATCCACCGCATCATCCTGGGAGACCACTTCCAGACCGGAACCAAACCGTGCCTCAATCCTGTCTTCCATGCCTTCCCTTCTGATATTGTTTACAGTGGAATCGAAGGGGCCCTTCACCACTTCACCGCATATCGCCTGGCTGACGATTCCATTCCTGATCGCCTCTATAGGCAGGTATGCATGATCGGAACCGATGTCGAGAAGCTTCCTCCCGGTGATGAATTCCGAGACTTTCTGTAATCTTGCATCTAGCATTTCATTTCCTCCATCTGATATAAATAAAGACTTCCACACGATGTGTGGAAGTCAGTAAGCAAAAGTTATTGTTCTGAGAAAAACTCATACAACGTTGTAACATCTTCATCTGCGATTTGATCTTCAGTGAACTCAGGCATTGATCCTGGTCCCTCTCTCAAAGCAGCAGTGAAATCCTCTTCAGCAAGGCTGGTGCCCGCCAATGCAGGTCCCATACCGCCTGAGAAGTCCTGTCCATGACAGGATGCGCAGTTGTCGCGTGCAAACCCTTCAGCGTCAAAGTCTCCTGAAGAAGCCTCTTCGCCTCCGCCTTCTCCACCTTCTTCGCTGGCAGTCTCTTCTCCACCGCCTTCTTCTTCTTCATTGGCGCCTTGAGAAGAAAGCAGGAATACAAGCCCGATGCCTAGGAAGATGATAAGTATAAAAGGCACAATCGGATTACGATTCATAAAACAACCTCCCTAATCTCTTTGCAGAAACATATTCACATTTATAATTGTATATTAAATATGAGTAAAGTCAAAAGATTTTTCAGATAAAAATTTACACTGGCCAGGCTGCCTCATCAATCCATGAAGTCCTTGAGGCGCTTGCTTCTGCTTGGGTGCCTCAGCTTCCTGAGGGCTTTGGCTTCAATCTGCCTGATGCGCTCACGGGTCACACCGAACACTTTGCCCACTTCCTCAAGCGTCCTTGTCCTGCCGTCATCCAGGCCGAAACGGAGCCTGAGTACATTCTCTTCCCGGTCTGTGAGGGTATCGAGTACATCCTCAAGCTGTTCCTTCAGAAGTTCATAGGCAGCATGATCGGATGGACTCTGTGCTTCCTGGTCTTCGATGAAGTCCCCAAGGTGGCTGTCGTCCTCTTCCCCGATCGGTGTTTCAAGGGAGACGGGCTCCTGTGCAATCTTGAGGATTTCCCTGACCTTCTCAGCAGGCAGATCCATCTCCTCACCGATTTCTTCCGGTGTCGGTTCGCGACCCAGATCCTGGAGCAGCTGACGCTGGACACGGATCAGCTTGTTGATCGTTTCCACCATGTGGACTGGGATACGGATGGTCCGCGCCTGGTCGGCGATGGCACGTGTAATGGCCTGTCTGATCCACCATGTGGCATAGGTGGAGAACTTGAAGCCCTTGGAGAAGTCGAATTTTTCGACGGCTTTGATCAGGCCCATATTCCCTTCCTGAATCAGGTCCAGGAAGAGCATGCCGCGGCCGACATACCTTTTGGCAATGCTGACGACGAGGCGGAGGTTGGCCTCAGCCAGTCGGCTTTTCGCAACCTCGTCACCCTGCTCGATCTTCTTGGCAAGTTCTATCTCTTCCTGCGCACTGAGAAGATCCACCCGGCCGATTTCCTTGAGGTACATCCTTACCGGGTCGTTTATCTTCACTCCAGGTGGTGCACTCATGTCGTGGAGATTGAGTTTTTCATCGGAGTCAGTCGTATCCTTTTCATTTATGAGCTGGATGTCATTCTCATTTATTTCATCGAAAAATTCATCCATGGCATCTGCGTCGAGTTCGAAGCTGGACAGTTTATCAGCAATCTCTTCATGAGACAGATGACCCTGTGTCTTCCCCTTCTCCACCAGATGATTTTTGACTTGCTCTACAGATGTGAACAGTTCGACATCTTTCAGTTCGGTCGTCTTTACGTTTTTGTCTGCCATTTAAAGCCCTCCTATTCAGACTTCACACTCACCTTTTATAGCGACTGTTAATCTCATTCAACTGCTGTGCCAATTTGATCTGGAGTTCGATGTCATTGCTGTTTTCTGCTTCCTGCAGCTGCTGGTACAGCGACTGTTTTTCTTTCTCACTATTCCTAATACCACTTAAGTCTTCTATATAATCATTTACTTCTTCGGTCGTGATATCTTCATTTATGAGCAGTTCTTCCACTTCTACAGCAGTGCTGAAGTATTCTCCTTCAATGTATTGGCTGAATGATGATAATTCAAATTCATCATGTTTGTCAAAATATGCGCACAACCCTTTAAATATAACATAATAACGGGGTGCGGTTAATACTTCTTCACTTATATTGTCCTGGAAATTTAAAAACAGGTCCCGATCCTTCATCAGGGCGCGCAGGAGATAGCGCTCCTTCCGCTCCCTGAGGGGCAGCTGCCTCGGCCTGGCCACTGTGCCTGAAGAAGGGGCTGCGGCCTGATTGGGAACATTCTGTTCTATCGATTTGCGGTCCACCTTGTAGAGTTCGCTGATATGCTGGATCAGCCGCTCCCTAATGACCTGGTCCTTGACATGCCTGAGGTGGTCGGTAAGCATCTTCAGGTTGTTGGAAAAGGCCATGTCATTGTTCATGCTCTCTTCAAGCAGGTGTTCGGCCTTGAAGTGGATATAATGGCGCTTTTCGTTCTTGACCAGGTCCCGGAAGGTTTCTGCTCCATATTTTTCTATATATTCATCGGGATCCATGCCTTTTGGCATGGAGATGATGAAGACATTGAGTCCCCCTTCAAGGAGGTCCGCGCCAAGCGAGAGCTGGGCAGCCTGTCCAGCCTGATCCCCATCGAACATGAGGGTGACATTGGAGGCCAGGCGGTTCAGCATCTGGATATGCTGTTCGCTCAGGGCGGTTCCCATCAGCCCTATCACATTGTTCACATCGGTCATCTTCACCTTGATGATGTCGAGGTGGCCTTCCATCAGGATGACTTCATCCTGCTTGCGGATATCCTTGCGGGCATCGCTCAGATTATAGAGGAGGCGCCGTTTCTGGAATATGGAAGTCTCCGGTGTATTCAGGTACTTGGGCTCCCGTCCGTCCATGCTTCTGGCAGTATAGCCGACGATATAGCCCTGGTGGTTCCGGATCGGAATCATGATCCGTCCGCTGAACCGGTCATAATAGGAGAAATTCTCTTCATTACGGGAGATGACCCCCGCCTGGAATGCAAGCTCGAGGCTGAATCCCTTATCGGAGAGTGCATTTTTGGTGAAGTCGCGCATATCCGGTGCGATGCCGATCTTTTCCCTGCGTATGATCTCCCCTGAAAACCCCCTGTCCTCGAGATACTTGAGGGCACCCTCGCCCTCTTTCGTATGCATAAGGATATGATGGTAGAGATCGGTCATATACTCATGGATCCTGATGAGCTGCATTTCACTGTCGTTGGTGACCTGCTCGGAGGCCGCGATCTCGATGCCGAGCGGTTTCCCGAGTTTGCGGACAGCCTCTGTAAAAGATACGTTCTCAACTTCCATGTAGAACTGCAGGACATTGCCGCCCTTCTTGCACCCGAAACAGTGGCATATCTGCTTATCCGGACTGACGGTGAAAGAAGGCGTCTTTTCATTGTGGAATGGACAGAGACCGACATAGTTCCGTCCCCTCTTTTCCAATTTTATATAACTGGAAACAAGGTCAGTGATGTCGGTCCCCTGTTTAACTGCTTCTACTGTTTCATCTGGTATTCTCACTCACATCATCCTTTGATGTCGGGTCTGCCTTCGACATAATCCAAAATTTCGTTTGCGGTTTCCTCGATTGCCTTCTCAGAGACATCGATGACCGGACAGCCGATCTTACCGATCACTTCGTTGAAGTAGTCCAGCTCCTCCTGTATTCTCTGGTCATTGGCATAGCTCGCCGTATCCTTGAGGCCGAGCTGTGCAAGCCGTTCCTTCCTTATCTTGTTCAATGAGGTCGGGTTGATCTTCAGACCGACGCATTTATTCGGATCCACATTATAGAGTTCCTTCGGCGGTGTGACCTCGGGCACCATCGGTACGTTCATCACTTTATATTTCTTATGGGCAAGGTACTGCGACAGCGGCGTCTTGGACGTCCTTGAAACACCGATCAGCACGATATCCGCCTTGTCGAGGCCGCTTGCATCCTTGCCATCATCATACTTGACCGCAAACTCGATGGCCTCGATCTTCTTGAAATAATCCTCATCGAGACGGTGGACACGACCCGGCTCATAGTACGGGGCCTCTTCAGCCTTGCCTTCCAATATGCTCATCAGCGGTCCCATGATATCCACCGATGCGATATTCTCGGTCTGCAGTTCCTGCTTTATATACTTTCTGAGCTCGGGGGTGATGATCGTGAATACGACGATGGCATTCTTGCTTTTGGCAAGGTCGATGACATCATCCACGTTCTCCTCCGATTCTATATATGGATAGCGGATCAGTACTTCATCGGATTCATCAACATTGAACTGGGACAGGCATGCCTTGGCCACCAGTTCACCCGTCTCCCCGACGGAATCCGAAGCAACGATCACTTTAATCTTAGACATTCAAACACTTCCTTATTCCATGAGATTAACAAATACTCTTGTAATGGTGGTTTTGGTGATCCTTCCGATCACCTGGTCGATGCCATCCCGCTCCTCTACGACAGGCAGGGAATCGATCTGCTTTTCGATCAGCTGGTTTGCCGCATAGATCAGAAGGTCATTCGGATAGCATATGGTGATATTCGGCTTCCTGGTCATGATGACGCTCACCGGCGTCTTCTCTATGTCATTACCGCCCATCGTCCCCCTGAGCAGATCTTTCCTGGAAATGACACCTGCCAATGCCTTGTCGTTGTCGATGGCGTACAGGGTGCCGACATCCTCCAGGAACATCTTGACGACCGCTTCATAGATGGAGGTGTCCTCCTTGATCAGGATGGGTACGCTCTGTACTTCACTGACAAGTATGTTCCTGATTTTGGAAGTCATCACTTCCTCGGATTCCTTGCCGGTATAGAAATAGCCGACCCGGGGTCTTGCATCCAGATATCCCGACATGGTCAGTATCGCCAGATCGGGTCTGAGCGTTGCCCGTGTCAGCGACAGCTGTTCTGCAATCTTGCTGCCGGTGATCGGCCCGTGCTGCTTTACTATTTTGAGTATCTTTTCCTGTCTCTCATTCAGTTCCATGCCCTCACTCCCAACATACCCAATTATAATACATTCGGTGGAATAAAGAAATATACACAAAAGATTGCACAATAATCGAACTGTGGCTATAATGGAACTGAAGCGAGTTAAGGATGGTGCGAGCTTAACAATGAATTGGCATATCATAATGAAGATAAAAGTGGATATAAAAGCGGAGTGTCTACACTAATTGGGGTGGAACCGCGGGCTATGCTCGTCCCCGGATAACATTGATGTTATCCGGGGGCGTTTATTATTATCCGCCATCTTTAACTCTGATTATTCAAATGTAAGGAGTCGAATCAAATGGAAATGGAAACGATTGTGAATCTGGCAAAAACGAGAGGTTTTGTATTCCCGGGCAGTGAGATATACGGCGGCCTGGCGAACACATGGGACTACGGCCCCCTCGGCGTCGAACTCAAAAACAACATCAAGCAGGCATGGTGGAAGAAATTCATCCAGGAGTCCCCATACAATGTCGGACTGGATGCAGCAATACTGATGAACCCGAAGACATGGGAAGCCTCCGGACACCTCGGCAACTTCAACGATCCGATGATCGACTGCAAGGAATGCAAGTCCCGCCACCGTGCGGACAAGCTGATTGAAGATGTCATCCAGAAGGAGGACGATTCCTTTGTTGCAGACGGACTGAGCTTCGATGAAATGAAGCACATCATCGAGGAGCGCGATATACGTTGCCCAAACTGTGGTGCACACAACTACACGGAAATCAGGCAGTTCAATCTGATGTTCAAGACCTTCCAGGGGGTCACGGAATCCTCTACAAACGAAATCTTCCTGAGACCTGAAACGGCACAGGGCATATTCGTCAACTACAAGAATGCACAGCGTACGATGCGCAAGAAGCTGCCTTTCGGCATCGGCCAGGTGGGCAAGTCTTTCCGTAATGAAATCACACCAGGAAACTTCACATTCAGGACACGTGAATTCGACCAGATGGAACTCGAATTCTTCTGTAAGCCGGGCACAGAAATCGAATGGCAGAACTACTGGAAGGATTTCGCCGTCAAATGGCTCAAGGACCTGAACATGAGCGAGGCAAACACGAGACTCAGGGATCATGATGACGACGAGCTGAGCCACTATTCCAATGCGACAACGGACATCGAATACAAATTCCCGTTCGGCTGGGGCGAACTGTGGGGCATCGCGAGCCGTACCGACTTCGACCTGCGCCAGCATATGGAGCACTCGAATGAGGACTTCACATACCATGACCAGGAGACGGGAGAAAAGTTCATTCCCTACTGTATCGAACCTTCCCTCGGCCTTGACCGCGTCACGCTTGCCTTCCTGTGTGATGCCTATGAAGAAGAGGAACTCGATAATGGTGAAAAGCGCACAGTACTCAGATTCCACCCACAGCTTGCACCATTCAAGGCAGCAGTGCTGCCGCTGTCCAAGAAGCTGAGCGGTGATGCAATCAAGGTATTCGAGAAGATCGCTGGAGACTTCAATGTCGAGTTCGACGAATCCCAATCCATCGGCAAACGCTACAGACGCCAGGATGAAATCGGCACACCATACTGCATCACCTTCGACTTCGATTCACTAGAAGACAACAAGGTGACTGTCAGGGACCGCGACACGATGGAACAGACACGTGTGGCAATCGATGAACTGAATGATTTCCTCGAGGAAAAATTCAAATATTAGACAGCAAAAACGGCAAAGTCGAGGCTTTGCCGTTTTTTTATAATGTCTTCAGCAGACGCCTCGACTTGAAATAGACGCCGGTATATTCATCATATATCATCTCGACGAATGCGAGCAGGAGACCTGCATTCTCTTTCGAAATGCGGATCGAGTCCACCTGATCGACCGCCGTATGCTTCATATATCCGGCCAGGTAGAGCACCCTGTTGCTGACGGGGACGGCACGATGGGCCGTCTCCTCATCGATGCAGCGTGCACAGAGCACACTGTGATGACTGAAGGAGTAATGGGAGAACAGCGACCTGTCGGTAGTGCCGCATACAGCACATGCATCGACGTTCATCTGCCCGCCGTAGTACGGCAGCATCTTGATCGCTGTGAAGGACACGACTGCAGCCGGTGCACTCTCCGCTTCGAGCAGGGAGAGGGACTTGATCATGAGGCGGTAGAAGGTCTCCTGCGCCATGTCCTCTTCCAACGCCCGCGTGATGAGTTCCATGACATAGGAGGCATAGGTGTAGACGATGAAATCACCATTGACCCGCTTGAATGGCTGGATGACATCGACTTCATTCAGTGTACCCATCCCCTTGAAACGGTTGTAGGTGAAAAGCGCCTCCTTGAGTCCCTGCTTCAGGACGATGAAGGGGCTTTTCGTCTTGTTGAACCCTCTTGCCATCAACGGCACCTGCGTCCCATCCTCCGTCAATATGGTAATGATCCGGCTGGACTCACTGTAGTTGGTCTGCCGGATCATTACACCTTTATGCTGATATATCATCCGTGACCCTAATACTCCTCATCCCGGTAACCGAGCGAACGGATGAATTGCGACTTGTTGCGCCAGTCCTTCTGGACCTTCACCCAAAGTTCGAGGTAGACCCGGCTGCCAAGAAGGTTTTCTATATCAATGCGGGCCATCTTGCCGATTTCCTTGAGCATCTTGCCGTTCTTACCAATGACCATCCCTTTTTGGGAATCACGTTCGACGTAGATGACTGCCGAAACATTGACCGTCCCCCGGTCATCGGCCTTCATGCGTTCCACTTCCACCCCAATTGCATGTGGAATCTCCTGGCTGGTCAGGTGCAGCGCCTTCTCACGGATGAGTTCGCCCACGATGAAATGCTCAGGGTGGTCGGTGATCCGATCCTCCGGATAGTACATCGGTCCTTCCGGAAGATAGCCTTCGATGACCTCGAGCAGACGGTCCACATTATTGCCCTGGAGCGCCGATATCGGCACTACGTCTGCAAAAGGGAGCTTGTCCTTATACACCTCTATCTGTTCGATGAGCTTGTCCGGATGGACTAGGTCAATCTTGTTCATCACAAGGATGATCGGGGTCTCCGTATGCTTGAGCATATCGATGATGTATTCATCCCCCCGGCCAAGCTCCTCAGCCACATTTACGAGGAAAAGTATGGCTTCCGTTTCCCTCAGCGTGTTCCGTGCCACTTTCATCATATGTTCCCCAAGCTGATGCTTCGGCTTGTGGATGCCGGGCGTATCTATGAAGATCATCTGACTCGTCTCCGTCGTATGGACACCCTGTATCTTGTTTCTTGTCGTCTGGGGCTTGTCGGACATGATGGCCACCTTCTGCCCGAGAACCTTATTCATGAAAGTGGATTTGCCGACGTTCGGCCGTCCGATGATGCTTATGAATCCCGATTTGAATTCGTTTTCTGTCATAGTTCCATATCCTTCCCTGAAAAGCCGAGCGGCAGCAGATCATCCACGGAGCGTTTGATGACTTTACCGGCCGCATTCGCCAAATATACAGGCATATCATCGTCACAGAGCTCCTTCATGACCTGGCGGCAAGTACCGCAGGGACTTGAAGGCTCTTCAGAATCCGTAATGATCACAATTGCCTTGAATTTCTTGATATCATTGGAGTAGGCGCTTACCAGTGCACTGCGCTCTGCGCATATCGTTGCCGGATAGGCGGCGTTTTCTATATTCGCCCCATAGATGTACTGGTCATCTTCAGTGATGAGCAGTGCACCCACATTAAATTTGGAATATGGTGTATAGGCGCGGCTCTGCGCCACCTTCGCCTCTTTCAGCCATTCTTCCTTGAATATTCCATCATTCATAAAAACATCTCCTCATTAAATCAGATAGGGTATAAATATAATCAGACCGATAATGACGGCGTATGCTGCAGACAGCAGCACCCCGGCTGCCCCTGCATCCTTGGCGGCCTTGGCCATCGGATGGATGGTGTCCGTGGACAGATCTACTGCAGCTTCGACTGCTGTGTTGAATGCCTCAGCAATAAGCACAAGGAAGACCGCACTGACGATGAACAGCCAGCCGGTGCGGTCAAGTCCCACAACCATTCCGAGGATGACCGCCAGACCTCCAAACACGAGGTGTACGATGAAATGCGTATCCTTCTGCATCAGCCACCGGAGGCCCATGAAAGCATACTTGAACCTGTTGTAGAGCCTCATATCAATCTTCCCGCGTTACACCGAAGGCGTCGAGTATTTCATCCTGCAGCCGGTTCATCTCCTTCTCCTCATCCGCTTCCATGTGATCATAGCCGAGCAGATGGAGGAAGCCATGGAGCGTAAGGAACATCAATTCCCTCTTATAGCTGTGGCCGTATTCCTCAGCCTGCGACTTCGCACGATCCGTGCAGATGATGATGTCACCGAGCATCCGCGGGGCATCTTCATGGATGACATTGTCATCCTCATCCTCCATTGCGAAGCTGATCACATCCGTGACGGCGTCCTTTTCCCGATAGTTCCGGTTGATCTCCTGTATCTCCTCTTCATCGACAAAGGAGACGCTGATCTCCGCGTCATCCGTTTCATTCAGATGCCCATAGGCGAAACTGATCAGCGACTCGATTTCCCTCCTCTGGGTTTCATCCGTAAAATTGCCGTCATCCATGAAATCTATAGTTATCAAGCGGCTCACTCCTTCTCGTATGCCTTGATGATTTTTGATACAAGTGGATGGCGTACGACATCCGATTCATCCATCTTATTCACTGCGATTCCCCTGACATCGGAAAGCAGTCTGACCGATTCCACAAGCCCGCTCTTTGTGGATCCCGGAAGGTCGATCTGCGTCTCGTCGCCGGTGACGACCATCTTCGATCCGAATCCGAGCCGTGTGAGGAACATCTTCATCTGCATTTCTGTAGTATTCTGTGCTTCATCCAGAATTACGAATGCCTCATTCAAAGTCCGGCCACGCATGTAGGCAAGCGGCGCCACCTCTATGACACCGCGTTCTATGAGGCGGTCCGTCTGCTCTGCGCCGAGTACCGTGTGCAGGCCATCATAGAGCGGACGAAGATAAGGATCCACCTTTTCCTTGAGGTCGCCCGGCAGGAAGCCCAGGTTCTCCCCTGCTTCCACCGCTGGACGTGTCAGAACGATCCGTTTCACACTATTTTCACGGAGCATCTGGCAAGCCAGTACGACAGCGAGGAATGTCTTGCCTGTACCTGCAGGGCCGATGCCGAATGTCAGGTCATGGCGTTTGATGTTTTCTATATACAGGCGCTGCCCGGTCGTCTTCGCACGGATGCTCTTCCCTTTTACATCCCGGGCGACCTCTTCATTATAGAGATCCGCAAGGTATTCGATCGTCCCCTTGCGTGCCATCATCGCTGCAGACTGGACGTCCCTGAGATTGATGGACATCCCGCGCTGGATGATTTTAAGCAGGTTGATCAGCACATCTTCCGTCAATTCGATGTTTTGATCATCAGCACCATCGACGGTGATCTCATTGCCGAGGGTGTGGATCGTCACATCGAACTCCTCTTCCAGAAAAGTAATATGCTGATCATTTGCACCTATAAGTGCCTGAGCCTCTTCCAGGCTGTCTATATTTATAATATTAGGCATGCGTAAACCCCTTTTTCAGAAAGTCTCTTTCCCTTTAAATTTACCACTAAGCCACCGCTACTGCAATGAATTAGTGCAGGTGAAGACAGTTCCAGAAAGTCCCCTCAGACCATTTCACCGGTCCTTGTCCACCAATATATCCAATTTGGAAATGATGGTATTCGCAGCACTCCTGAAAGACAGGAAGGCACCCGCCTCCACCTGCTTCCGACCAGCACAGTATACGGTCAGGTGCACCCCCGCCTCCTTCCCATGGGTAATCACCCGATGGATCTTTACTTCCATTACGCCTTCAGGAAGCGATGGCAGGCGCACCTTCTCGATATCCACCCGTTCCTCGAGTTCAACATGGTCACCTTCTATAAAGGCAGCCAGTGCATCAATCAACAGACGCTTTTTCGGTGCATTGCCGCAGTCCTTCGGAAAAATAATGTGTACACCTTTCGCTGTAATGATGGTCTCCATTGAGTTCCCCTCCTTCCAATACCTTTTACCCACTCCTCAAGTTATTACAATAATATGAACGATGCTACTCTTTGTTAACTTTGTCACAAAATATCAATTGTTTTCTGATTCCTTTGATTTATATTGGAATTAACAGGTAAAGGAGCGATGGTAATGAAACCAGAAATCAGAATTCCGGACTTCAACGAAGTCCCTTTCATAGTCATTTGGGAACTGACGCGCGCATGTGAATTGCATTGCCTGCACTGCAGGGCTGAAGCACAGGTTGAACGCAATCCCTACGAACTGTCCACTGTAGAAGGCAAGCGGCTTATAGACGATATTGCCGCAATGGAGTACCCGATGCTCGTATTCACCGGCGGAGATCCGCTGATGCGGACGGATGTATTCGAACTTGCAGAATATGCCGTGGAAAAAGATGTCAGGGTTTCGATGACACCGAGCGCCACACCGAATGTCACGAAGGAAGCGATGCAGAAGGCGAAGGATGTCGGACTGAGCCGATGGGCATTCAGCCTGGACGGTCATAACAAGCAGGTCCATGACCATTTCAGAGGGACTGAAGGCAGCTTCGACCTGACGATGAAAGCCATCAGCTATCTGAACGAACTTGGTATGCCGCTTCAGATTAATACGGTGATTTCAAACTATAACATCGAATACCTTGAAGAAATGAGGGAGATGGTCGAATCCCTTGACTGCGTGCTGTGGAGCGTATTCTTCCTCGTACCGACAGGACGTGGGAAGAACGAGGATATGATCACCCCCGCCCAGCATGAGCAGGTATTCAGATGGCTGAATAAGATCAAGGACGAAGTCCCTTTCGATATCAAGACGACAGCCGCCCAGCACTACCGCCGGGTGGTCATACAGGATCAGATGCGTAAGAATAAGGATCCCGATGCGCAGATCCGCTACATGGATGCCCTCAGCGAAGGCAAAACAGGTACGATCGATGGCCTTGGACGCGCACCGAAAGGCGTCAACGACGGCAATGGATTCGTCTTCATTTCGCACATCGGCCATGTCTATCCAAGTGGATTGCTGCCGGTCAACTGCGGCAACGTGCGCGTCGACAAGCTCTCCGACATATACAGGAACTCGCCGATACTCAAAAGCCTCAGGAACCCTGACCTTTATAAGGGCAAATGCGGCGTCTGCGAATTCAGGCACGTCTGCGGCGGCTCCCGCTCAAGGGCTTATGCCGCCACTGGAGATTACCTTGAGAGCGAGCCTTACTGTGTATATATCCCGAAAGCCTACCGAAAGAAGAAAAGGAAGGTCACGGAGAACTGACCGGATGATATCGATGATTTTGAAAAGGGAGCGCTATAGCGTCCCTTTTCTATGTAAATAGGTGTATTTTTACTTTAAAATACTGTTATAATGGCTATAAGAAATAGGAGGGCTAACCATGGAAAACCAGATCATCGTCCCCCACCTATGGTTTGACACGGAAGCAGAAGAAGCAGTGGAATTCTACATGTCCATGTTCCCGGAATCGAAGCTTACAGACCGTACGACACTGCACGATACGCCATCCGGTGATGCACAGTAGCTTTCTTTTGAACTCTATGGCTACAGATTCATGGCCATCAACGCAGGCTCCTACTTCACGTTCAACCCATCCATCTCCTTCTTCATCAATTTCGACCCCTTAAAAGATGAGGAGGCGGAGCGGAATCTGGAGAAGACCTGGAATGCTTTGATTGACGGTGGCACTGCACTCATGCCGCTCGATGAATACCCCTTCAGCAAGAAATACGGCTCGGTCGAAGACAAGTTCGGAGTCTCATGGCAGCTCATTCTTGGTGGCCCCGAGGCGGGCGATTGGCCGAAGATCGTCCCTTCCCTGATGTTCATCGATCAGAATCTCGGAAAATGCGAAGACGCCCTGGAATTCTATCTTTCAGTCTTCGAAAACTCCCGAATGGGGGAAATCGCCAGATTTCCGGAGGATACGCCCCCTCACCTGCCCGGCTCGGTCATGTACTTGGATTTCATGCTCGAAGGCCAGTGGTTCTCTGCAATGGACAGTGCCGGCCCGCATGAATTCAACTTCAATGAAGCAATCTCCCTTATGGTGCTACGTGAGGACCAGAAGGTGGTCGACTACTACTGGGACGCGTTATCCGCAGAGCCTGAAGCGGAACAGTGCGGCTGGGTCGAGGACAAATTCGGTGTATAATGGCAGATCATCCCGAAGGAAATGAATGAGATGATGTCGAATGGCTCACCGGAACAGTTACGGAAAGTCACACAGGCTTTCCTCGAGATGAAGAAGATCGACCTTGAAGCACTGAAACAGGCGTATGAAAGTTGAGACAGGAAAGGGACCAGATGGATAGCAATCCATCTGGTCCCTTTTTTCTGCCTGGATGCTCAATCCTCTTCTGTAGCATCGTCATATGCCTGGAGGGCCTTGCCGCCATATACACTGCCGGGACCGCCGCCCATGACGATGGCTACACCTGCAATTTCAGCAACCTCTTCTCGCGTTGCACCGAGCTTGATCAGCTTGTTCACATGATTGCCGATGCATCCTTCACACTTGTCTGCGATTGCGTAGGCCAGTGCGGCAAACTCCTTCGTCTTCTTATCCAGTGCACCGGATTTATAGGCCGCATCCTGAAGATCTTTAAAACGCTTCATCGTATCCGGGATGGTTTTCTGAAGCCGTTTCGTGTTGCCCTGGGCAACGGTGTTGATTTCATTGAAATGTGTCATATCCTCTCACCTTTCCAACATTAAGTATGTTTCATATATTACTACAGCCTGCTGCGGAATGTCTGCCTAAGCATCCGGATGGAGATATTTCTCATCCCATCTCTCAGGCAGCAGTTCCTCCAGACGGACGGTCCTACCTGCGAGTCCGATTTCACATCCGTAGTTGTCCTCACCGACCTGGTTGATCAGTTCCCGGCACCGGCCGCAGGGAGGAAGGATGCTGCCATCCTCATGTACAGCTATGATTCTCGCGATATCATATTCACCGGAAGTCACCATTGCAGCAATCGCCGAATGCTCTGCACAGAAGCCGATGGAAGACGGCAGGTCGAGCGCGACGCCTGTATATATATTGCCTTCTGCAGTCATAAGCGCTGCTGCAACGTGTCCCATTTTTCCTTTCCTGCTCGTCGTTCTGGTGTTCAGCCTCTCTTTCGCAATCTCATAAAGGTCATCCACATCAATAGCCCCCTCTTCACAATCCCTCTGACTCCATTATATCAAAGAAGCACGGGGGCCCTTCCGGCCCCCATGCTTATGAATCACATGAAATTTGTGATGTGTACGGATACGAGTGTGGTCATCCATACTGCATGCACAATCTCCAGAATGCCGATCTGCTTCATCTTCCAGCCCCGGCCGTATAGTGCCACGGCACGGACCAGGCTAAGCAGGAAGGCGAGTGCCAATATCCAGTGTGCGCTGAGCATGATGATGAATACAATTCCATGATATGCATACGATGCAATCCTGTATTTCGGATTCTTCTTCTCCCGGATCATCGTCTTGACGAAAAGGGCTGTACTCGTAAAGAACAGTATGCTGATGATGATGACGAATATTACCGGCCACGACAGCACATGCAGATTGAGGAAGGCGATGCCGCCTCCTGCGAGCGCAAAAATTGTGATGGCGGATATGTCATTGAAGATGTTGCGTTCATCCCTGATCGACGCGAAATATACGTTCACTGCACCGAACGGCAGCATCATGAGGAAAAAGAAGAATATACGGTAATCGACCATCAATGGATAGATGAACAGGGCTGCTGAAAGGACAAAGAATAAAACCGCCGCCTTCAGGTAGCCATACTCCCCCTTCCGCCGTTTCTTGATGAAGAACAATACATGGTCCGCCATGAAGAAGATCATTAGCCAGCCTGCCATGTAGAAAAGCTGTGCCGGATGGAACCCTCCGGCCACCATACCGATAACCAATGGCATGAACACCATCGCCCACGCCCCATGCTGATTCTGTTTTTTGAATTTCATCGTCTCACCTCTTGCCCCCATTATATTACGGGGCAATATCGCGGAGAGGATCAGAAAATAACATTTTTGTGAATAAATAAACAAAAGCTGCCTGACTCAGGCAGCCCTTCAATGAAAACTGTTTTACTCTAACTTATATATTACTCATACAGTCTCTGCCGCCATGTTTCCTGCTCATCCGCCAGCTCGATGGTGGCCAGATGGATAACGGCGATTGCGGTAAAAGCTGCAACGAACAGTATTGCCATTGCGACGACGGGAATGTTGAAGAAAGCCGGAATCAGCATAAGCAAAGGGATGAGCAGAGTCACAAGCATACTGCGTTCCCTATATTCCCTGGACAGGTACTGTACTTCCCCGCACGATGGACATGGCATTCCCGGGGTGGATGTTGTATATCGCTTGAGTGTTGCCCTTACGTTCCAATTGTCTCCACAATTTCTACAACGTGTCAAAATACCTCTCCTTTTTATTCAGATGCATGGGTTCCAATCCTTTGGACAAGTTTCCATATAATGCTCTGTCATGAGGTGTTGCATCAGTTTTTGTCGTTCATTCAAACTATGAAAGGTATTATGCCACATGATACTTCAAAATACAAATCCGCTTTCAACACCTGCAGTTGCTGCCCTACTTGTCGAGGTTCAGTGATTTGAGCTGTTCGGCGAGCGCATTGTTGATCGGCGCCTCGTCCTCCTGCTCCTTCATATACTTGCGGACGGTACGCTTGTCGACCTTTCCGCGCCCTTCCTTCTTGCGTCTTGCCTCGAAGGCGGACAGCTTCTCCCTGTAGCCGCATTTGCACGTGAAGATCTGGCCGTCACCTTCGCCGCTCAGCGTCATCTTCTTCTTGCATTTCGGGCAGCGTGCATTGGTGACGCGGGCGACATTCTTGCGGTGGCCGCATTCCCTGTCCTGGCAGACGAGCATCTTGCCCTTCTTGCCGTTGACTTCAAGCAATGGCTTGCCGCAGTCGGGGCAGGACTTGCCGGATATGTTGTCGTGCTTGAACTTCTTGTCGCTTTCCTTGATCTCCTGGGTTATGGCCTTCGTATGGGATTTCATTTCCTTGATGAAATCCTCCTTCTTCAACTGGCCCTTGGCGATGCCTTCGAGCTTCTGTTCCCAGACCGCTGTTGTCGCAGGGGACCTGAGCGCATCAGGAACGAGGTCCAGCAGCTGCCTGCCTTTTGAAGTGATCCTGATGGCCTGACCGTTCTTTTCTATCAGGAATGAATTGAACAGCTTGTCGATGATGTCTGCCCGTGTCGCGACGGTACCGAGTCCACCGGTCGAGTCGAGTATCGATTTCAACTTCTTGTCCTGGACTTCCATGTACTTTGCCGGATTCTCCATCGCAGACAGCAGCGTCGCTTCCGTAAAGCGTGCGGGCGCCTTCGTCTGACCGGAAGTCTGGCTTACACGATGCACCTGGAGAGTCTCACCCTTTTCGAGTTTCGGAAGCTGCTGGTCCTTGACATCATCCGTCTCCTCTTCATCAAAATGATTGGAGTAGGCGGCTTTCCAGCCTTCCTTGAGGACGGTCCTGCCCTTGGCAATGAATGTCTCGCCCGCGGCTGTGGCCTTTACAGTCACCTGCTCGTACTCATGCGGTGGCAGAAGGACGGCGAGGAACCTTTTGATGATCATGTCGTAGAGCCTGCGCTCCCGTTCGTTGAAATCCGAGATGTGGACATGGTTCTCCGTCGGGATGATCGCATGGTGGTCGCTGACCTTGCTGTCGTCGACGAAGGACTTGTTCGCCTGTATCTTACCTCTCAGTATGCGTGTCGCTGTGGCACGGTAGTCCCCGATGCCGCATGCCTTCAGCCGCTCCGGCAATGTCGGTACGATGTCTTTTGACAGGTATCTTGAATCCGTCCTCGGGTAGGTGACGACCTTATGACGCTCGTAGAGTCCCTGCAGGACATTCAATGTCTCTTTTGCAGAGAAGCCGAACTGCTTGTTGGCATCCCTCTGAAGCTCCGTCAAGTCATAAAGCCCTGGAGCGAACGTCTTCTTCGGCTTGCTTTCCACCGAATCGACCGTCAGCGGACTGCCGTCCACCTTGTTGACCAGACCATCCAGCTTTTCCTTGTCGAAGCTCCGGCTGTTCCCTTTCTGATCCTGCCACGTCAATTTCAACTTGTCCGTCAGCGCTTCAATCCCGTAGTATGTCTTCGGTTTGAAGTTCCGGATCTCCTCTTCCCTGCTCTCGATCATCGCAAGTGTCGGTGTCTGCACACGTCCGCAATTGAGCTGTGCATTGAACTTCGTCGTCAATGCACGGGAGGCATTCAGGCCGATGTACCAGTCCGCTTCCGAACGGGCCACTGCGGCCTCATAGAGGTTTTCATAGTTCTTCCCGGGCTTGAGGTTGCGGAAGCCCTCACTGATCGCCTTATCCGTTACAGATGAGATCCACAGGCGTTCAATGGGCTTGTTGACCTTCGCCTTCTTGATGATCCAGCGAGCAACAAGTTCCCCTTCCCTCCCGGCATCCGTCGCGATGATGATCCTGTCTGCATCCTTGCGGAGCAGTTGGGACTTCACCGCATTGAACTGTCCGCGCGCCTTGTTGATCACAGTCAGCCTGAGCGGTTCAGGCAGCATCGGCAGATCATCCAGGTTCCATGTCTTATATTTATTGTCATAGCTTTCAGGGTCCGCAAGCGTCACGAGATGGCCGAGCGCCCATGTCACTATGTATTTATCCCCTTCAATGAATCCATTGCCTTTCTTATGGCAGTTCAATACTTTCGCAATATCCCTGGCCACAGAAGGTTTTTCGGCGAGTACTACACTTTTAGCCAATTTACTTCATCCTTTCAAAATCACAGCACTATATTTCCCCATTATACAGAAAAAGCCGGGGAATATTCATCCCCGGCAGCAAATTAGTTTTTGATCAGCTTTCTCATTTCATCATCTTTTTCCATGACATTCCTTGTGAATGGGCATTGCGGGTCGATCTTCCTGCCCTCTTGGCCGACGAACTCGACCATCGTTTCGACCAGCTGGGAGCCGACGCCCTCACCGCTCAGGCTGTCGTCCACCCTTGTGCTTTCCACTACATAGTCACCATCATCATCCACACTGAATATGATTTCAGCTTCGGGGTTGACTTCATCCTCCCCGACAAAGAACATATTCTCACCTTTTTTTATGTCCATCAGTCTTCCTCCCAATAGTTTTAGCTTTATATCTTTAATAGACGTTTTCAGCCTTTTGAAACATTCATGGCTCTGCGGAAGGGATAAAAGCCACGGGGGTGCGTTCTGTGTTAAACTGTTTTCAAATAGAATCCAGGCTCGGAGGTATCCAATGAACACATCACTGATCATCGCCTATATCATCGTTTTCGTATTATCCGCCATTCCGTTGTTCGAAGCCTTCGTCGTCGTACCGGTCGGTATTCTCGGCGGAATGAATTTCACCATGACCCTTATCATCGGCATTCTCGGCAACCTTGTCACACTGCTTCTGATCATCGTCCTGATGGATCGCATCAAAAGATGGTATCTCGCACGACAGGAAAGGAAAGGCAATACTAAGGACCGTAAATCGCAGCGTGCCGAAGCCATCTGGAAGAAATACGGGCTGCCGGGCCTCGCCTTCATCGGTCCATTCTTCGTCGGCAGCCACTTTACGGCACTGATGGCCGTCATACTCGGCGGCAGCCAGAAGGCCACCTTCTGGTGGGTGACGTTGAGTGTCGTCGCCTGGACACTCGGCCTTTCCATACTTGTACTGTTCGGAGTGGACTTCATGAACCTCGAAGACCGTCAGTTCCTCAGCCGTTTCATAAGTGAATAGAACATATATCAAATTGTCATAAAATTATGGTTCATGTTAATATATTCAATGTCACAAAACTAACCGATAAGGACAGATATGAATGAATAACCTGCAGAAAAATGGATATGCAAAATACGATCTTATGACAAGCCTCGATTATGACGGCATTGAAGCAGACTACAAGGAGATACTCGACTACTTCGAAGATCTGCCCATAGACGACTATGCCCCGGAAGCAAACCGCTACCGCAGATACTCCCGGGCACTTGTCCTTCCCACGTCCGGCACCATCGAATGGCTGCCGACCATCCGAAGAGATGGCGAAGAATATTCGGCCTACTTCCAGGGAAAGTTCAACCCCGAACATGCAGGCTCCTACAGGGAATTCCATTCCATCGGAGCATCCATCCAGAATAACCGTCTGCTCCAGGAAATCATCATGGCGAACTACCGGGAGACATTCTGGAAAGAGGAGGATCAAATCATGCCGATCCATGTCGGTGTACACTTCGTCAAACTGATGGTCGAATTGGATCAGGACCGGGCCGTATCATCCCCGGATTGCCTGCACCAGGATGGGGAACCGTTCACCTTTGCCCACCTGGTGGAACGCACCAATGTCGAAGGGGGAACGAACGCCATAGGTATACCTGAAGTCAGGGGAAGAAAACCGGAGGAAGCGCGTGATGAAGACCTCCACGAAATCTTTGAAATCACAAAGCCCCTTGAATCCTACGGCGTATACGACTCCAAAGTCAGCCACTACGTCAGTCCGGTTGAAAAGGGTGAAGACGACACACCAGGTGTCAGATCCGTCATATTGATCGATTATCAGCTGACAGTCGTTGCAGACATGGATGAATAGAAAGAAAGCCCCTGAGAGCGGATTGTGCCGCCTTCAGAGGCTTTCTTTTCATATTATAATACTATTGCGTGACCTTGAAGTTTCGTCACTCATTGCCGTAAGGCACTAAAGTCTGCCTCAGGTATTCTGACTTACTGAACAATTGCCTCGATGTAAGGTGGACAATCAGCAATATGAATATGAACTGATTGATTGATATTTATGCAAAAAGATTATGGGTTATCACTCCAATAATAACTGCCGTATACATTATTCTGCTCAATACGCCATCAATCTTCAGGCCTTCTCGAGTATTCCCCTCCATATCTATAAACAATCCCACCACAACAGTCACAGCTATGACGTAGAAGGGTATCTCTCCTATAAACGCCAGTGTGAGAAAAAAACATCCTATTATGTAAATCGTCATTAATAAAGGTAAACCATTTTTAAGCAATTTCATATGACCCACCCAAGCAGATATTTCTTTTACTTATAATCAATCCCTCCCCCATGACCTAATCATGGGGGAAGGATTGCCATGCTATTTCAATGAACCATGCGGGTCGATGACGAATTTCTTCGCTGCACCCTTATCGAAGTCTTGGTAACCATTCGGCGCCTCGTCCAGACTGATGACCGTTGCATTAACTGCTTTCGCAATATCTGCACGGCCGGAAAGGATCGCCTTCATCAGGTCACGGTTGTATTTCATTGCAGGTGTCTGCCCTGTAACGAAAGTATGTGCTTTTGCCCAACCGAGGCCAAGACGTACTTTTAAGGTGCCCTGCTGGGCGTCCTTGTCGGATGCTCCTGGATCCTCAGTTACATAAAGGCCTGGGATACCGAGCTTACCACCGGCTGTCGTAACATCCATGATGCTGTTGAGCACAGCGGCAGGTTGCTCCCCGCCATCGGCGCCATGGCCTGATGCCTCAAAACCGACTGCATCGACGGCGCAATCCACTTCGTCCACTCCAAGTATATTTTCGATCTGCTCACTCAACCGGTCATGCTTGGAGACGTTGACGGTCTCACATCCGAAGCTTTCCGCCTGCTTGAGACGTTCATCCTGCAAGTCACCGACGATGACGCGGGATGCGCCGAGAAGCTGCGCCGAGTGTGCAGCAGCGAGGCCGACCGGTCCGGCACCGGCGATATATACCGTCGAACCTGTCTTGACGCCTGCTGAATAGGCCCCATGATAACCCGTCGGGAAGATGTCGGAAAGCATCGTCAAATCGAGTACTTTCTCCATAGCCACTTCCCTATCCGGGAATACGAGCAGCTGGAAGTCTGCGTACGGCACCATGACATATTCGGACTGGCCGCCGACCCAGCCTCCCATATCCACATAGCCATAAGCTGCACCGGCACGTTCCGGGTTCGTGTTCAGGCAAATATGTGTTTTCTGTTCACGACACATGACACACCGGCCACATGCGATGTTGAAAGGTACGGAGGCGATGTCGCCTTTTTTGACGAATTCGACGTCCCTGCCCACTTCAATGACTTCCCCTAAAATTTCATGACCGAGGACAAGCCCTTCAGGCGCCGTCGTTCTACCCCTTACCATATGCTGGTCACTACCACAGATATTCGTCGTAATGACTTTCAGGATGACGCCATGTTCACATTTCCGTCCAACGTTCTCCTTCGGTACTCCCGGACCTTCCCTGAGTACGAGATCCGGATAATCAATATCCCTTACTTCAACGCTACCTGCTCCAGTATAGACTACACCACGATTTCCTGCCATCTTAACCCTCCTGTTAGTGTTTGACACCCTTTAGTCTGATTATGCAGCTCGAAGACATCTACGACAGTACTTACGCTCCTTTCGCTTTAAGTCTATATCAAAAGCCCTATGGGCTCTGATCCCCTTCTGCTCATCAAGCGTGTTGTGTAAGGATATGTAAAAAATCCTTTGACACCATCATATACCCTTCTGAATTTTCAGTCAATAATTGGAGATTATGTCATTCATTTTTTATAGGAAGAATGATGAACCCCTCCTCTATACTGCCAAACATCTTCTCTTCTGCGGCACCCGTATATATGTTATACATGCCGTATGCGCATAGGAACGCATCCACCTTATCCTCCAGATGCTTGTGCGATTTCCGTGTTGCACTGCGGAGGTCCCAATCTATTTTTTCAATGAGATCTTGCACTCTGCCTTCCGCTTCCATTTCTTTGAAAAGACCTGTCAGCCGGTCCATCTCCCCGCATGTCTCCTTGAAGGTCATCTTACGCTTCTTTTTGTACCTGATTGGATGCTTATCAGGGAAAAGACCGCAGCAGATGCCTGTCGGGAAGGTTTCGACAATATTGGACGCTCTGTTGTCGAAACCGATTCTGATGCCGGGTACCGACTGGATGATGTGGTTCATCAAAGTCTCTCCACGTATGTCCCCGAATGCACGGGTAAGGAAGGCGCGGTTCGAGTTGAAGGCGAACAGCCTGTGGCCATGAATCTTTGAACGCATCAGCTCCCCTTCTGCACCCCTTGACCCGCTTTCATTATTGACGATGAGCGGGGCGTCGATCGCAATCATCACAGGACCATCGGTGTAGTCCATGATGATGTCCAGTATATCCTCGTTGCTGTAGACAGCAGCATCCAGGAATTCCACCCGGCCGTCCGCGTCCATGACACATACACCCGTCTCGTTCCGGTATGTCCATGCCAGATCTATTCCGATGAATATCATTCATATTCCTCCATTCATATTCTTTTAGTGGTGTCTGCTCCTGCTACTTTGTTGATTTGACCCCCCTTCTCTCTTAAAATTGGTATGTATTGAAAATAGAGAGGAGCGCAATTATGAAAAAGTTCATCAATGCCAAAATATATGGACAGGATGAAGCAAGTGAAATCCTGGTGGAAAACGGTGTCTTCAAATCCATCGGCCAGGATCTTGATGATGCTGAAGAGGTGATCGATCTGGAGCACCGCCTGGTCCTCCCGCCTTACGTCGATCCACACCTTCATCTTGATTATATCTTTTCAGGCCTGGGCCCGGGCAACGCCAACATTTCAGGCACGCTGTTTGAAGGCATACAGCGCTGGAGCGACAACAAGAAGTCGTTGACTGAAGAAATGGTGCGTGAACGTGCCCTCCAGGGCATAAGGAAGGAGCTGAACCATGGTGTCCAGTATATCAGGACGCATGTGGATGTGACGGATCCGAACCTCACCGGCATGAAGGCCCTGCTCAAGTTGAAGGAGGAACTGAAGGATGTAGTGACGCTTCAGCTTGTCGCATTTCCACAGGAAGGGTTCTTCCGCTATGACGGAGCGGAACAACTTGTCGAGAAAGCCCTTGAGATGGGGGCGGATGTCGTCGGCGGCATCCCCCATTTTGAAATCTCGTATGAGCATGGCGTGGAATCGCTGAAGCGCATCGTCGACCTCGCCCTCAAATATGATGTCATGATCGACATCCACTGCGATGAGAATGATGATCCCAACAGCCGCTTCCTGGAAGTGCTCAATGCACTTGTCATGGAGAAGGGCTACGGTGAAAAGACGACAGCGAGCCATACGTGCAGCTTCGGATCGGCAGATGACAGCTACGTGGCGAAGATGATGGGCCTCTTCCACGAATCGAAGATCAATTTCATCTCCTGTCCGACCGAGAATGCCCATCTGCAGGGTCGCAGCGACAGCTATCCGAAACGTCGGGGACTGACGCGTGTGAAGGAACTGCTCTCAAACGGCAATGCAGTTGCATTTGCGCAGGACTCCATCGCCGACTACTGGTATCCGCTCGGCAATGGAAACATGATGAACATTCTCGACAACGGCATCCACCTCGCCCACTACACGCATATAGATGAAATAAACAAGGCCTTCAACCTCATCACATATAATGGTGCAAAGGTCATGCAGCTGAACGATGAGTATGGCATCGAACAGGGCAAGCCGGCAAACTTCATCGTACTTGATGCATATGACACGTATGAAGCAGTACGTGAACGGGCAGATGTACTTGCCTCGATCCGGAGCGGTGAATACCTCTTCAGACGGGCCCCGAGAAAGAACGAAGTTTCACATGCACTGCTGGAAGATATATAGCACGGTCCTACGGGCACATCCTGGAATCAGGGTGTGCCCTTTCTTCTGTCATGAGTTAAAATCCACCTGGATAAATTTAATTACCCATGTGTAGATGACATATTTGATGATATATTTTTAATCTTTACAGTTTTGTGAAAATACTATAGCATACAATGTGCGCAAATTAGACTACATACATATGGTATGGCGTGGTATTTGTTCCAACATCATCCATACCCGTTTCACCTCCACCACGAATATGCACAACCATCATTCAAATAAAGGGACGTGTCCATTAATGAAAAAAACGATTTTTATTGCCCTCATGCTGACGCTTGTCCTGTCCGCATGCGGCCGTCCGAACCAGAACGAGTCATCCGAAACAACAACAACAATCCGGCTGGCCTATCTGGTTTCGGAAAGTCATTCCTCGCATATCATCGGGGAGAAATTCAAGGAGCAGATCGAAGAGGAATCCGGCGGCAGACTTGAAGTCGAACTTTATCCAAGCGGATCCCTCTTCCCTTCCGACCGGGAAGCCGTCGAGTCGGTACAGCTCGGCAATGTCGAGATGACGATTCCAGCACTCGCAGTCGTCTCATCCTTCAACCAGAATTTCATGGTGCTCGACCTCCCCTTCCTTTTCGACAACTACGAAGAAGCCTATAAGGTACTTGATGGTGAGTATGGCCAGAGCCTGCTCGATGAGCTGGAGGACTACAACCTGAAGGGGCTCGTATACGCCGAAAACGGCTTCCGTCATATCACCAATAATGAACGCCCCATCTATGAACCAGAAGACCTTGAGGGCCTGAAGTTCAGAACATTGGAGAGTCCCGTCCAGACGGATATCTTCAAGGCATTCGGAGCCAATGCGTCACCGTTCGCCTTCGGTGAGATGTACACCGCATTGCAGCAGGGTACATACGACGCTATGGAAGGCCCGATTTCGCTCTACTACACCAGCAACCTGTATGAAGTACAGGAATACATGAGCCTCGTCGGCCAATATTATATGCCGACTGTCCTCCTTATGAACAATGACTTCTATGAAGGGCTACCTGAAGACCTGCAGGAAGTGGTCATGGATGCGGCCATCATGTTCCGGGAGGAGCAGCGGGAACTCGCCCACCAGCAGGATGAGGAATATCTCGAAGTAATGAAGGAGGATGGCCTCAAGGTAAACGATATAACCGAAGAACAGCGTGAAGCGTTCATCGAGGCGGCAGAGCCTGTATATGAAAAATACGACGAAAAGCTCGGCAATAATCTAATAGACGACCTTTTCGAGGCAAAAGATGAATAGCTGCACGCCCTACTACCTACAGAAGGAGCGGAACAATGATCAAAAAATTCAATAGAATTGAAGAAGGTTTTCTCATCGCGACTCTTGTCCTTATGGTAGCGCTCATTTTCGGACAAGTCATCGGAAGGTATATATTCCAGAACGCCCCAAGCTGGACGGAGGAAGCCGCACGCTATATACACATATTCCAAGTCTGGATCGGTGCAGGCTACGCAGTGAAACTGAGGGAGCATATCAAAGTCTCGGCATTCATCGACCTCTTCCATGGAATGACCCGGAAGGTGCTTGATATGGTCGCCCTCATCATCTGGTTCCTGATGGTCCTGCTCGTTGCGATTTTTGGAACCGAGCTTGTCATGACGACACTGCAGTATGGCCAGGTCGCCCCAGCAACTCAGATTCCATTCTGGCTGCCATATCTCGCCGTCCCGCTCGGCGCCTTGAGCATGATGATACGCCTCATCCTGCAGATGATTGAAATCATCAAAAAAGACTATGACAAACCTGGGGAGGCGGCATCATGACAGTAGCTATATTATTCGGTGTCTTCATACTCTGTTTCCTGATCGGTGTACCCATAGCCATCTCGCTCGGGGTTTCAGCACTCGCAGCCATATGGTTCGGCACCGACCTGCCGATCAGCCTGATTGCCCAGAAGGCATTCACATCACTCGACTCCTTCCCGCTTCTCGCCATCCCGTTCTTCATTCTGGCGGGTGTACTCATGGGTAAGGGCGGCATTTCGAAAAGACTGCTTGACCTGGCGACTGCCCTGGTAGGCTGGATGACCGGTGGGCTGTCACTCGTTACCATTGTTGCATGCATGTTCTTTGCTGCCATTGCCGGTTCAGGTCCGGCGACGGTTGCGGCAATAGGCGGATTCATGATTCCGGCGATGATCGCAAGAAACTACGATCAGGGCTTCGCCTCCGCCGTTCCTGCAACGGCGGGTTCCATGGGCGTCATCATCCCGCCAAGCATTCCGCTCGTCCTCTATGGCGCAATCGGCAACGTGTCCGTCGGTGCACTGTTCATGGCAGGCATCCTGCCTGGAATGCTCGTCGGCATCGCCATTATGCTGACGGCCTACTTCATCTCCAAGGCGAAAGGATACAAGCCTTCGGAAGATAAACGTACATTCGACTTCAAGGATGTGCTGAAGGCACTGAACGAGGCCAAATGGGCGCTGCTCATCCCCGTTATCATACTCGGCGGAATCTACGGCGGTATATTCACACCGACGGAAGCAGCTGTCACAGCCGTCGTCTACGCCCTGATCGTCGGCATATTCATCTATAAGGAACTGGATTTCAAGGCGATCTACGATGGCTTCATGGAAACCATCATGATCAATGCGACCACGATGATCATCATCAGCTTTTCCGTATCATTCGCATTCTTCATGACGCTAGAACAGATACCTAACAGCATCGCAACCTACCTGACGAATCTGTCATCCAACCCGGTTGCCATACTGTTCATCGTCATCCTGTTCCTGCTCGTCGTCGGCATGTTCATCGATACGATTTCAGCATTGGTCGTACTCACACCAATCCTGCTGCCGGTTGTCACAGCCGTCGGCGTCGATCCGATCCACTTCGGCATCATACTTGTCGTCGCACTCGCCATCGGCTTCGTGACTCCCCCACTCGGCGTCAACCTATTCGTCGCCTCGAGTGTCGGGAAAGTGTCGATCGAAAAGACAACAGTCGCAGTCATACCATTCATCATCGTCATGGTGCTGTGCCTGATCCTGATCGCGTTCATACCACAGCTTTCCATGTGGATGGCCGGACTGACGCAATGATTCTGAAACATTATAGTTTAATGTATTCTAACTTAAAAGACGGGTTCCTAAAAACAGGAACCCGTCTTTTTAAATATACTGGTGAATTTATTCGATCTGTATGAAACTTGAACTTCTACTTTTATATTTGGGGGCTCCTATTATTGTAAAGTGTACTTGACGTAAAATTTACTTTACAATAAAATGAAAACAAAGAGGTGGTATGCTATTGAAAAACAATGTAGCAGAACATAGAAAGAAAATGGGATACTCACAGGATAGACTCGCTGAAAAACTGGGAGTATCAAGGCAGACCATCATCTCCATAGAGAAAGGCAGATACAATCCTTCTCTGCCGCTGGCGATGATATTGGCGGAATTATTCAAAGTGAGGGTCGAACAGATTTTCTTTCTGGAGGATAAGGATTATAAGTGATCCAAATGATTAGGAGGCATATTTAAATATGAATAGTCCGAGAGCGTCGTTTCTTATACTCGGTGTTTTCTTTATTGTATTGGCCGGCCTTACGGGATTTGCAGCAATCATGGCAGAGTCACCACCGGCAGGCATATTCTATGTGACTATTGCTATGGCAGTCGTGAGTTTCAGCATGGCATATCTATATCCACAGTTTATTCAGAAGGATGAAAGGATGAAGCTGATCAGACAGAAGGGAACCATGGCCTCATTCGTCGCCATGGTAATCTACTTCATATTTTTTACGACAGCTCTCCAGTTCAACTGGATTGATGCACCAGCCTATTACCTGTTTCAGGTGTTCGGTGCACTGATGATATCTACCGTGTTCATATCATTAGTCATCTATGCAAAAGTGTATTAAAAAATCAGGATGAAGCAGAAGCTTCATCCTGATTTTATTTGCTTTCTTAAGCCACATCCCGCTTCGTGAACACAGCCCAGGAGGCAATGATGAATATAATCATGTATACTGCGATGACTCCTACTGAGAATCCGACGGTCATCTCTTCACGTATCGGCCCATATGGTGTGAAGTACACGGACAGGTCAGTGTTGGCGAAGAGTATATATTTGGACCAGGCATATTGGGCCAAAGCCTGGGCTGCAGTGGTTCCGACGAACATGAGGAACATTGAGAGCCCGATTGCAAGGGCGCTGCTCCTGAAGATGCTGGAAATCATGAAGCCGAATGTCGCCAGTACGATAATGTTAAGGGTTTTAAAGCCATACTGCATGAAAATTTCAGACAGCATCCCATTGCTCGACATGCCTTCAGGACGATTGACGATGATTTCCGGATTGATGGCCGGCAGTCCGTATGCAATCAGTCCTACGATGACGCTCGATGCAATCAGGAATAATAATGTGAACAGTGTGAACAGCAGGACGGCGACGTATTTTGAAAGCAGTATCGTGCTCCTTGAAATCGGTCGGATCAGTAGCTGTTTGATCGTGCCCCATCTGAATTCATTGGCGACAATGCCACCGGCAACAATGATGACGAACAGACTGACGAGTGATGTAGTGAAGAGGTTGTCCAGAACGAAATCGCCGGCGTTGTAGCCATATGGACGGATATCATTTTCAAGGTGGTACGTGTTTTCCTCTATCAGGGTCATATTAGTGGATTCTATGAAAGGATCCTCTTCCCCTTCCGTCTCAATCTGTTCCATCAGTGTTTGGTTCTCTTCCTGCAGTTCAGTCTCCCAGTCACCGGAATAGGACGTCTCCGAATCCACCGAATCGGTGACGGTATTCATGATCAGGCTGAAGATGACGAGTGCGACCAGGAACAGGTACATGACCCAGGTCGATTTCAGTACGTAGATTTTAGCGAGTTCATTTCTGACGAGGTCGAATAGCTTAGTCAATTACATTCTCTCCAATCATCTCGAGGAATCTTTCTTCCAGGGTGGTCTGCGTGACATTGACGCCGTATACCTCGATATCCCGATGGACCAGCGTCGTCACCAGATGCGGTATGTCATCCCTTTTCAACTGGATTTGCAGACGATCGACCGTCTCCAGCACTTCAACATTCGGCATCGTCCGTAGCACCTCAATGGCTTCCTCTTGCGGATTCACATCCAGATTGACGATGGCAGTATCAGTATCGGTTTCTTCATTCAAATCGTTGGTTGCGATGAGCTTACCGTTTTTGATGATGCCAATCCGGTCACACATCAGCTCGATTTCACTGAGCAGATGGCTGGATACGATGACGGAGACATTCTCTTCCACTGCCAGTCTGCGTATGTAGCGTCTAATCTCACGGATGCCCGCAGGATCCAGTCCGTTCGTCGGTTCATCCAGTATGAGCACCGATGGGCGGTGGAGCAGTGCCTGTGCAATACCGAGGCGCTGGCGCATCCCGAGTGAATACTTTCCGACCTTGGTTCCGATCGCTTTATCCAGACCGACCAGCTTGATGACTTCCCTGATGCGCTCATCTGTAATGCCATTCGACATGCGTGCGAAATGCTTCAGATTCTGCCAGCCTGTCATG
The DNA here is from genome assembly GCF_020786625.1 of Salinicoccus sp. RF5. Taxonomy (NCBI): domain Bacteria; kingdom Bacillati; phylum Bacillota; class Bacilli; order Caryophanales; family Staphylococcaceae; genus Salinicoccus; species Salinicoccus sp. RF5. The sequence goes on from NZ_JAJGRC010000001.1 coordinate 434,979, forward strand.
AACGGATACATTTCAGGGTTCTCGACGATTGCCCCCACTTCGCTGATTGCCTTTCTGTATTCCTTTTTGATGCTGTGGCCCTTGATGACGACATCACCCTCCGTAATGCCAATCAGTCCTACCATCATGCGGATTGTAGTTGTCTTGCCGGCGCCATTCGGGCCGATGAATCCGAAAACCTCCCCTGGACGTATCTCAAAGTTCAGGTTCCGGATGATCTGCTTTCGACCGATGTCCTTATGTAGATCTATGATTTTCATAGTAGATTCAGACATATCAAATCGCTCCTTTCGATGAATTTGTGGGAGTGTGTAATTCTTAATACTCCATTTTATAGACTACCACATTAAAAAAGGTAATATCTTCTTTCAGCTAAAAATCTTCCATTTTGCATCCAGATACTTCTGATAGAATGGTGATAATGGAATCAGTACTGACCATCTATTATTAGAGGAAGTGAAGTCATGATCAGAAATGCTGAGGCCCAGGACCTCGAACATATCCTTGTCATTTATAATGATGCCATCCTCAACTCCACCGCCACATATTCCTATGAAGTTGAAGACCTTGAAGCCAGAGAACAATGGCTCAAAGAGAAGCAACAGAAAAAAGAGCCGGTCATTGTATATGAGGAAGCAGGCCATGTAGTCGCCTTCGCCACCTATGGCACTTTCAGAAATAAACCTGCCTACCGTTATACTGTTGAACACTCAATCTATGTCGGAGAATCCGCAAGGTGTAAAGGAGTGGCTACACAGCTCCTTGAAGAACTCATCCGCATTGCGGGAACAGAAGGATACAGAGTTATGGTGGCTGGAATCGATGCATCCAACAGCGGGAGTGTCAGATTGCACGAGAAGTTCGGGTTTGTCCATGCAGGTACATTGAAGAACGTCGGATTCAAGTTCGACAGATGGCTCGACCTAAGCTTCTACCAGCTGGATCTGTACGAAAAAGAAGCATCGCACAGATAATTTTTTCTTGCGATACTTCTTCTTTTCATCATACTTACTCTTTCCCGATGACCCCGTCCTTCATCTGTACGATGGTGTCAGCATATTCAAGGGTTTCTTCCTCATGTGTCACCATCAGTACTGTGATGTTCCTCTCCATGGATAAGGTCCTCAGCAGTTTCATCACTTCCATCGAGCGTTTCGAATCAAGGCTCGCCGTCGGTTCATCGGCAAACAGCATCTCAGGCTTATGGACGACTGCCCGGGCAATCGCAACCCTCTGCTTCTCTCCGCCGGAGAGGGTACCAGGATAACTGTCCCTATGTCCCCACATGTCTACCAGGTCAAGTATGCTTTTGATTTCCTCATTTCTTCTGTCTTTGCTCCATTTCAATTCTGCTGTATCCATCATCAACTCCAGCTGCTCCTGCACCGTCAAAAATGGTACGAGGTGCGCATGCTGGAATACAAAACCGAACTTTTTGGCCCGTATTGCCCGTACCTGGCGGGGGTTCATATCTGTCAGCGCTTCGTTTTGAAATATGATTGTGCCGGCCGTCGATTTCTGCAGACCTGCTGCTATTGTGAGCAAAGTGCTTTTTCCAGACCCGGAAGCACCGGTGAGTGCAGTGATTTCACCTTTGGTGATTTCCAGATTGATGCCCTTCAAAACCTTTTCTTTTCTATTGGCACTGCTGAATATCTTTTCAAGTCCATCGATTGATAGGATCGGCATCCTACACACCTCCTTGGTTTATAGCCTGCATCGGTTCCACTCTGCTGATCTGTATTCCCGACACGCTGGAACCGGCGAATCCAATGATGATGAAGACAAGCGACATCATGGAAGCAGAACCGGCCGTCAACATGGATGGCATGCCTGACGGCATGATCAGGGCAAGCAGTTGGCTGAGCCCTACTGATAAAATGAGGGCGATGGTTGTGATGATGGCCATCTGAGCCCACATCATCCTGAAGAGGGTTGCTGTTTTGACGCCGACGGCCTTCAGGATGCCATACATTGCAATTTTCTGGACGTTGATCATATAGAAGAAGATGCCGAAAAGCATGCCACTGATGATGAACAGGAATACGACGATCATGTTCAATGACAGCTGTTCTGCACTGTAACTTGGAATGGTATTCATGAATTCATCGTTTGTATATCTCTCAAGCCCCGCCACTGCAGGCGCGTCTTCACCTTCTACAAAAGCGATCTGATATGCATCCGTACGATACATCTCCTCGAAATCTGCACGATCTACAAACGCGACCGGAGAATGACTGAACTTCTGCTGTTCGATGAATGACTCCACTTGCAATTCGCCATCCAACAGTCTGTTGGTCAGCCCCTCATCTTCCTTGATGGCCGATTCCATCAGTGAAGCATCCAAAATGGTCTCCCCTTCCTCCACTTGAGGAAAGAGACTTCCGTCTGAATTGACGAATGCAACGCCATGCCGCTTCCCATCGTCACTTTCGAGCTCTCCCATCTGTATGGAGAAAAATGCAGCTTCCGGTACCGCTTCTTTGATTTCCGCCCTTTTCTTTTCATCCAAACCGGAAAAATTATACTGTGATTCCGCTTCCGCCTCCATATAGAAGGTGCCTTCGGGCATATCCTTGATGAGTGAGGCATTATCATATGACAGCCCGTTCGCCAGGCCGGCTATGATCATCGTCAGCAGGCTGATCAGGAAAATTATCGAACCCAGAATCACATATCTTGTCTTGAACTTCATCATCTCTTTCCATGCCATCTTCATTCCGACACCGCCTCTGCTGTACCGGCCGTTCCGGATGATCGTACTTCAGAAAGTCCTTTCCTCTTGTTTTCCATAAAAACATCCTCCCCAGTTCATCTGTATTTCATACTCTATACTTCGAATATGAACGCAATATGTACTGAGGAGGATTATTTTAATTTTTTGGGAGCACAACCCGGAATACAGTGCCATGATCATTTGATTGGACACTGATCGTTCCATTATGCAGCTCCACAACTTTCTGCACAATCGAGAGACCGAGGCCCGACCCTTGTATCTTCCCCGATCTTGAGGAATCTTCCCGGTAGAACCGTTCAAAGATGTGCTGCTTCGCTTCTTCTCCCATCCCGATGCCAGTATCCCTGAAGCTGACCTCTATATCATCCTCATGCTCAATCAGCTCTATCCCGATTTCACCAAACTTGCTGTTATATTTGATTGCATTGGACAGCAGGTTGTCCCATACCGCCTCGAGCAATGTTTCGTCCCCTGCAATAACAACATCTTGGATATCATGGGAAAGCATCAGATTGTCTTCATCAATCCTCCATTCATAGCGATGGATCAGCCGGCGCAACTGACTGCCGACATCGTATTCCTTCTTTTTCAGAAGATGCTCTTCATGATCCAGAGATGACAGCAGCAGCAGCTGGTTCGTCATTGCACTGATGCGGTCGGATTCACCATTGATGATTGAGAGATATTCCTGTGCTTTTCCATCACTGTCCAGTTCATTCTGAAGCAGTGCACTGTACCCTTTTATATTGGATAGCGGGGAATTTATATCATGGGTTATGTTGGAAATGAAATCTTTGCGCATATTTTCAGTCTGCCTGATTCTTTCTGCCATCTGGGCAAAGCTCTTCGTCAGTTCCCCCAGCTCATCCTTCCGCTTCGTTTCAAGTCCGCCGATATCGTAGCTGCCCTTGGACAGCGCCTTTGTGGCCGCACTCAGTCGGGTTACGGGGCGCACCATATATTTGGTCCCAATAAGCACGAAAATGATGCTCAAAACGATTGTGAGAAGGAAAAGCCAGCCGAACAGGAGGTGCATTTCATTGAAGAGCTTCTCTATATCCGGCCGCATGAACAGTGCGTAATTTTCCCCTTGATACTCCAAAGGCACACCGATGGTATTCTTAAGTTCGTTGGCAAAGAAACCGGTGACGAACGTCTCCCTCGGGAATCCCTGCATGCCATGATGGATGTTTCCATCCAGCACGGTTTCAACGACATGATTCGGAAGCGCATCTTCCCTGAATTCCGAGCCGTAGAACGTCCCATCACCCGAATCATCAGTCAAGTATAGCTGGTAACCGACAGCCGCCATATTCTCGAGATATTCATTGATGGACACTTCAGGATTACCCTCGATGAAGGTCGCCATCTCCTTGGCAATCTGCGTATTCTTCGCATCATTTTCCGGCTTCAAGTACTGCTGGTAATACGTGTTCGAAATGAAGAATGCAGTCAGAAAGCTGAGCATCATGATACCTATTGTCGTTGCAGCAAAAGTAGAATATAAGGAGCGCATCACTCATCCACCTCCAGGGAATATCCGACTCCCCTGACCGTATGGATGCGCGCTGGCACCGATAGTTGTCTGAAACGTTCCCTCAATCTTTTGATATGCACATCCACTGTCCGATTATCCCCTTCAAAATCCAGACCCCAGATGTCTTCGATCAACTGTTCTCGCGTAAAGACACGTTCGGGGTTCTTACCAAGCAAATACAGGAGCTCAAATTCCTTAAGGGGCAGCTTCACTGTCTTGGAACCGATCTTGATTGAATAGTTTTGCTGATAAAGCAGGACATTGCCGAGCCTGACCGGGGCCTCTTCCTTCACTGCACCATACCGGCGGAGCAGGGCCTTTATCCTGAATATAAGTTCCTTTGCTTCAAAAGGCTTGACCAGGTAGTCATCCGTACCGGCCGTGTAGGCCAATTCCTTGTCTTCAATCTGGCCTTTGGCCGTAAGGATGATGATGGGGATATTGTATATGTCACGAATCTCCTTCGTCAGTGCAATGCCATCCATATAGGGCATCATTACATCCACAACCGCTATGTCACATGGGTGCTCCTTGATATTTCTCAATGCATCTCTGCCGTCTGTCGATTCGACTGTCGCATATCCCTCTTCTTCAAGTTCCAGCCGAATAAATTCCCTTATGTTCTTATCATCATCCACAATCAAAACGCGTGCCATACTTTCGATCCTTTCACAAAGCATTCTAGTACAAACCCTTAAAATCATTTTCATCCATTCTATCATTATTGTATGAACCGAATATGAACAGATTTTCAGAACTATTCAATATATGGCCATACATAATAATTGGTATCTTCAAATCGCACTTCTATTGTTAAATACTTCAATTTTAGATAGAGTAAATACATAAGATTTTTATGGATTGGAGGGTGACCAATATGAAATTAAGCAACATTTTTCTGAGAGGCATCGCTATCATCTTATCGATTGTAGCGTTCGGTTTTTATATTTTTGTTATTACCGAGTTCACAGAGGGAACTATCCTCTCATTTCCTTACATATTGTTGACCATCTATTTTGTTGTATCTTTGGTGAGCTATCCTTTCATAGCTCTGGAAGATAATAAGGTGATTGAAAAAATTCGATTTCTTCCCAGCAGTTCCATTCTGCTTGTAAATTTTACGCTTGCGCCTTTTATATTATTCAAGCGCCTTTCAGACAAGAAAGAAAGCCGCGTACCATGAGTCTACCAATAAAAGGAGCCACATTCTTTTCTTCATTCGTTGTTTCAACTCCACATCTTTGATATCCGGTTCTTCCTCCTCTTTATTCTTGGCAGCAAGATACTGAAGAAGCGGAAGCATCGGAGGATTAGAAAGAGAGGCTCAGCAAGGAAAATCTCTTTGCTGATCCTCCCCTTTTTTGTACAGTACAATGACTTTCTGCACATTATTTTAATGGGATTTATGATGAAAGGAATGACGATCAATATACGGATAACATCCCCAAGAAACTTCAGTAACACTTCTCTCTCTTCTGTTTTCGGATGATGAAAACCAATTTTGTTTGAATTTTCAAAATTCGGTTATAGTTTATTATCAAGGAATTTTATGCCACATCTATATTCGAGATTTGAATAGGAACTACTTTATGGAGGAATGATAGGATGGAAAAAAGAAGACTGATCTTTATATTCATTTTAGGAATAATTATAGGAATGATTTCGGTCACACTTTTCGGTAATCTTTTTGTAAACATCATATTCTAGCAAATGATTTCATGGACGCAGGCGTAGACCTCTGCACTCTACAGTGTTGGGTATCTACTCCTTTTTCTGGTGGGACTGGATAGACGATCATTGAACCGACCCACCATCACTTATTGTACCTGCCTACCTGTTCTTTACAATGATGCCACCTATTGACCCGACAAGTATGTAAATCAGGAAAAAGATCCATAAATAGATTATTGATATCGATTCTTCGCCGAACAGTGAAAAAACTGATAATCCCAGTACCAGAATGGCAAGAGCTGCTTGAGAGAGTATGGACATGAAAACGAAAATGTTATGGGATATGCGTTCATCCGTCTCTGGTAAATCACTTTTTTCATGTCTGGCTATGAAAAATTCAAAAAGCAGCAGTAAGAATCCAGCTAAAGTTGCTCCAGCCATGACTTCAATCGGGAATCGACCTTGGATGAAATAAACCACAAGAGATCCCAGCAGCATCCCACCCACTATTCCCAAGACCATATACAATCTGCTCTTTCTGATGTTTTTAACTTGGCTCTCCTGATCGAATAGATTATTCATTTTCATCCTCCTCGAGAATAAAGACATTTTCCATAGGTTCGTCAAAGTATTTTAAAATTTTAAGAGAAAGCTCCAAGCTGGGATTATACTTATTTTTCTCAATCGCATTCATCGTTTGCCGTGTTACCTTAAGATCTTCGGCCATTTTGATTTGAGTGATTCCCTTCCTTGTGCGGATTTCTTTGATATGGTTTATTACTCCCAAGACTCCCCCTCCAAAAAGTAAAGATACCTTTACTATTATTATAATTAATGAATCCCTTTAAGTAAAGATATCTTTACGTTAATTTTACATCCCACGCATCTTAAAAACTGGGGTTTATTATAATAGGAGTCATATTGAATGGTGCAGTGTTAATATATGTGATTTTTTCAAAGTGTCCTTGACATGGGGTCCACATTAATCGTTTACCCACCGTTTGACTAGAATTCATACTTACGTCCTGAAAAAAACAACTTTAATCATCACAAATTTCTGCATTTAAATTCTCTATCATAAAATACTTCATCTAATTTATTCGAACATCATATTCCAAAATGAGGCTCCCCCACCAGAGATCCAAAACCATAGAACAATTAAAGAAATTAAAAACCAAGTAACTCTCCAAATATTGTTTTGCATTAAAAACTGAATACCGTAAAAAATTCCCCACCATAAAAAAGAAGTGTAGACTGCAAAATTGATGCTGGGAGATGAGACAGCACTCATTGCATTTCCAAACAAAGCGAGCAGGCCAAATACTGATATAGCAACTAGAACGATTATATTTAAACCATGAACATGCCAATTTTTCATGTTAAAGCCCCAATCTGAAAATATTTATTTAACTACTAAAATAGAAAAATCTAGCCTACGGTGTTTTTCACTACAATTATGTTTATGGAAACGATTTTACTCTATACTCTTTTTGTAATAAAGTGCGCTATGCACCCCATTGTAATAGACCAAAAAATAAGAAATATTGGAAAGCAAGAAAGCCAATATTCACTATTAGCGACAAAATAAGCATTCCTCTTCTTTCCTTTAAGACAAATAAACAAAAAATTCCAAGTATCAGAAATATGAAAGAAGCTATTGATAAAAGAATCAAAGGTAATGTTGGAGATATGTTATTATTGTAGTAAATTTCTCCCGGGACTAAATGTAAACTTCTTAAAATCACGATTAAAACAAACACAGCTATCATAATAAAAGTTCCTCTGGTTGTAATCAATCGCAGTTTATTTTTCATCGTTATTCATCCTTAATAAAATTGAAGGATCTGATTTTGTAAAAAGTTCAACTTTCATTTACACACAACCTAACAATAGATATATTATCTAATGAATTCCATATCTTTAAGAAACAAAAACAGCTTGTATCTTTGCATTTAATTACTCAATCGTAAAATATTCCATCTAATTTATTCGAATATCATATTCTAAAATGAAGTTCCTTCACCAAACATCGAATACCACAAACAATTATGTTTATAAAAACAAATTTGGCCAAAAATAGAAATAATACAATTGAAAGAAGGTGTAGAAATTTATGAGAAGTGCATCTTTGATAAGCTGGATCTCTTTGCTTAGTATCGTTTTTTCCATATTTTATTTTACACTCATTATGACGAGAGGGCCGATTATAACAGGAAGCCCGGCGATAGAAATTTATATTAGTCTTATTTCATTAGCTTTAGCTTTAGTACTTTCAATAATTGGTATTCTAAAAAAATCAGAGCCCAATCTTCTTCCTGGGGTGTCTCTCATTATAACAATAGCATTCGGTATCTTCTTTTTATTTGTCTATATCGTATCTGGCATGTCTACCGATTATTAATTTATATGACAAAATATAAGTGATTCTTAAAATCACAAGAAGGAAAAACATAAATATAATAGCAAACCATGATGAGAATGGTGCATCTAAGTTTGAATGTAAGTGGCAGTTATAAAATGTAGGTAATCGGCAATTTGAAATTGTTGGTTTACCTACATTTTTTGTATGCTTTTCTTATCCGGAAGAAAGAAGACAGATGGATGAGAGAAGACATACGCGAAGGAGTGAGACGCTATGTGATTGACGACATCAGATCCAACTTTGCTGCACTGGCCAGACAGTACAACTGCGACTACCGGACAGTGCAAACGGCGTATGAGGAAGCAAAAAAACCAAAAGCCAAGCAAGCTGGATACATATACGGAGACCATTGACTCGAAACTGGAGCTTCAGTGCAGTGTCTACAGTATTTACACATTCATCAGAAAGCAGGGCTATGATGGCAGTTATAGTCTTGTCAAACAATATTGCCGAAAGATTAGACAGAGGCGGCAGAAGAAGGCAACCATCCGTGTGATCCATTTACCGGAGCTCGCAATGCTTTTAATACATCTGATTTTTTATCGATTGCACTGATTCTTTTCAGTGTAATAAGATTAATAAAGTTTTCGAACAACAATTGAGCAGCTATCAATGCTACCTAAGCTATTTAAAATTGAAATACTTTATGAAGCGTTATAAGAGCGTCATCTTGAGTAACTTAGTCATTCTCTTTACAAGTAGTCGTCATCGAAGACGTAGTAAGCCAGTACAAAATATACAAGGATTGAAACAGGCATTGTAAATATGAAAATCAACCTTATCAAAATCGTAGGTATGCCTGTTTCTCTGGCAATTCCACCGCATACTCCATATATTGCTCTATCTTCAGATGCGGTCTTTATTTTCCTCATTATGTCCTCCCCCTCTTAATCTGTAAAATATTTATTATACGTATTCCCTGTAGGCATTGAAGTAATTAACATTTTGATAATATACAGGTAAATTCAAAAATCGCCTAATCTGTTGAAATCCTTTTATATCAAACTTTCGGTATTTTTTATATGGATGAAAAAGTATTAAAAAGGATTGTAATTGATGTAACCAAAACCAATTCGAAGCAAATTCATAAGTGTTAGTTAAAAAGAAATATGGGAGAATTCATTTTCCCACTTTTCCTCCAATTGGTTCAAAAATCACACCATCGGTTGTTTTTACCTGCAAAGGTTCATTTATTTCTCTTATGCCTATTTGAATAAAAGGAACTTTGTCTTCCTCCCCTCCATCTACAAATTTCAGCGTAATTTCTGTAGCTCCCTGTTTACTTAAATTTTCAACTTCAATCTCTTTTCCTAGATATTTTTCCCCTAATAATAAAGTAACTTCTTTGCTTCCCTCAGAAATAGTGGATATTCGGTAACCCTCTGTTTCTACAGGCGCAATATTTGACTGTGCAATAATCCAATATCCTTGTTCTGAATAAATGGTAATGCCAATCGTTGCCACAAAAATAATAGGTAAAATCAACAAGCTAATTTTATCTCTTTTATTGAGCTGCTTTGCTTCTTTTCCACTGCTTAATAGGGGTAGAAATAGTGCACCTGCGATACTAATAATAAAAAAGCCGGCTGATAGAAATAAATAAGCCATTCCTTCAAATCCCCCAACGAAGAATAAGCCATATGCAACAATAATTACGGCAAAAAGCAAAGTGATTATTGGTGCTAAATAATACTTGCCGTTCCTCTTCGCAACAATAAAAGTGAACATGAAAAGAATAAATCCTAAAAACAGTCCACTCAACAGAATTAAATAAGCCATGTCGATACCTCCATTTTAAGTAAAAGTTCTAATATACTGTATAAAGGTACAATTTAAAAATAAGGGGTGATATCGATCTCATTATGTCCATGATTTGAGTATTCATTTCATTATATAGTAATATTACTCTAATAATATTATACGAGGAGTGAGTATTTGAGACGCTTGCAAATCATATTTATAGTGGCAGTTTCATGCTTTTTGGCTGCATGTAATACTGATGAAGCAGATGATAGTGAGGAATATGTACTCTACTCCATTGAATTGGATTCTGATCAGGATGGAGAGACGATGAATTTCTTTATCAATGATGAAGAAGTAGATGTTGAAGTCATTTATAGTGATGATGAAGAGTTAAGTAGTTAATAAGATATTCTGAAATATTTAAGCATCAGAAAGCGGAAATTCAACGCTTTTTTGATGTTTTTATTTTCTTTGAAAAGATGTTGTTGGAAAATGACTCAGTTTCTGTAGCTCTTTCGTATGCTACAATTACATCAAATTAAAGATTGAATTTTTAGATATTATTAATATCAACAAGGAAGAATTGGATGCTTCGAGCTTCACTAATCGATACAGAGAGAGGACAATTCGAATTATTCAAGAAAGGTAAAGGACCGCCTCTGACCATTACGCACCTCTACAGTGAATTTAATGAGAAGGGCCGCATCATGTCCCAGGATTTATCCGAACACTATACTGTCCATGTCATCAACTTGAGCGGCGCCGGCCGATCTGTTGATCAAACTGATGAATATACATACAGCATGGATGATGCCATTCACGACCTGGAAGCGATCAGAGAATCACTAAGATTTGATGAATGGACATTTTCTGTTTACTCCACTGGAGGATTCCTTGCTTTGAAATACGCGGTGATGTGCCCGGGTAGCTTGACCAAAATCATTGCCGGCGGGCTGTGTGCATCCTATGAGTATATGGAACATGCTAGCACTCTCTACTGCAAGGATAACCCTAGCAATCAGAGGATGAAGGAGATGTTTACAGAACTTCGCAAACCGGAGATACCACTTGAAGAACACATTGTCCTGTCCAAGGAATGGATTATGATGTCACTGTACAGAAAAGACGCCTACTATGAACTGCTGAACCGGAAGTAAAGCGGGAGGACACTGATGTCCAAAATCGATTACTTCACATCGGTGCTTAAAGACTATGGTGTCCGTGAAGAATGGAAGAAAACACCGGTCAAAGCTCATATCTATTGTGGCAGACATGATGCACAATGCCTGCATGTCTTCAGTGAGGAAGTAGCAGATCTGATACCTAACGGTTCATTGACCACTTTCGAGTACAGCAACCATAACCCTGATATTGAGGAGGAAGAAAAATTCAAGATCTTGCTGAAATCAACAATAAGTCGTGCTTGATCATCTTTAATAAACATATATAAAAGGAGTTATTAACTTGAAAACCACAACCATAAAAGAATTGAATACAGAAGAAGAATTTCGCAGTGCCTTTCCCATAATGCAACAGTTGAGAACACATTTGGATGAAGAACAGTATATCAATCTCGTGAAAGAAGCGAAAGAAGTGGATAATTATCTGATGTATGCCCTTTTCGACAATGAGAAAATAGTTGCAGTCTGTGGATTCAAACCGATGATTACACTTTATTACGGGAGATTTGTCTGGGTATGCGACCTTGTCACAGACAGTGCCATCAGGTCCAAGGGTCATGGCAAGCAGCTTTTAGACTTCATCCATGAATGGGCTAAAAAGAATAATTATGAAAGTGTCGCCCTTTCATCCGGATTGGCACGTAAAGAGGCCCATAAGTTCTACGAGAAAAAGATGGATTATGATAAAGTCAGTTATGTTTTCAAGAAAAATCTATAAGCAACCGAAAGGCTGCAAGAGTCTCTCCTTCCTAAATTTCTCTATATTTCGACTTCCTCTGGCTCAAAAGGAAGAAGTAGACACCAAAAAGCACGATGATTCCGCCGAGAATTTGATACTTCCCGAGATATTCCGACAACAGGAAAAATGCCAGGATGGATGCCCCGACGGGCTCGAGCAGCATGGCCATCGAAACTGTGGTCGGACTCACCTCATTCAACAGGTAGTTGAATATGACATGCGCGATGGTGGGGAAAATCGCAAGCAGTATGAACAGGGCCCATTCTCTTGGTGGATACCCGGTCAATTCGGTTTGGGCGACGATGTTGTATATCAATAGAAATCCCCCGGCAATGCTGAACACGATGAAGCTGTAGACCCAGTGCGTAAGGTTCCGGACGGAATTCTGTCCGATCATAAAGTAGCATACAACCGCTACCGCGCCCAGGAATGAAAGGATATTGCCCGTGATTGCACTTAAGTCCGTAAAACTGAAATCCCCCCAGCTGATGATGACGACACCGAAAAATGAAATGAACACTGAAAAAGCAACCCTGCCACTCACTTTTTCCCTATATACAAGGTAAGCCCCCACCATTGCAATAATTGGCTGCAGTGCAAGAATGACCGTTGAGCTCGCCACGGATGTAAGCTTGAGTGATTCAAACCAGAAACCGAAATGCATTGCGAGGAATAACCCCGCGATGGTCAGCGCGCCCCACTCTCTTCGTGTGGGTTTCATCAACTCCCGCCTGTACTTGAAGACGATGGGAGCAAGCAGTATGCCGGCAAATATCATTCTGTACATGCTGATGATGCTTGCCGGTGCTTCAGACAGCTTTACAAAAATCGCAGCAAATGCGATGCAGATGACAGAGATGAAGAGTAGAATGACCACGAGTTTTCTCATTATCAAGCTTCTTTCCATGATATATATTTTCTTTCAATGATGATTTCTTTTTAATGGATTCTTTGCATATTGCCTCATGTCCACTTTAATTCCTGTTATTGTGCTGCCAAAAACAATAAAGAGTCCTTTATTAACCAATCAATCTGCCGAAAGCTGACCCCACACCTGTCTGCCAGAAGTATAGAAACACCAACATGACTAAAAACCAGGCCATTCTCCAAGTTCTGTTGGAACGTGCAAATTGAATGAGGTAAAAAACACTCCAGATCACAAACGAAAGTGCAATTGGCACCAACTGTGAAACCCCCATTCCACCCTCTCCGAAACCATAGGCAAGTAGGACCAGAAGGTTGAATGATAACAATAGAAGCAAAATAATAATGTTGTATACATGAAATGCTTTCTTGCTCAATTGTATCCCTCCCAACAAATGACATGCCCACTACATTCCATAGTCCTTTCAGGAATAGAAGTGTTTACAGTTTATAATGCAAAACATATTCATTGTTCTCCTCATCAAATGAATGGGAATAGAAACCGATGGATTTGAGTAATTTGCCCATCACTTCATTTCCTTTAACGTAATCTGCCACCAGTATGTCATACTTGCCCGACTTTCTAGCCATATCAATCGCTTTTTGAATCGTCTGCTTCCCATACCCCCGTTTCTGATACCTTTTGTCTATCATCATCCGCCAGATCATAAACTCCCGTTTCTCAGCATCGATATCAATCAATATAAATCCAACCACTTCATCCTCATCTTGTACAGCGTATGGGATCACATCGTCATCATTTCTGTATAAGTAGGATTCTGCCAAAGATTTTACATTCGGAGCGACAAACCCGGCCTGATCCTCACTTACTTCCATATTAATGACCTTCCAGAAATTATCCTCATTTATCTCTATAAATTCCAACAGTTCACCCTCCCCATCTTTTGTTTTGAAAAGCTTGAATCTTATACATGAGCAAATCTCTACTTTGGAAGACGACAATATTGTACCGGGTTCTACTCTACCTGAAAGTCTGTGAGACCACGCCGTTGCCTGCCTTCACTTCCACTTCTGCATATGCGCCATTTATAAAGGTGATCTGTGGGGGCATATGCCCGCAATCTATATCGTAGACAATAGGGACGCCCAATTCTTCAGAAAGTTCCTGGTATACATCCTGGACTGTATAATCTTCAACAGGCATGTCTGATGAGCTTCTCCCGAACATGATCGCTGATGCGTCCTTGAACCACCCTGCAAGTTTCATATGGACCAGTGTCCTTCTGAGTTCGACAATGGACATCTCGCAGTTTTCCAGATACCAGAGAATCGGTTCATCCGGGATATATTCTTCCCTGAAGCACTGGACATCTCCAAGCGGTGTGCCGATCAGATGTCGAATGGTGTCCATACATCCCCCCAACAGCCGGCCTTCGAATTTTTCATCATGACCTGATACTGTCTTCCAATACGTCTCTTCAGTCAGATTGAATATGTGGGGTGTAGGATTATCAAAATCCCAGTCCTCCTGGTACTTTTCTGATGAATATTGAATGACGGTGTCTCCTTCTTTATTGGATAAAACAGGTTTCCACATTCGTGTCGTTTCATCTGATGCCTCTCCCCTCAGATCGATGAGGTTGGTTCCATGGGCCGTAGCAATTCCCCTATTCAAAGTGATGGCCAGCAGCAGGAGACTGATGTCTGAATAGCCCAGCACCCATTTCTCACGGATGCTGTCAAAGTCAATATATTCAAGCGTTTCAATCAACAGTTCCCCACCCCACGGTGGGAAGATAAGTCCGATCGATTCATCGCGCATCATTTCATTGAACGCCTCTGCCCGTTTTTTTGCAGAAGCGGATTTTGCCTTCTCCTGTGTCCATGCAGTATCACCGGAAACAACCGAATACTCTTCATCTTTCAACTTCTGTATGGCCGACTCCAGTAAGTCATGCATCTCTTCTGGTATGCCGGATGATGGTGCTGTTATTCCTATTCCGGCTTTTTCTTCTAAAACTGGATACCTTATCATAATTAGCAGGCCCCTTCTACAACTTATTTTTTCTAAATTTTCACTTATTTATATGTTACCATATATAGTAATCGGGTTTTGGAATTCCCACAATTAAAATTGATCTGAATGGAGACCAGAAAATGGAGCACAGCATGGGATTGTATGAAGCACCCTTCAACTCAATGAAAGCCGGACGAAAAACAGTGGAAGTCAGGCTGAACGACCCTAAAAGAAGGAAAATTGATATCAAGGATACCATCAGGTTCACGAAGCTCCCCGAAGATGGTGAAACTTTAACCGTGGAAGTGACGGCCCTGCGTACCTATCCTACTTTCAAAGATATGTACAGGGATATTCCCGCAAAGGATATGGATGCTGATAACAGGACGATAGAAGAAATGGTTGAAAGCACCTACGAAATATATACGCGGCAACAGGAGACTGAATGGGGCACACTTGCCATAGAAATCAGACTGCTGAAGTGATACTTCAAAAAACAAACAGGAGGCACCATGTATACAGAAATCTTTGATGACATCATCTCAATCACACATAATGACTATTCCGGCCATCTGGATAAGAAGGGGTGGGATGATCCCGGGAAGTACAGGGACCGGATAAAAAGAATGGAAGCTGAAGATGCGCTCGATGCTGTGATATTCCAGGAAATTGTGGAGGATTATCTGCTCGACTTCAAGGACCGCCACATGTACTTCAGAGTGAAGGATAACGGCAAACAAAATACATATCATAATGGCTTCAGCACTAGGCGCTTTAATGATAAGCTTCATGTCACTGAAGTGACGGATGAGGACCGCCTGGAGACCGGTGATGCCCTCCTTTCTTTGGATGGTATACCGGTCAGTGTACTTATCGAAAAACATGAAAGGGAACTGTTCGAATTAGTCGCAGAGAGGGAGAACTGGAAGCCGATCATCCAAAGATACTCCAGCTGTGAAGTTGAGTCCAGGGATGGGACAGTGAAGACGATGGAGTTGAAACAGTATGCAAATCAGAATCGGAAGCCTGAATTCAAAGTGGAGAGACTTAACGATGGTGTACTTTTCATGTCCCTCCCCTCTTTCGCTAATGTAAAAGCTGTAGAGGTGATGCTTGAGGAATATCAAGAGCAATTGGAGACTGCAGGAAAACTCATCATCGATGTCAGGGGAAATGGCGGTGGCAGTGATCTGGCATTCAGGAATCTGCTGCCCTACCTCTTTCCTGAAGGAGAGACCTCGATTCCGCTTGAGGATTCAATCCAGGAATCCAACTGTACCCGGCGGAATGTCGAGTTGACTGCAAAGGTGTTTGGTCAGTTCCTTGAAAACATCGATGATGAAACGGTCAAAACGAACTTGAATAAATATGTGGAGGATATGGCGAAGAATGTTGGCCAAGGCTTCAAAATACTCGAGGATGAATCACCTGCCATCAATATTCAGGGGAAAGCTCTCCCTGAAAAGGTCGTCGCCTTGTCTGATGTGGGGTGTGCCAGCGCGTCTGAAGCCTTGATTGAATTCTGCAAGGAATCACCCAAAGCTGCAGTCATCGGCCGGCCGACTGCCGGGGTCAACGACTACTCCAATCTTGTCATCGAAGAGTGGGAAGGTCTGTTTGAGTTGTGGTATCCGACTTCAAGGATGGCAGGCATGAATAAAAAGGCTGATGGAGAAGCTGTTTCCATCATCCATCCGGACATCCACATACCATGGACCCCCACGCATATTACCCGGGATGTAGATTTGGAAAAGGCATTGGAGTTTCTGCAGACTTAGGAATCCAGCTTATCTATAAGAGCCGTCCAGGTTGATGGTGGGCGACACCCGCAGCGTTTATGCACCGGTTTAAAGGGAATTGTAAGGTACATCATCTACTCAGGGGGTATCGTCTTGACGACTTCACAAGCCATTCTGCTTCTCCTGGTCGGCTACATAGTGTTTACAATCGACAAGAAGCAGGATAACTTTCCAGTGCCGGTAATCCTTGTCCTCCTCGGAATCGGCCTGTACTTCATTCCCTACTTCTCCTCCGTCGAAGTGACGGAGAAGACCATCTATCACGTTTTCCTGCCGGCACTGCTGTTCACTTCCGCATATCAGTTTCCGGCAGATGGCTTCAAGAAGAATGCGGGCATCATCGCTTTTCTTGCCACTGTCGGCATCATGCTGACGGTGGCTCTGCTGGGCGGCGCGATCTATGCATTGAGCGGCCCGTTCGTCTCCATATCATTCCTTGGTGCCCTGCTGATCGCTTCGATCCTTACACCAACGGACCCGGTATCTGTAGTATCGATCATAAAGTCTGCTGCAGGAGATGAACGTGTGGCGGATGTCGTCGAAGGGGAATCGATGATCAACGATGGTACAAGCATCGTAATATTCAGTGCACTTGCCGGCATGTTCACCGGGAGCAAGTCTGTCGGTGTACTGTCTTTCCTTGGAGAGTTCCTCCTCGTCTCACTGGGAGGGGTTCTGCTCGGCGTCCTGTTCGGCTGGTTGATGGCCAAGGCCGTGCATTTCACCCACCACAGGCACTACCAGGTCATGTTGAGCATCGTTTTGGCCTACGGGACATTCAACCTGGCTGAAGCCATCAGTGTATCGGGGGTTCTCGCCACTGTGTTTGCCGGCATCATGCTGTCTTTCGAGTATGGCACTGCAGAAAAGGAAGAGCACTTCCGGGAGTCTTTGGATGGATTTTGGGAAATTGCAGAAATGTCGCTGTTGGCACTCCTTTTCCTGCTGATCGGCATCCAGGCAGCTAAATTCCTCATCTTTGATGGCTGGTTATTTGCTGTAATCATATTCGCACTATCCCTTTTCATACGCTTCATCGTCATATTGGCAAGCACCCAGATGTTTTCGGAATGGCGCCACCATATCAGTTGGAGGGAATCGACACTCATCTCATGGTCGGGCCTGAAGGGATCTATGTCTGTGTATCTCATATTGAGCATCTATTCCCAAAGCAGTTCGGGAGATGCAGACCTCATCATTTCACTGTCATTTGCAGCGGTCCTCATTTCCCTCATTGTACAGAGCCTCGGTGTCGCCCCATTGGCGAAAAAATTGATGAAATGACAGGATTCATAAAAAGAGCCCCTATCCTTTTTAAGGAAGCGGCTCTTTTTGCTGTGGTCACCCAAAGTAGATGTGGTGATGATGTTTGCAGCCTTCATTGAATTTGGAACTGCACTTGAGGCACCTGTCCGTATTCATGTATTCACTGATGGTGTGTGCTCTGCGGCATACACCGCACAGGATGGCATACGCATCATATTCGTCTGTTCCCCAAGGGATGATGGCATGGGCCTCCTGATCATCGTGGCATCTGTAGCATGGATAATACTTTCCGCAGCATCTGAACTTGATGGCAATGATGTCTTCATTCGAGTGGTAGTGGACGCAGCGTGTCTGTTCATCGATTATACTTCCATATACTTCCTGCATACAGTCCCTCCCGCCAATCCTGATTCCATCAATCATTTCCCGTTATGTCACATATAGGATATGAGCTCACCTTCCTCATTCTTCGAGGAACCTGGAAGCGGCAGCTCCGACATCTTCTGCCCATGCGATTGTGGAAATCAGGGATATACCATCGGCTCCGCTGTCCAGACAGGACTTGTAGTTTTTGTCGTCGATGCCCCCGATTGCGACCATCGGCATATCACCGATCAGCCGCCGCATTTCAACCAGACCCTCTACCCCGATTGCTGTGCCCGCATCAGCCTTTGAAGATGTCGTGAAGACAGGCCCGGTACCGATATAATCGACCTTTTCCAGGTTGCTCACTTCAAGTTCTTTCCGATCCCTTACAGACAGCCCGATGATCTTGTCATCGAAATAGCCAGGAAGGTCCGATACCGCCATGTCATCCTGACCGAGATGGATACCGTCGGCCTCCACCATTTCTGCCAGTTTCCAGTCGTCATTGACGATGAATGGCACATCGTACTCTTTGCACACCCTTTTAATGTCTGAAGCAAAACGGACCAGTGCATCCCCCTCGAGTGGATGCTGCCCCTTCTCCCTGAGCTGGAACATCGTGGCACCGCCTTCCAGCGCTTCACGTACGGTTTGAACCGCATCACCCCCAGCATCTTCGCTGCCGCAGATGAAATAGAGCCTGAGAAGTTCGCGATCCATCATAAACCTCCCACAATGCTGTCTTCAAGCAGAGTATCGTCATTCAGATATAATTCATCGATGAGACCCGCAATGAAGCTTCCCGGTGCCGGTATGGCGCACTTGCCGGCTGCAGCTTCGGCACAAAGATTGTAGTAGCTTACAGCATCCACAACCGCGTTCCTTTCGAAGGTGTCAGAAGTCCCGATGAATGCAGCCGTTATGGCACCGAGCAGACATCCTGATCCTGTAATCTTTCCCTGCAGGCCATGACCGTTCACCATCGTCGTCACACCATGCTCCGTCGCCAGTGCATCCTTCTCTCCAGTGACCAATGCCGGCACGCCATACTTCCGGTAGACAGCTTCGGCTATTTCTGCCGTGTTCGTCTTTTCAACGGAATCCACACCTTTCATGCGGCTTTCCGAACCGGATAGGGCCAGCATCTCACCAGCGTTCCCCTTGATGAGTGCCACTTTATGCCGGGCCAGCAGATCTTCGGTGACATCCACCCTGAAACGCGATGCACCGAAGCCGACCGGATCGAAAACGATGGGCACACCATTGTCATCCGCCGCCTCCATCATCTCATCCATCAGATGGACCTTTGCCCGGTCAGCTGTACCAATGTTGATCAGCAGTGCCGATGCTGCCTTCATCAGGTCCTCCGACTCTGTGATTTCGCCGCTCATGATGGGAGAGGCCCCGATCGCAAGCATCCCATTTGCAGTAAAATTCTTTACCACGTCATTTGTGATGCAGATGACGAGGGGATTCTCTTCTCTCATTCTTTCCAATCTATTCATGCAGTTCTTCCTCCCTGAAACTGAAGTGATTGACCGGCCCATTGCCCTTGCCAATGCCCGGACTGTTTCTGATGGCGGATGTAATATACTTTTTGGCCAGCCGGAAGCTCTCTTCAAGCGTCTTTCCTTTCGCAATTTCTGCCGTCATCACAGCAGAGAATGTACATCCTGTGCCATGGGTGTGCTGCGTTTCTATACGCGGTTCGCTCAAAATGACGGTATCATCCCGGGTGAAGAGATAATCCACTGCATCCCCCTGCAGATGGCCGCCCTTGATCGTCACACTGTGTGCACCGAGTTCCTCAAGGAAGATGCGTCCGACCTTTCTGATATCCACCTCACCCCCGATTTTATGGCCTGTAATCTTTTCGGCCTCATGGATGTTGGGCGTTACGGTCACGGATTTCGGAACCAGCGTGCTCCTCAGGAATTCGATGGTTTCCTCCTCCATCAGCGCATCACCGCTCGTGGCGATCATGACCGGGTCGATGACGAAGGGAATTTTGAAGTCCGCCACCATATTCGCAAGCACGACCATCATATCCACTGTTGCGACCATCCCACTCTTCATCGCGTGGGGCACCTCGTCACTCATTATGCTTTCAAGCTGTTTTTCCAGAAAGTCTGCAGGCACATTGAATACATCCTGTACGCCGGTGGTGTTCTGGGCGGTCAGGGACGTCACCGCCGCCATACCGTATACTCCCCTCGAATGAAAGGTCTTGCTGTCGGCCACCACCCCCGCACCGCCGGTGGAATCGGTTCCCGCGACAGTCAGGGCAATCGGCATTCTAGACATGGACACCCACCTCCATCCAGCGTTCCTTCGTGGCTGCCATGTTGAAATCATCACCATAGATCGCCTCGATGATGGGCTCCGCGTCATTCCTCAATTCTTCAGTCAGCATATAACCTCTCCTTATAGAATATAAAAACCCGTTTCCAGCGCAGGAAACGGGTTCAGTATGTAGACAGTCTATGCCGTACCAACCCACTTCCCTACGCTGGTATTAGCCAGATCAGGTCCAAGGGATCGGCCGAACGGCCGTCTCAGCAAAAAAGCACCCCTAGTGGTGTTTCTATTCAGTTGCCTCCAATGGTAGAGAATACTTTCTAAATTGTCAAATAAATCACCGCCGACTGAATAAGTGTCATTTCTGTAAATGTTATTGAACCCTGGTGTAATCCGTGCTAGTTTATTGATGGCAGCATTGCGCAAAGCAATGCGTTGTTACACCAGAAAACGATCAGGATGGTGCATGGATGAATGAAGATACAGACAGCAGAATAAAAACGCTGATGGAAATATTGATTGTTTCCACAAGACTCGGCCTGACCTCTTTCGGTGGGCCGATTGCGCATTTGGGCTACTTCCATGAAGAATACGTACGGAGGAGGAAATGGATGGATGAGGCGGCCTATGCCGACCTGGTGGCCCTATGCCAGTTCCTCCCTGGGCCTGCAAGCAGTCAGGTCGGCATCGGAATCGGTGTCGTCCGCGGTGGCTTGGTCGGGGGGCTGGTCTCCTTCCTCGGCTTCACCCTCCCCTCTGTAATCGCACTCATACTGTTTGCACTTATGCTCAATACTTATGGCTTCGAAGATGCAGGATGGATCGATGGAATGAAGGTTGTTGCAGTGGTCGTCGTGGCCCATGCGATCATCGGCATGGCACAGAAACTGACGCCTGATCTCGAGCGCAGGACCATCGCCCTGGGTGTGCTCGTCATCACTTTATTATGGCAGACCGCCTTTACGCAGGTAGGCGTCATTCTGCTTGCGGGGATAATCGGATTCATCCTTTACCGCAATCACTCGACAGATGACGGTGATACCGTTCACTTTCCTATTTCAAAGCGTGTGGGGTACGTATGTCTCTCCCTCTTTTTTGCACTGCTCGTTCTGCTTCCGGTCCTTCGTGAAGCGACCTCGAATCAGTGGATGGCAATGCTCGACAGCTTCTATCGTTCAGGTGCGCTCGTTTTCGGAGGCGGCCATGTGGTGCTGCCGCTTCTGGAACGGGAGTTCGTGCCCACAGGCTGGATGACGGCACAGGAATTCCTTGCAGGCTATGGTGCAGCTCAGGCCGTGCCCGGCCCGCTGTTCACCTTCGCCGCTTACCTCGGCACCATAATCAGTGGGTGGCAGGGAGGATTGTTTGCGGTATTTGCAATCTTCCTGCCGGCATTCCTGCTCATACTGGGAAGTCTGCCATTCTGGAATATGCTGCGCAGCAATCCAAACATAAAAGGTGCACTGACGGGCATCAATGCTGCGGTCGTCGGCATATTGATTTCAGCCCTATACAACCCGATATGGACGAGCAGCATCAATCAGACGGCCGATTTTGTTCTTGCCGCCATACTTTTCAGCATGCTTGTCCACTGGAAACTCCCGCCATGGGTGGTTGTATTGGCGGGTGCCGCAGGTGGCACGCTGATTGCCGTTCTATAGAGGATATAGGATGGTGTTTAACTGCATGTCAAAAATGGTAGAACAAACTGTATCATCATAATCTTTGCGCAAAGGAGTGCATGATCATGATAGAGCAGAATAAAGATCAGCAGGAACAGATGCGGCAGGAAGCCGAACTGAAGGCTGAAGAAGGCAAGAGCCAAAAGGAACAGATGAAGGAGAAGGCTCAGGCCAAGCAGCAGGATTTCAGGGACGAGAAGTCGAAAGTACAGGCGAAACAGGATGAAACGCAAGGGAAGATCAATGATGCAGCAGACCAAGTCGAACAGGAAAAAGGCGACAACCAGTTCAACCAGTACAAGTAGCACTTGCTTCCTGAAGCTGTGTATTGAATGAACATGCAAATAATGAAGCGGCATCCCCAAAATTTGGAGATGCCGCTTTTTTTGTCCTAGCTTCTGCTGCTCTTCACCTTCAGGCCGCGGTAACGGTTGATGGCCGCGCAGAATTCCTGTTTTCTCGGCAGCGCAAGATTCCCCGGATGGCCGGTATAGGGGGAAATGGAATCGAGGCCATTCTTTTCAATATGCGCATAGATGACGTCGGCCGCTTCCGACAGCGTCCGCCTGTCATCCAATACCTCATTCCTGAAATAATCCAGCATGACCGCAATGCAGTTCGTCTGACTGTCATCGACAAGCTGCTCCAGCCCCGACATGTCGATCGGTTCCCTGCCATAGAGGATGCTGGTCCTGCCTTTCGACTTCAGTCTTCCGTCCTTCCCGGCTTTCGAGAACCCTGCTTTCAGGGGAATTCTGGAACTCACCTCGCCGAACTGGTCATCAGAGGGGTTCTCACGCCTATACCCTTCCGTTTTGGCGATCTCCTTGGCAGCATCCGTAACATCCTTCAGCCTGTATTCATCCATCATGAGCACCTGGTCGGCCGCTTCAAAATAGTCGCCAGAGCCACCGACAATCAGGATGGTCGACACGCCTTTGTCATCATACAACGGCTTCACTTTGCTCGAGAATGGTGTGATCGGCTCCTTGTCCGGTGCAATCAGCTTCTGCATCCTTGCGTCCCGGATCATGAAGTTCGTCGCTGATGTATCCTCATCAATGAGCAGGAGGGACGACCCATATTCCAGCGCCTCCATGACATTTGCCGCCTGGGAGGTGCTTCCGCTGGCATTTTCGGTCGAAAACGCCCTTGTATCCTTTTTGGCGGGCAGGTTGTTGATGAAGGTGCTGATGTTCACCTTCTCTATGTTCCGCCCGTCTTCCGCCCGTATCTTCGATGCATCGGGCCGGGTGATGACCATCTCTCGGCCATCCCCCGGGATGTGATGGTAGACCCCGCGTTCCAGTGCCTGGAGCAGGGTCGACTTCCCATGATACCCGCCGCCGACGATCAGGGTGATTCCTTCAGGGATGCCCATCCCGGTCACTTTCCGGCCGCTCGGCAGGGCAATCTCAATTTCAAACCGCTCCGGACTTGCAAATGGTACCGCACCCTCCATCGGTCTGTCGGAGACGCCGCTTTTCCGGGGGAGGATGGAATCATTCGCCACAAACGCGACCAGATTCCTGCGTGCCAATTCCTCCTTCACATATGTCTGATCGACCATGAGTGTCGTTTGCTCCTTGAGCGCCTCCTGGTCCAGATTCCTATACAGCAGAGCCTTCTCGGCCACCTTTGGGAGTATGTCCATGAAGATGTGTACAGCGGCCTTCCCGAGTATCTTCCTGCCTGCTGCAGGCATCCCGACTTCAAAGCGCACTTCCAGTTCCTTCTCCCCGATCATTACGGAAGTTCGTTCCAGAATCTCCTGGCCGCACCTGTCGATCTGGATGCTGGCCCTGCCCTTAGAGGTCTTCTTTTCAGCTTGTGTCTGATCTGCGAATGCCCGTGTCAAAAAGTCGGATGCTGCGATGACCTTGGTTTTGCCATCCAGCAGGTCATCAGGGATGCCGGCTGTGTCCTTATCCATGATGATACGCATCTTGGATGGCGGTGCATATGGATCGGACTGGATATTGTCCACGGCAAGTCTGAACCGCTCAAAGCGGTATGTGCCCTTCAACCGTTTGTATGCTCCGTATTTCTGCCCATCCAGGCTTTTCAGCAACGCTTCAAACTGCTTGGAATCCTTCATTCAAATTCTCCTTTGGCTCATGTGTTTCATTGATTATACCCTTCCCTGATTTTAGCAATCCAATTGTAAGAAGTATAGCCATTGTAAAATACGATGCCGCGGTCCGGGTATGGAGTATAGAAGAAAGGAGTGTTTGAATGACACATAAAATCTGGTTCCGTACAGCCGTCGCCATTATTTTTTCATTACTGATCATACGCTTGTTCATGGAAGTTCAAGGCATATTTTCTCCGATCGTGGTGGTCGTACAGACCATCTTCCTGCCCCTGCTGCTTGGTGGAGTCCTTTTTTATCTGACAAGACCTATATTGTATTTCCTCGAAGAAAAGGGCTTTCCGAAATGGTCCGCCATCTTGGCTATCTTCATTTTGCTGGGAGTGCTCATTTGGCTGTTTTACATCCTGATTGCACCAATTGTTGCCAGCCAGATCAATTCCTTTGTGAATAATGCGCCCGGAATCATCAGAAGTGCAGAAGAATATGGAAGATCCCTACTGAGCCAGCGTGAGAACCTGCCGGATTCTGTCCGGGAACAGGCCAACAGCATAGCCGGACAATTTTCCGACTGGGCTTCGAATGTCGGCTCGTGGATCGTATCTTTCCTGACTGGTCTGGTTTCTGGGGTGCTTACCCTCATCCTCGTTCCATTCTTCCTGGTGTACATCCTGATCGACCACCAGAAGTTCGCACCGTTTGTCGCCCATTTCTTTACCGGTGAAAGACGGACATGGATCCGCAAAACGCTGCATGATGTGGATGAAATCTTGAAGGCCTATATCGTCGGACAGTTGTTCGTCAGCCTGTCTGTCGGGGCCATGCTGCTGATCGGCTATCTGCTCATTGGCCTTGACTATGCCTTCCTTCTTGCGCTCATCGGTGTCGCAACCAATATCATTCCGTTTTTGGGTCCCTATCTCGCTGTGATTCCAGCATTGATAATCGCTCTTGTTCAGGATCCGATCATGGCTTTGTATGTGGCGATCATCATGATTGTCGCCCAACAGATTGAAGGGAACCTGATCACACCGAATATCATGGGCAACGCACTGAATGTTCATCCCCTGACAGTGATCACGATCATACTCGCAGCTGGAAACATTGCCGGCATCTGGGGCATCATACTCGCCGTCCCCTTCTATGCGGTGCTTAAGGTCATCGTGACGAACATCTATGAAAAACGGGAGGAGATTACAAGGACAGCAAGAACAGACCTATACTGATCGGAAAAGTATGAACAGTTGACTATAAATAATGCCCATCCTCCGGATGGGCATTATTTATAGCTTCCCTATGTCTGCAATCAATGCCTCTACATCGTTTTCTTTGGTCGACCAGCTGGTACAGAAGCGGATCACTTTCCTGTCTTCATCCAGTTCTTCCCATGGCTGGAAAGCATACTTTCGGCTCAATTCATCCATCTGTTCCGTCGTCAGCACGGGAAACAGCTGATTGGTCGGCGATGGATAATGCATGTTAATCCCTTTGCTTTCAAAGCCTTCCTGGAGACGTTTTGCCATTTTCAGGGCATGACGTGATATGTCCACATACAGGTCGTCTTGAAACAGCACTTTGAACTGGATGCCGAGCAGCCGCCCCTTTGCCAGCATGCCGCCCTTCTGCTTGATGATATAGCGGAAATCCTCTTTGAGGGCGCTATTCGATATTACAACTGCCTCCCCAAACAATGCCCCCACCTTTGTACCGCCGATGTAGAAGACGTCGCATAACCTGGCCAGGTCGGCCAGGGTGACATCATTGTCTTCAGCGGCAAGTGCATATCCAAGCCTCGCCCCGTCCACCATGAGATGAAGATTATGATCATCACAGACCTTCCGGATCTCCTCCAGTTCCTGCTTGGAATACATGGTCCCCGACTCGGTCGGCTGGGAGATGCAGACCATCTTCGGCTGGGCCATATGCTCACGGATGGGACTGGTCCAGTGTCCATCCACAAAGTCCTGGATCTGCATCGCACTGATCTTCCCATCTTCATTTTCAATCACCAGTACTTTGTGGCCTGTCGCTTCTATCGCTCCGGTTTCATCAGCTGCGATATGTCCGGAATCCGGGGCGATGACCCCCTGATGGGTCCGGAGAGCTGATGAAATGATGGTCAGATTCGCCTGCGTACCGCCGACCATGAAATGTACATCCACATCGTTATCACATAATCTTGTGATCAGCGCCTTCGCCTCATCCGAATAGTGGTCCCTGCCGTAGCCAGGAAGCTGTTCTTCATTCGTCTCTGCAAGCTTTTCCATAATCCTTGGGTGTGCACCTTCAGTATAGTCATTGTCGAATCGGATCATCCCTATCCCTCTTTTCACATGGTTTGGCCCAAAAGCACCTTCACTTTTATAATAGTGTCATATGGATGCGGCCGTCAATCATGTGCCCCTCGATTTTCTTTCCACAAAAAAGGAGCGCCAGCAGGCGCTCCTTCTTATTCATCATTCAACTTCGAAACGGTGCAGCAGCTGTGCATTGATGGCGACTATGATGGTGCTCAAACTCATCAGGATCGCACCGACAGCAGGACTCAGAATGATGCCCCAGGGGGCAAGTACGCCGGCTGCCAATGGAATCGCGAAGATGTTGTAGCCGGTGGCCCAAATCAGATTCTGGACAAGTTTGTTGTACGTCTTCTTCGACAGGCTGAATATCGCAAGGATATCCTTCGGATTACTGTCGACGAGCACGATATCTGCACTGTCCATGGCGATGTCTGTACCTGCTCCGACAGCAATGCCGACGTCTGCCCTCGTCAATGCGGGAGCATCATTGATACCGTCGCCGGTCATCGCCACGACGAGTCCCCGTTCCTGGATTTCTGCCACCTTGTCCGCCTTCTGATCCGGCAGGACTTCGGCATAGACTTCATCGATCCCAATCTGTTCTGCCACATGGTCTGCCACTTTCCGATTGTCTCCGGTCAGCATGATGGCTTTGATATTTCTTTTATGCAGTTCAGCCACCGTCTCTTTTGCACTTTCCTTGATTTTGTCTGCAAGTGCGATTGCTCCAGACAGCTCCTCATCCACCACGAGGAAGACGACGGTCTTACCCTGGCTTGACCATTCATTGAAACGTGCATCATCAAAGTCGATATCATGTTCAGCAACGTAGCCGGGACTGACTACTTTGACATTCCTGCCTTCAATCTTTCCTTCGATACCGACGCCTGTAATGGAATTGAAATCGGACATTTCATGAAGCTCCAGATTCCTTGCAGAAGCTTCATCCACTATACCTGTCGCAATCGGATGCTCCGAATCATTTTCGACAGTTGCCGCATATGACAGGACTGCATCTTCATCCATGCTGCTGAAGGTCTCCATATCAGTGACTCCGAATGCTCCTTCAGTCAATGTGCCTGTCTTGTCGAATATCACTGCATTGATATTGCGCGCCTGCTCGAATTGGGGACGGTTGCGTATCAGCAGTCCATATTTTGCAGAAAGCGCAGTCGAAACTGAAATGACGAGCGGTGCTGCCAGACCAAGAGCGTGCGGACAGGTGATGACCATGACCGTCACCATCCTCTGGATGGCCGTATCCACAGTCGATCCGATGGAGAGCCAGACGATGAAGGTGATGATTCCTGCAGCCAAGGCGATATAGAACAGCCACTTGGCTGCCTTGTTGGTGACATCCTGGGTCCTGGATTTGGTCTTCTGTGAGTCCTTCACCATTTCGATGACCTGATTCAGGTAGGACGCATCCATGAGTTTCTCTATTTCTACAGTGAGTGAGCCTTCCCTGTTGATCGACCCGCCGATCACTTCATCACCTACGGATTTCACTACCGGCACCGACTCCCCGGTCAGCATCGATTCGTCCACCTGTGATTCCCCTTTTATGATCTTTCCGTCCAGAGGCATCTTATCCCCAGGCTTCACCAGCACATGGTCCCCTGCTTTGATTTCATCGACACGCACTTCATCTGTAGAACCATCCCCTGAAATGCGGTGTGCCGTATCGGGCATGAGCGAGGCCAGAGACTCCAGGGCTTTGGATGCATTGTTGATTGAGCGCATCTCGATCCAGTGCCCGAGGAGCATGATGAGTACGAGTGTGGCGAGTTCCCAGAAGATCTGCTCTCCATTAAAACCGAATACGACGGCGACACTGTAGAAGAAGGCGATGGAGATGGCCATGCCGATCAGGGTCATCATGCCGGGTTCTCCACCCCTCAATTCATCGACGGCTCCCTTGAGGAACGGCCAGCCTCCATAGAAGTAGACGAAGGTGGACAATGCGGCGAGAATGTAGAGGTCACCTGTGAAACGCCACTCCACTCCCATGAATTCCTGGATCATCGGTGACAGCAGCATGATGGGAATGGTGACTATCAATATGACGAAGAATTTGTTGCGGAACTCTGCCACCATATCTCCATGATGGTCATGCCCCATGTGGCCATTATTGCTTTGTTCATGATTGTGGGAACTTTCATGTCCTTCATGACTTGTTCCCTTCTCATGGTGATGTTTTCTACTATCATGTTCCATATAATCACTCCCCACATTTCATTTCATTCACACTATACCCCTTAGGGGTATTGATGTAAACAATTTTGCATGCCCTGCCGAATTGACATGCCGTAGAATGTATAAACAGTGGGTTTTTCAATAAACAAGCTTTATGTTACAGTGGAATGGCAATCACGAATATCGATTATATTCCTATGGAGAGATTTTTTATGAAGAGCAACAGCGCAATACTCTATCTATTGCTTGCTGTAGCACTTGTCATCCTAATCAGCGGCATCTACAACATCGCAGTCAACAACACGGCGAGTGTCGTGCAGATTCTTGCACTGACTGGCCTTGGCGCTCTTATAATAGTAGCGCTTCTGGGTTACACCGTAAGTTACTTCACTACACGAAAATAACTGTATAAAGCCGCAAGAAAGCCCACATGAGTCATCATGTGGGCTTTTTCGTGCTATTGTTTGATTGGTTTTTTCAGGAGTCCAAGCATCACTGCAGCTATCAGCGTACCTATAAGGAGTGAAAGCAGGAACATGAGTCTGCCTTCTCCAATGGTCAGTGCAACAAAGAGTCCGCCATGCGGGGCATTGACCGTCGTTGCAAATGCCATTGCAAGGGCGCCTGCTGTTGCAGAACCGACTACCATGGATGGAATGACCCGGAGCGGGTCGGCGGCTGCGAATGGAATGGCCCCTTCGGTGATGAAGGATGCACCCATGATCAGGTTGGTCGGCCCGGAGGACCTCTCCACCTGGGTGAACCTATTCCTGAACACCATGGTTGCCACAGCAATCGCAAGTGGCGGTACCATCCCGCCGATCATCGCTGCAGTGATCGGTTCCGGGTTGTTGGCAGACAGTGCTGCGATGCCGAAGGCATAGGCCGCCTTGTTGATTGGACCACCCATATCTATAGCCATCATCCCGCCGACAATCGCACCGAGGAGGACGATGTTGCCCCCGCTCATATTGCTTAGCGTCGTATTCATCCAGTCATTGAGTGCCGTAGCAGGCGGATCGACGATGTAGTACATGATGATCCCTGTCAGGAACACGCCAAGAAGCGGGTAGAGCAGGACAGGTTTCAATCCATCAAGCACCTGCGGCAGGCCTTCAAGAAGTTTCTTGATGCCGACCATGAGATAGCCTGCGAGAAAACCTGCAATCAGACCGCCGAGGAAGCCTGAGCCCATCGTCGATGCCATGAGCCCGCCAATCATGCCTGGAGCGAGACCTGGCCTGTCAGCTATGCTCATTGCGATGAAACCGGCGAGAATTGGAATCATCAGCTGGAAGGCATTGCCACCGATGAAGTTGATCATTTCTGCAAGCGGATTATACTGTGCGTGGTCCGGATCGGCGGAGTGGATGCCGAACATGAAACTGATTGCAATCAGTATACCGCCGGCGACGACGAACGGCAGCATGTTGGAGACACCGTTCATCAGGTGCTTGTAGATGGAAGGCTTGCCCTTGGCACTCTTCTGCCCTTCCATCTGCTTTTTGGACTGTTCTGCACGGTATGGTGTTCTTGATGTATCGAGTGCCTGATTGATCAGTTCCTCAGGGCGTTTGATGCCATCCGCAACAGGTGCTTCCACGACATTCCTGCCATCAAAGCGTCCCATCTGGACGTTTGTATCCGCTGCGACGATGATGCCGGAAGCACGGGCGATATCCTCATCCGTCAGTTCGTTCTTCACGCCTGCAGATCCGTTCGTCTCAACCTTGATGTCGTAACCCATTTCGCCTGCCTTCTTTTTCAATGCATCAGCCGCCATATAGGTGTGCGCGATTCCTGTCGGACATGCTGTGACACCCAGGATGAACGGACGGTCGGATGGTTCCGAAACAGCATCCTCCGTCGGCTCGGAGTCGTCGAAAGCATCGATCGTTTCGATGACTTCATCTTTTGTGGAAGCATTCATCAGCTGGTTTCTTGCATCGTCATTCATCAGTATGGTGGACAGTTTCGCCAGCGCATCCAGGTGCGTAGTCGCCTGACCCTCGGGCGCGGCGATCATAAAGAACAGATATGCCGGCTGACCGTCCATGGAAGCGTAGTCAATGCCTTCCTGGCTGCGCCCGAACATGATCGCCGGCTCAAGCACTTCCGCAGTCTGCGCATGGGGTATTGCGATGCCATCACCCACGCCCGTCGTACTTTGTGACTCCCGTCTATGGATGGCTTCCTGGAACTTATCCTTTTCGGAAATCTTTCCTGCTTCATGCAGCCCTTCCACCAGTTCCGTGATGACAGCATCCTTTTCTGATGCACGGACGTTCATATTGATAGTGTCTTTAGTCAAAAGTTCTGTAATTCTCATCATTTCACCTCTTCTATCGTCTGGATTTCTATCTGGTCAAGCAGTGCTTCTATGTCCCCACGTGTGGCAAGATCATCACTGAACGCCGTGGCGCTGCCGCATGCTATGGCATATCTGAGCTGTTCCGTGATGGGATGCCCTTTTCTGCTGATGAAACCGGCAACAGTAGAATCCCCGGCGCCGACCGAATTCTTCAACGTTCCTTCCGGCGACGGGACATAGTACCTATGCTCCGGGTTGATGAACAGCGCACCATCGCTGCCGAGGGTGAGCAGAATATTCTTTGCTCCAAGATCGAGCAGTCCCGTTGCCGCCTCGATCATCTCAGCTTTGGTCGACGGCTTCTTGCCGGTGATGCCTTCAAGTTCAAACAGGTTCGGTTTTATCAGATATGGCCTGTATTTGAGTGTCGATGTCAGCTTGTCGCCTTCGGCATCGATGGTGAACTCTATTCCTTTACTGTCAAGAAGCTGTGCCAGTTTTTCGTACAAGTTGTCGTGTCCCGAGGGAACACTTCCTGCAAATACGACATGGTCTTCTGTGGTGAGTTTTGATAGCTGGTCTTTCAGCCTATCGATATCGGAAGTGTCAATTATTGGCCCTGCAGCATTGATTTCCGTCTCTTCACCAGTTTTCAATTTAATATTTATGCGCGTGTCCCCCATAACTTTGATGAAGTCATGATGGATGCCCTGACTTTGAAGCGTCTCTTCTATGAAAGTTCCTGTGAACCCACCGACAAAACCGAGTGCGGTCGACGGCACTTCAAGGGCATTCAGAATCCTGGAAACATTAATTCCTTTACCTCCGGCATATTTTGCAGTGTCGCTGGTCCGGTTCAAAGCGCCAATTTCAAGCGCATCCAGGCGGACAATATAATCCACCGAAGGATTGAATGTGACTGTATAGATCATTATTTTTCACCCCCATAAATTTCAGTGCGTGATTTTATCTTTTCCACAAAAGGATGCTGCACATCGTCGGTGATGATGGATGCATCCTCTATGTCGGCAAATCTGATGAAAGCCGTACGATTGAATTTTGTGCTGTCTACCAGTGCATATGCATTCCTGGACTGGCGGATTGCACGACTCTTGATATACGCCTCCTCCTCTTCGGGAGTGGAAAGGCCATGCATCACATCCGCAGCATTTGCCCCGATGAAACACTTGTCAAACGACAGCCTGCTGATCTTGTCGATCACTTCAGGTCCAACAACTGCTTTGGTGACCGGTTTGATCCTGCCCCCAAGTACATGGACCTGATGACCATTGCGTACCAGCTGCTCAATCAATGTGATACCATTGGTTACAATTGTAAGATTCTGCTGAGAGATGAATGGCACCATCTCATATGTCGTCGTGCCGGCATCTATGAAGATGATGTCGCCCTCTTCAATCATACTTGCTGCTTTTTGAGCGATTTTGATTTTTTTGGAAAGATTTCTTACAGATTTTTCCCCATAATCTTCTTCCCTTTCAATTTGACTTATTGTAGCCCCGCCATGGATGCGCTCAAGCATCCCCTTTTCTTCAAGATACGTCAGATCCCTACGAATAGTAGGCGCACTGCTTGAAGTTATTTCTACAAGTTCATTGACTGAAGCCATCGTATTAGCATTCAAATAGTCCATTATTTTCTCGTATCTTTGATTGGTCAGCATTTCATCACCTTCTTCCATTAAAATATACTCCATTTTATAATCATAGTCAATCATAATCGTTCATAAACAATCAAAAAGAGCAAAAAAAAAGAAACGCCAGCATATGCTGACGTTATCTTCTGGATTTCGGTTTTCCGATGATTTCTGAAAAGATGACACCATTTACGATATCCTTGCGACCAAAGGAAAGGGATTCCTTTTGCACTTTCGGCTTTGGTTTTGGTTCCTCGGCTTTCGGCTGCCGGCGTGACCGCTCCCCAACCGCACCCGCTTCGATTTCATCTCTGCGGTTGCGCTCAGGCTGCCGTCGTGATTTCACTTCTTCACGGACCCTCTCAGCCCAATCATTGTTCTGTGAAGGATTTCTGGATTTCTCTCTGTATGGGTCCACAACCTTTTTGCCGACATTCGTTTCCTTTGCCTTCTCTTCAAGACTCCGGCCGAATGAGCGTTCAGACATCGGCCGCTGATTCGACTGCCTTTCTGCACGTTGTGTAGCAGGCCTTGAAGGGGCTGCCTCCTGTGCAGGCGGTCTCGAACTTTTTGGAGTCTGAGCTGTTTCACCGGAAAAACGACGTTCTATCTCTCCAACCATATCATCAAAAAGTCCTTTTGATTCTCCACCAGAGTTTGATTGTCTCCTTCTGGGAGCAGACTGACTGGTTGGCCGATCCATCTTGCTTGGATCAATATTCCGCTCTTCATCTTTACCTTTATCCTTCTGGCTGGCGATCGCCGTGTAGATGATGCCGCCTATGAAGATAAGCAGAGGGAGTATTTCCATATTATCACAGCCTATTCATCATCTTGAGTATCGCGTGTCGGATCAGTCATCTTGTTGATCGAATCCCTCATGTTCGTATCCGCTTCGACATTCTTAAGGTTGTAGTAGTCGCTTACCCCGATATTTCCACTTTTGAGTGCCTGGGCAAACGCGAGAGGCACTTCGGACTCGGCCTCTACAACTTTTGCGCGCATTTCCTGGACGCGTGCTTTCATTTCCTGTTCTTGCGCTACGGCCATTGCACGACGTTCCTCAGCTTTAGCCTGTGCAATATTCTTGTCTGCCACAGCCTGTTCAGTCTGGAGGTCCGCACCAATGTTCTTGCCGATGTCGACATCCGCGATATCAATGGATAGAATCTCGAAGGCTGTACCAGAATCCAATCCTTTGGAAAGGACGGTCTGGGAGATACGGTCCGGGTTTTCGAGAACGGCCGAGTGCTTGTCAGAAGAACCGATTGTGGAGACGATACCTTCGCCGACACGGGCAACAATCGTATCTTCACCGGCACCACCGACAAGGCGTTCAATATTCGCACGCACTGTAATGCGCGCTTTCGCCTTGACTTCGATACCATCCATCGCTACACCGGCGATAAAAGGTGTTTCGATGACTTTCGGATTGACGCTCATCTGCACAGCTTCAAGTACGTCACGACCTGCAAGGTCGATGGCAGCACACCTTTCGAATGTGAGGTTGATATCTGCCCGCTGTGCTGCAATCAGTGCATCAACGACACGGTCCACGTTACCGCCGGCCAGGAAGTGCGACTCCAGCTGGTTCGTCGTCACTTTAAGTCCTGCCTTGTGTGCTTTGATCATTGGCTCGATGACACGTTTAGGTCTGACACGCCTCAATCTCATAC
The DNA here is from genome assembly GCF_020786625.1 of Salinicoccus sp. RF5. Lineage (NCBI taxonomy): Bacteria > Bacillati > Bacillota > Bacilli > Caryophanales > Staphylococcaceae > Salinicoccus > Salinicoccus sp. RF5. The sequence continues at coordinate 469,551 of NZ_JAJGRC010000001.1, forward strand.
CTACAAGCGAGAATATACCTACATTGACACCTGCTGAAATTGCTGAAATCCATAAACCTACTGGTACGAATGACAGGAAGAAGGAAATGATGATGAAAGCAATTACTACCAGAAATATAATCATCAGTCCAGATCCTGTAATAAACATGGGATACATTCACAACGCTCCTTTTGAATTATTCTTCCATTGGACGAACGACAACACGTGTTCCTTCAACATGTATTACCTTTACCTCAACATCTCCAGCAATGTAGCCACCTTCCGCTACTGCATCAATCCGCTCGTCCCCATACCTTATCGTACCCGAGGGCCGCAGCGGTGTGACGGTCTTGGCTGTCTCGCCGAGCAGATAGGATCTGTCATCGAATGATGTATAACCCGATTCTGCATCTGTCGCATCCCTCAGAATCAGACGATTAAGGAATGGCAGCTTTTTCTTTTTCTTTTTCACAAATATCACCCACTCGATTATAGCTAATAAAATGATGACGAGAATATAGATGCCGAACAGAAGCAGATTCCCGCTGACCAGAATCATACTCACTATTATCATGATTCCGCCGAACAGTGCAAGGAAGCTACCGGTCATAAAAAGTCCCACGGTGATGAAAAGGGTACCGAGGGTGAAGAGGGTAACAACAACACCATTATATTCACCGATGAGAAGATGTCCTGCATAGTAGACGATGATGGAGAGTATTGAAAGTATGCCGATGATACTGATGCTTTCGGAAAAGAGCTGGTAGATCAGCCCGAGGAAGAATATTGCTAATAAAATAAAGGCGACCAATGGCATGGTAACTACATCTCTGAAGGCAGTCATAATATTCCCTATCACAAATGCCTGAGTTACAGCCATGTTAATCCCCTCCATTAAGTTCATTATACATGAAACCGCTGTATTATTAAATTGATTGCACTAAAAAAAGACAGCACAGTGTGCTGTCTCTATATCGTGATTATCAGAGGGAGTCGAACTATTTGAATTTACGTTTACGGGCAGCTTCAGATTTCTTCTTACGCTTTACGCTAGGCTTTTCGTAGAATTCTCTCTTACGAGCTTCCTGGATCGTACCGCTTTTAGAAACTGTGCGTTTGAAACGACGCAGCGCGTCTTCAATAGGTTCGTTCTTTTTAACTACTGTTTTAGACATCGTCTTCCCTCCCTCCGGATAACAAAAACCTTACTTTTACATAGCAATTACTATGTACTCACACATTATAATATATTGTAAAAAGCGGGTCAACTGCTAATTCAATAACTGCTCTCACTTGTACCTCCGCTGACGATCTCCTTGCCGCTTGAGGCACCGATCCTTGTCGCGCCGCTCTCGATCATGAGTTTGGCATCTTCAAATGAACGGACACCGCCGCTTGCTTTGACGCCCATATCTTCCCCAACGGTCAGGCGCATCAGCGTGATATCCTCCGCTTTGGCACCTTCGCCATTGAATCCGGTCGAAGTCTTGACGAAGTCCGCGCCGCATCTTTTGCTCAGTTCACATGCTTTGACGATTTCATCGCTGTCGAGCAACGCCGTCTCAATGATGACTTTAACCAGTACATCCTGGCCGGCTGCGTCGCATACGGCTTTGATGTCGTTGTATACAAGATCTTCATTGCCGGATTTCAATGCGCCGATGTTGATGACCATATCGACTTCATCCGCTCCATTCTGGATGGCATTCATTGTTTCAAAGGCCTTGACTTCAGATGTTGTTGCTCCGAGCGGGAAACCGATGACGGTGCACACTTTGACATCGCTGTCCTTAAGCAGGTCACTGCATGTTGAAACCCATGTCGGATTGATGCATACGCTGCAGAAATTGTATTCCATGGCTTCCTGGCACAGCTCGAAGATCTGGTCCTGTGTTGCTCCAGGTTTAAGCAATGTATGATCGATATATTTTGATAGTTCCATAGTATCACTCCATTAGTTGTTGGGATCTGTTGACTGGTCCTATTCCATTATATACTAGTTGGACCATTCATACATCAGATTGTGCGTTCGAGATAGGCATAGGCTTTGACCATCGGCTTCTCAAGCACTTTGACGACCTCACCTTTGCTCACCGGATAGCCCGGCTCGGTGATTTTGACCTTGACGAGTTCGCCGGTCAATGAAGGATCGCCTTCGACTTCCACTTTAAGGTAGTTGTCCGAGTGCCCGATGAGTTTGCCGTCCTTCTCCTCCTCAGGGATGATTTCAAGTACATCTTCCTTGAACTGCTCTGCATATGAAGTTGCCAGTGCGTTTGACAATTCAATCAGGCGATGGACACGTTCATTCTTCGTCCCTTCATCCACCTGATCCGTCATCCGCGCCGCCGGAGTGCCCGTACGGATGGAATATGGGAAGACGTGGAGTTCTGAGAAGTGGTGTTTTTTAATGAAGTCGAAGGTTTCCATGAACTCCTCTTCCGTCTCACCAGGGAAGCCGACGATGACATCGCTTGTGATGGCGACGTTCGGCATGATTTCCTTCAGCTTGATGATGCGGGATTCGAAGAATTCCATAGTGTATTTCCTGCGCATGCGCTTGAGCACGGTATCGCTGCCCGACTGGATCGGTATATGCAGGTGGCGGACGATCTTATTGGAATCATTGATCACATCGATCACTTCATCCGTCAGTTGGCTGGCTTCGATGCTGGAGATGCGCAGACGGTTCAGACCGTCCACTTGCTCCAGGTCACGGAGCAGCTGTGCAAGGTTGTAATCCTTGAGGTCCTCGCCATACCCCCCTGTATGGATCCCGGTGAGGACGATTTCCTTATACCCTTCATCCACGAGCTGCTGCGCCTGCTCCACGACCTTTTCCGGGTCACGTGAGCGCATGAGGCCCCTGGCCCATGGAATGATGCAGAAGGTGCAGAAGTTGTTGCAGCCTTCCTGGATTTTCAGTGTGGCGCGTGTACGGTCCGTGAAGTAAGGTACATCCATCTCTTCGTATGTACGCTTCTTCATGATGTTCTTGACTCCGTTGATCGGCTGGCGCTCCTCATGGTACTGGTTTACGTAATCGATCAGCTTGTCACGGTCTTCAGTACCGATGATGATGTCGACGCCTGGTATATTCATTATGTCTTTCGGTGCCGTCTGGGCATAGCAGCCTGTAACACAGACGACTGCATCCGGATTGTTCCGGATGGCACGCCTGATGACCTGCCTGCTCTTCTTGTCTCCTGTATTCGTCACTGTACATGTGTTGATGACGAATACATCCGCATTCTGCGTGAAGTCGACACGGTCATAGCCTTCACCCTTGAAGAGCTGCCACATCGCTTCTGTTTCATAGTGGTTCACTTTACAGCCTAATGTATGGAATGCGATTGTTTTTTCGCTCATAAAAATCAGATCTTTCTTAAGTGGATTTGTGGTTCATCTGCCCCATATAATAGCATAGCCTGCCCCTTTCTTCAATGAGAGGCAGGCTATTCAAACGTGGCGCTGATGGCCGACAACGCATATAGGGGGGCCGTTTCGGCACGAAGTATCCTGGGGCCGAGACGAATGGAATTTTGGCCGGAAAGCGCCTCTGTTTCCGCTTCACTGAAGCCGCCCTCAGGGCCGAATATGAAAGCGATGCGGTCGCCTGCACTGAGGGCCTGGAGCGTTTCATGGAGACTTGCAGCCGGATTGGATGCATTGCCTTCATAGGCGAACAGTACATGGTCGAAAGCATCGAGGGACAGCTCCTTCACAGCAGGCACGAAACCGATTTCCGGGATATGCTGCCTCCTGCTTTGTTCACTTGCTTCCCTGATGATCTTCATGTATCTTTCGATACGCTTCCGGCGCTTCTTTTCGTCAAGTTTCACGATGCTCCTGTCCGCATTATAGATGCTGAATGTATGGGCGCCGAGCTCCGTCGCCTTCTGGATCATCCAGTCAAACTTCTCGCCTTTCAAGAGCGGGCAGTAGACGATGATGTCGACGGGGAGTTCCGGTGATTCCTCCACCAGTTCCAGTGGACGGCATTCCACCGTCTCCCCGGCCGAGGTGATCTCGCATAGGAAAGTGTGCCGGCTGCCGTCCACCATGTGGAAGGCATCACCGGGCCTGAAACGCATCACATTCTTCATGTGGTGTGTATCATCAGCTGACGCTGTGAAAATCTCACCAATGCTTAATTTTTCATCCGTAAAGTATCGCTGCATGGTCTCACGCTTTCCTGGCCAGAATGCTGACCCAGCCATTTTCTTCAAGCACTTCCTCTATCGAGAAGCCGGCACCCTCCATATGCGCAATGATATCATCACGTGCTTCCGTAATGATTCCGGACGCTATGAAGTTGCCGCCCGCATTCAGGAGTTCATGCGCATCATCGATCATGTCATCGATGATATGGGCGAGGATGTTCGCAATGATGATGTCGTATGTGCCTGTTTCCGACTTCAGAAGATCGCCCGTTTCAAGCACGATGTCCTCTGCACATCCATTCAATTCGAAGTTTTCCCTGGCGACCTTTATGGACAGTTCATCGATATCCGTCGCCTTGAGGTCCCTCGCCCCCATCAGGTGGGAGCCGATCGTCAGAATGCCCGATCCCGTGCCGACATCAATGATCTTGTGTTCCGGTTTGACCGTATTCTCAATCATTTTGAGGCACATGCTGGTCGTCGGATGATCACCTGTGCCGAAAGCCATGCCAGGATCTAGTTTGATCAGCTTATCATCCGGCTGGAATTCGTAGTCCTCAAGTTCCCACGACGGCACGATGACGAACTGTTCGGAGACGCGGAAGCTGTGGAAATACTTCTTCCATTCGTTTTCCCAGTCCTCTTCGTTGATTTCCTTGGTTCCGATGACGATGGCAGACTTCTCGTCGAGCGGCTGCGACTCGATGAAATCATGGATTTCACCGAGTCTTCCCTCAATGTCTGCAGTCTCGTCAAAATAGACGATGATCCGAATGTCGCTTTCCGGATAATCCTTCGGATCGAGGCGGTATTTATCGTCGAAGTCATCGATCTTCTGCTTCAGAATATCCAGTGAATGCTCGACGGAGATCCCTTTTGATATCGAATTGAGGAACAGTGCAAAGGCCTCTTCATTGCTTTCCTTCGTCTGGATGGATACTTCATGCCATTTCATATCTAGTCACCCTTAAAGAATCGTTTTGTCTTGTCGAAGAAATTCTCATTCTGCTCGGTGATGTCTTCGCCGCCATGTTCGGCAAGCTGCCGGAACAGATCTGCTTCACGATCTGTAAGCTTGGTCGGCGTAACGACCTTCACAGTGACGAACTGGTCACCGTAGCCATATCCATGGACGTTCTTCACGCCTTTTTCCTTGAGGCGGAAGCGTTTGCCGGACTGGGTGCCTGCAGGAATCGTAAGCACAACTTCCGAGCTCAATGTCGGTACTTTCACTTCATCACCGAGCGCCGCCTGTGCAAATGAAATCGGCAGTTCGAAGTGGATGTCATCGCCGTCCCTTGTGAACCTGGAGTCCGGTCTGACGCGGAACACGATATAGAGGTCTCCCGCCGGTCCACCGTTGATTCCAGGGTCGCCTTTACCCTGCAGTCTGATCTGCTGGCCATTGTCGACACCCTCAGGGACAGTGACTTCAATCTGAACGTCTTTCGTAACAGTGCCGGCACCTTTACAGCTGTTGCAAGGATCCTCTATCTCTTCCCCTGAACCGTTGCAGGTCGGACATGTGCGTTCGGTCTGTACCCTGCCGAATGGTGTATTCTGCTCTACAGCTACACGGCCGGCACCGGAGCACATCTTACATGTCGATTTGGATGTGCCTGGCTTCGCACCGGTACCGTCGCAAGTATCACAGTTGACTTCTTTTTTGATTGTGATGGTCTTGGTGACACCGAAGACGGCCTCATCAAAGTTGACGGTCATCGTATATTGAAGGTCGTCACCTTTCCTAGGTGCATTCGGATCCATTCTGGAGCCGCCGCCGAAGAATGAGCTGAATATATCCTCGAATCCGCCGAATCCGCCGGCGCTGCTGAATCCGCCACCGCCGCCAAACTGCTGGTTCATGCCTTCATGGCCAAAGCGGTCGTACTGCGCCCGCTTGTCCTCGTCACTCAATATTTCATAGGCTTCCGATATTTCCTTGAACTTTTCATCGGAACCTTCTTCCTTATTTATATCCGGATGGTACTTTTTCGAGAGCTTTCGGTAGGCCTTCTTTATTTCATCCTTTGAAGCACCTTTACCGACGCCAAGCACCTCATAATAATCTTTTTTCGCCATTCTATCGCCTCCAACCTGTATACTATATCATTTAAAAAAGTCAAAGCCAACAGCATTGGCTTTGACTTTCATCAATCAGAAATTGATATCATAATTATTTCTTATCGTCTTCGTCCACTTCTTTGAAGTCTGCGTCCACGACATCATCGCCGGACTCCTGGGAAGCATCTGCACCTTCCTGGGCCTGCTGCTCCTGAGCCATCTGCTCATAGAGTTTCATGGACATGCCCTGGACAATCTGTTCAAGTGCTTCCTTCTTGGATTTGATTTCATCCATGTCGGAACCTTCAAGTGCTTTCTTGAGGTCTTCTTTTGCACTTTCCGCCTTTTCTTTCTCTTCAGCGTCGACTTTGTCTCCAAGGTCTTCAATTGTTTTGTCTGTTGTGAATACAAGCTGATCCGCTTCGTTTCTCAGATCCACTTCTTCACGGCGTTTCTTGTCTTCTTCTGCGTTCTTTTCAGCTTCTTCGACCATCCTGTCGATATCGTCATCAGAGAGGTTGGAGCTGGATTCGATTGTGATCTTCTGCTCTTTGCCCGTACCTTGGTCCTTCGCAGTAACATTGACGATACCGTTCTTGTCGATATCGAATGTCACTTCGATTTGAGGCACGCCCCTTGGTGCCGGTGGAATGTCCGTCAGCTGGAAACGGCCAAGCGTCTTGTTGTCTGCCGCCATTGGACGCTCACCTTGCAGTACATGGATATCCACGGCCGGCTGGTTGTCGGAAGCTGTGGAGAATACTTGGGACTTGCTTGTCGGAATCGTCGTATTGCGCTCGATGAGGACTGTGGATACACCGCCCATCGTTTCGATGCCGAGTGACAGTGGCGTCACGTCAAGCAGAACAACGTCCTGTACATCTCCGGAAAGTACACCACCCTGGATGGCTGCACCCATTGCAACAACTTCGTCCGGGTTGACACTCTTGTTCGGCTCTTTGCCGGTTTCCTTCTTGATGGCTTCCTGTACAGCCGGGATACGTGTAGAACCACCCACGAGGATGACCTGATCGATCTCGTTCCTGTCGATGCCGGCGTCTTTGATCGCCTGGCGTGTAGGTCCCATCGTACGCTCTACAAGGCTGTTGGAAAGTTCTTCAAATTTTGCACGTGTCAGGTTCATTTCAAGGTGCAGTGGTCCTGCTTCCCCTGCTGAAATGAATGGCAGTGAAATCTGTGTGGAAGATACACCGGAAAGGTCTTTCTTCGCTTTTTCAGCAGCATCTTTCAGGCGCTGCATTGCCATCTTGTCCTGGGAGAGGTCGATGCCGTTCTCCTTCTTGAATGACTCTACGAGATGATCGATGATGACCTTGTCGAAGTCGTCCCCGCCAAGGCGGTTGTCACCGGCTGTGGATAGTACTTCAAATACGCCGTCGCCGAGTTCAAGGATGGAGACGTCGAATGTACCGCCACCGAGGTCGAATACAAGTACTTTTTCATCCTGTTCCTGCTTGTCGAGGCCGTATGCAAGCGCCGCGGCAGTCGGTTCGTTGATGATGCGCTCCACTTCAAGTCCGGCGATGCGTCCGGCATCCTTCGTCGCCTGGCGCTCTGAGTCGTTGAAGTAGGCCGGTACTGTTACGACAGCTTTGGCAACCTTTTCGCCCAGGTAGCTTTCTGCAGTTTCCTTCAGGTTCTGGAGGATCATTGCAGAGATTTCCTGAGGTGTGTATTCCTTGCCATCGATGTTTTCCTTGTGATCTGTACCCATATGCCTCTTGATGGACATGATTGTGTTCGGGTTGGTGATCGCCTGGCGCTTCGCGACTTCACCGACCTGTTTTTCGCCATCTTTGAATGACACGACGGACGGCGTCGTACGGTTGCCTTCTGCATTCTGGATGACTTTCGGTTCTCCGCCTTCCAATACGGATACGACAGAGTTTGTTGTTCCCAAGTCTATGCCTATAACTTTACTCATAATAAGATTCCTCCATTATAGAAAATTTTCATTCGGTGCTGTACTGCTATTCGCTTACTTTGACCATGCTCGGGCGGATGACCCTGTCCTTCAGGATGTAGCCCTTCTGGAATTCCTCGATGACGATACCGTCATCTTCGTCGGAAGCTTCCGTCATCACGGCCTGGTGATAGTTCGGGTCGAACGGTTGTCCGACACTCTCTATTTCCCTTACATCATGCTTCATCAATGTGTTGACGAGATCGTTGTAGACCATCTCCACACCTTTGAGGAGGGAATTGAACGAGTCGGAGTCCCCTTCAATCTTGAGTGCACGTTCGAAGTTGTCTATGATCGGGAGCAGATCCTCGACGATGTCCTGGTTCTTGTACTTGTTGTTAGTTTCCATTTCCTGGCGGTTCCTGCGCTTGAAGTTTTCAAATTCCGCATAGAGTTTCAGGTACTTGTTCTCTTCTGTTTCCACCTGTTGCTTCAATGCTTCAATCTCTTCCTCTTTCGCTTTCAGTTCTGAATCTGCTTCATCCCCGTCATCTGCTTCGACATCGGCTGCATCTTCAACCGCCACGTCTTCAGTTTCAGTTTGGGAGGTTTCTTGTGTTTCCTCTTCAGAAGCCTGTTCATCAAGCTCCTGCTCCAATTCTTCCTTGGCTTTATTTTCTGTCACTGCGATCACTCCTTCTTATTTCCTGGTTCCGGATGGAATACATCAGTCGGATGACTTCCTTGTACCCCATTATTTCAGGACCAATTATCATTAGATTCCCATCCATGCCATTGACGGTGAAATTCGTCGCAATGACCGAAATGGAATCATAATCCCGATTCAGCTCGTCACTGAAATATACGTCGACCCCATCTATTGTATTGAGATCGATGATATCATTCAACTGATCCGATTCCATATCATCGTACAGTAGCTGTAATGTACTGATATCCGTGCTGATCTGGTGGATCAGATGATTGAAGCCGGAATGGCCGACCACCTGCTGGGGTTCACCTATTCCATCAACGACCGCGTTGATGATGCTTGATTTGAAAGCGCCGAGCTGACGCCTGACACGCATCGCATGGATGATCGACGGCAGGCTGCTCACAGACTGTCCATATGAGAGCACATTCATTTCATTGCCAAGCTTTTCAAGCTCTGGAACAGTGACATTTCCATCCATTTCAACCGGTATCTTTCTGATTGTTCCCGACTCAAGGACGATGATAAGGAGTAGTGTGTTTGTGGTGATGGGCGTCAGAAAAAGACCCTTGACTGTTTCGTCCTCTTCGGACAGGGAAACCTGTGTCAGATACTGTGTCGTATTGCTGATCATATCGGCCAGGGACCGGCTCATCTCATTGCGGTCCATATTCCCTCCCGCTTCCGGGATGATGTTGAAGTTCAGCTGGTCTTCGGATTCGCCGATCTGCTTGTTGAGCATATCTATATAGAAGCGCAGTGCCTTCCTCGAAGGAATCCTGCCGGCTGATGTATGGGGTTTGGTCAGGAAGCCGTCCGCTTCCAGCCTGGCCATTTCGTTCCTCACTGTCGCCGAAGAGATGTCAAGCCTGTACTTTTCAATCAGATGCTTGGAACTGATCGGCATCATAACCTTCAAAAAGTCATCGACAATTGAAAAAAGAATGATCTCCTGTCTCTGGGTTAAAATTGACATCACCTCATTAGCACTCTATATCCTTAAGTGCCAATATTAATTTATCAAAATGGTCAAAGTATGTCAATCCTTATGTTCTATAATTGGCGAAAACCCAATTTTAGAGCAGGAACTCCATGAATACGGTGTTACCGACCAGGCGCCCCTTCTCCGTCAGGGAGATGAAACCATCCTTTTTCTCAAGGTGTCCCTTTCCTATTTCCTGTTCTAGCACGGATCCATAAACATCCTCCATCGGTCGGCTGAACTTCCTATCGAACCTTGAGATTTCGACGCCTCTGTTCATACGGAGGCCGAGGAACATCTCCTCCTCCATCTGCGCCTTCTCATCGAGTGGCAGGGTTTCCTTGACGACGCTGCCCGTCTCCTTCATGGACTGGATGTAATGGTTGACCGGCTTGATATTGTAGTACCGCGTCCCGCCGACATACCCATGGCTGCCCGCCCCGGCACCATAATAGGGCGCGTTCATCCAATATGTCTTATTGTGGGCGGATTCATACTGCGGCGTCGAAAAGTTTGATATCTCATACTGGGGATAGCCGCGCTCTGCCAGGGCTTCGATGATATGGAAGTACTTCGCCCCTTCCGCCGAATCATCATCCACCTGCATCCGACCTTTCCTGATCTGGTTGTAGAACACCGTATGCGGTTCGATGATCAGGGAGTACCAAGAGATGTGCTTCGGCTTGAGGCGTTCGATGTGACGCAGGCTGTCTTCTATATCCCCCATGGTTTCGCCCGGCAGATTATACATCAGATCAAGCGAATAGTTGTCGAGGCCGATCTTCTTCATATGATTGATGGCATTGAATATATCATCATAGCCGTGGGAACGGCCGAGTACCTTCAGCAGGTCCTCATTGAACGTCTGCACGCCAAGGCTGATGCGGTTCACACCGTACCTTTTGAGCACATCGAGTTTCCCCGGCGTCAGTTCATCAGGATTGGCCTCGAACGTGAACTCATCCGTCACCGTGAACTTTGCAGTGACCACTTCAAGCAGACGGGCAAGCTGTGCCTCCGTCAATGCCGTCGGTGTGCCCCCGCCGACAAAGATCGTCTTCATGCGATCCTCCCCGATCATTTCGATCTCCCGGATCAGTGCATCCAGATAGTCGTCGACCGGCTGATTTTTAATAAGTACCTTATTGAAGTCGCAGTACGTGCATATGCGGTTGCAAAAGGGAATATGAATATAAAGACTCTCGACCATTTTTTCCACTCCATTCAAAAGTAAAAGCCACTTGATAGTGGCTTCTACTCTTCATCCATTTTAAGTACAGAAAGGAATGCCTCCTGAGGTATCTCGACATTTCCGACTGCCTTCATTTTCTTTTTTCCTTCCTTCTGCTTCTCAAGCAGTTTGCGTTTCCGGCTGATGTCTCCGCCGTAGCACTTGGAAAGTACGTTCTTGCCCATCGATTTGATGTTCGTCCGTGCGATGACCTTGTTTCCGATTGCGGCCTGGACCGGCACTTCGAACTGCTGGCGGGGAATGAGTGTCTTGAGCTTCTCCACGATATTCTTGCCCCGGTCATATGCGAATTCGCGGTGGACGATGACACTGAGTGCATCAACCTTCTCATTGTTCAGCAGTATGTCCATCTTGACCAGTCTGCTCTCCTGGTAGCCGATGAGTTCGTAGTCGAATGATGCATAACCCTTGGTCTGACTCTTGAGCTGATCGAAGAAGTCAAATACGACTTCCGACAGCGGAATCTCATAGATGATGTTGACCCGGATGTCATCCAGGTAATCCATGTTGACGAAGTTGCCGCGCTTCTTCTGGCAGAGCTCCATCACCGCGCCGACATACTCGTTCGGCACCATGACCGTGGATTTGACATAGGGCTCCTCGATATGGTCGATCTTCTGTGGATCCGGCATTTCTGCAGGGTTATCCACTGTAACCACAGAGCCGTCCGTCATGTACACTTCGTAGATTACCGATGGTGCAGTCGCAATCAGTTCGATGCCGAATTCACGCTCGATGCGTTCCTGGACGATCTCCATATGGAGCAGTCCGAGGAATCCGGTACGGAAACCGAATCCGAGTGCCTGGGATGTCTCCGGCTCATAGACGAGGGAGGAATCGTTCAGTTCCAACTTTTCGAGCGCCTCCCGCAGATCGTTGTATTTGCCCGTATCAATCGGATAGATGCCGCAGTAGACCATAGGATTCATCTTCTTATAGCCTTCAAGCGGTGATTCCGCAGGATTGTCGGCCAGAGTGATCGTGTCCCCGACGCGGGAGTCGCTGACATTCTTCACGGATGCCATGAGGTAGCCGACATCACCGACGGTCAGTTCCTTGACAGGCAGCGGCTTCGGCGTGTTGATGCCGACTTCAGCCACTTCGAATTCCTTGCCTGTCGCCATCATCCTGATCTTGTCCCCCGGTTTTACAGTCCCTTCCATGATTCTTATGGAGGAGATGACGCCCCGGTATGGATCGAAGACAGAGTCGAAGATTAGTGCCTTGAGGGGTGCGGACGGATCACCTGCAGGTGCAGGGACCGTCTCGACGACGCGCTCCAGAATCTCCTCGATGCCGATATTCGCCTTTGCAGATGCACGGATAGCCTCATCCTTGTCGAGTCCGATGACATCCTCCACCTCCTGGGCAATCCGGTCCGGGTCTGCTGCAGGCAGGTCGATCTTGTTGATGACAGGTATCAGCTCAAGATCATTATCCAGTGCCAGATACACATTGGCAAGTGTCTGTGCTTCAATGCCCTGTGCAGCATCCACAACAAGCACGGCGCCTTCACACGCCGCAAGGGACCTCGAGACCTCGTATGTAAAGTCGACATGTCCCGGTGTATCGATCAGATGAAAGATGTAGTCTTCCCCGTCTTTGGCAGTATATTTAAGCTGTACCGCATTCAGTTTGATTGTGATGCCGCGCTCACGTTCCAGATCCATCGAATCCAGGAGCTGCGCTTTCATCTCCCTTGATGCAACGGACTTGGTGTTTTCAAGAATACGGTCTGCGAGTGTACTCTTGCCGTGATCAATATGGGCGATGATTGAAAAGTTCCTTATTTTTTCCTGACGTTTCAAACGCTCTTGATCATTCATATATCTTCCAACTTTCTCTTATTAGACAGTGGTTGTATTATAACAACAAACATAATTTCATTCAATTCATTTTCCATTTATATTGCATAACGGCGGGATATTTGGTAAAATACTTTTTGTTGCAATAAAAGTTGTACAACTACAAGGTGGAGGTGAATGCAATGCCTAACATTAAATCAGCAATCAAAAGAGTGAAGACTACTGAATCCGCTCATAATCAGAACATTGCTCAAAAAAGTGAGATGCGCACAGCTGTCAAACGCGCAATGACTGCTAAAGAAAATAATTCAGAAAACGTTGAGACACTCGTTTCAAACGCTGTGAAACACGTAGATAAAGCTTCCAAAAAGAACTTGATCCACGGTAACAAAGCAGCACGTATGAAATCCAAGCTCATGGCAAAATAAAACCTTCCACAGGAAGGTTTTTTTATTTGCCGTAAATGAAGTCGGCCCCCTTTGGTCATTCCTGAAGGGGGCCCTTTTCATATCTCCATGATGAACAGTTCAAACAGGCTCTGCCTGTCCAGATAGCTGGATTTGAACTTGTAGTCGATGTCCCGGCATTTGACCATCTTTTGTTCAAGCTCCTCCTGCCGGTACTTCCTGACCTCGCGGGCGGCAAGCTTCACCCTGTACGGGTGGACCTTGAGGGATTTCGCAATGAAGTCCCCCTGATAACCCTCACCCTGCATCAGCTTCACCTGGTAAAGCAGCCTGAGCTGGCTGATGATGAGGTGCAAAAGCTGCATCGGCTCCTCATTCTGCAGGATGAGCACCCTGAGCAGCCTTACCGCTTCCGCCTTCCTGCCCGAGAGGATGAGGTCCGTCAGTTTGAAGATGTTCTGCTCCAGGCTGACGCTGACGATCTCCTCGACGTCCTCCCTCGTGATGGTGTCCTCCACATACAGGAGCAGCTTTTCAAGCTCGTTGGTCACGTGATCATACTTGATGCCGACCAGCTGGATGAAGAGGTCGAGGGCTTCAGGCGCCATGTCGACCTCCGCCTTCTCGGCCACGCTTCTTATATGGCTGCGGACTTCCTGCTCGGTCATTTCGCTGATCTCCGTCACCTTCCCCTTCGACTTCATCAGCTTGGTGATCTTCTTCCTGTTGTCCAGCTGTTCGCTGTATACTTTGAAGATGATGAGCGTATCATCATTCTTATTGTTGATGTATTCCACAAGCAGGTCGATATTGTGTTCGACTTCCGAGCGCACTTTGGCCCCGGTGAAGGAAAAGGCATCCTCCACGATGACGGCCTTCGCATCCGAGAGGAACGGCAATGTCTGCGCTTCCTCTATAATGGCTTCAACCGGTGTCTCTTTATAATTCAGGGTGACTATGCTGAAGGCATCCGGCTCTTTGACATAGGACTCGGCCAATGCCTTCGCCTTTTCGGAAATCCTCATGGTATTGCTGCCGTGTATTAGCTGTAATCGTTCCATTTAACGTCACTCCTGTATTAATTGTAAATCCATTATAGCTTTTTTATGATAAATATCCTATACTATTAGTGATATGTTTAGGAGGTTATCTCATGAATAAATTCGAAAAGCATGTACAATCAAAGAACAATGATGTCATCGATTCCGGCCTCGCCTTTGTTGTCGGATTCCTTGGGCTTACTGCAATCTATGTCATCGCCCAGATCTTCCAGATCGTTGCCGGATAGGAGAGCTGATCATTCAGCTCTTTTTTTTATGCAGTGATTGAGCGATGGATCAAGCTTCGTTTCAACGCACATCCTTCCGCCGTCGATCGTAAAACGCACCATGCCATGCTTTGATGTATCAAGAAGTGTCATATCCTCGAGCCGTTCCACTACCTCCCGGTGCGGATGCCCGTACCGGTTCCCCGCCCCTGCGGATACCAGGCCGTAGGTGAAGTCTGCATTGGCAATGAAGTATTCCCCCGTGGATGTATCCGAGCCGTGATGCGCAAGTTTCAGCACATCTGCTTCAATCTTGCCCGCCTCCGACACCCATAACTGCTCCATCTCTTCATCCGTGTCCCCTGTAAAGAGGAAATTGTAGGATCCGGTCTCCACTTCCAATACCAGTGAGTTCCTGTTCGGATCATCATCGCTATGCGCGGGACCAGGGAAAAGCCGTCTGATGGCGATGTCGCCCACCTGCAGTTCCCTGATATGAAGCGCATCTACGAGTACCCCTTGAAACGCATCGGGCATGTCTTCATACCACGCCTGGAATCCGGGATCGTTGGGGTTCACATATATGTGGTCCACCGCCATCCTACTGATGATATGATGCGCCTCCCCCACATGATCCAGGTCGAAATGCGACAGTACCATCATATCGATGCGGTCGACTCCCGCCTCCTTGAGATATGGCAGGATGGTCTGATCGGAGAGCATCTGTCCCGCATCCCGATAATAATATCTGCCGCCCGTATCGATGAGGAGGACAGAGCGGTTTCGATGATCTTCTATGACGAAAGCATCTCCCTGGCCGACATCCACCATTGTAACAGTAAAGTCATCGTGAGGAATACGATCGATCAGAAATATTGATAGGATGAAGCATGCAGAAAGCATCAGGAACTGCCTGACCTGCCTGAGACAGAGGGTCCGGATCATCCAGTAGGACAAGGTGCTCAAGAGGATGAGCCAGAATGGCCCCAGGCTGCCCACCGATGTACGGTGGTCCATGCCGTCAGCGATCAGCGTGATCACACCCTTCAGAGTTTCGAAGACGAAAGCATATCCTGAATCGACAACTTCAGGCAGGTGGGTGAAAACCATGACATTGAACAGTATGACCATCGGGAAGATGACGGAGGTGAAAAGCGGTACAAAGATCATATTCATCACGATTCCGCTGATGCTCAATTCGTTGAACTGGTGGAGCAGGATGACCAGCGTGGATATCTCGGCGATCAGGGTGATGCCGAGCAGCTGGATGAAGAATCCTGAGCCGCTCCAGTAATGGCGGCTCAGGATGATCATGAAGGTCGTGATGTAGGACAGTTGGAATCCGGCATGGAGTACGATCCAGGGATTGATCACGATCTGCACCAGTGCAGAGAGCGAGATGACGGAAAGATACGGTTTTTTTCTTGTGAATGAAACAAGGAGCAGTGTCACCGTCATGAAGACTGCCCGAAAGACGCTCGGACTGAAGAAGTTGAGGCACAGGAACACCAGAAGTGCGGCAATCATCAACAGCTTGATCAAAGTGATGTCCAGCCTGAACCGGTTCAGTACATAAAACAGGATGGCAGTGATGAAGGCCACATGTGTGCCCGAGATGACATAGAGGTGGTAGATGCCGAGCTTCTGCAGCTTATCGAAGAGTTCGGAGGTGATATATGACTTGTTGCCGACGGAAAGGGTGAGTATATCAAACTTATAGTCATATACAGTCGACCCAAGGACGGCTTCCATGTATCCGTCACGCATTTTTGCCAGATGCATGCCCCATGTCATGGGACCTGCCGCACATTGGCTTGAATCGACCGAATCGGCATATATGCGTCCATCCAGACCATTGACATTCATGCGCATACGGTCATCCTTCTTGATGAAATTTCGCTGCGCTTCCGGCACCACCACTTCAAAAGGCCCCTGGCATACTGCCCCAACCGGGAGTTTTACCGCCTCCTCCATGTACAGGTCATAGCGTCCGCCTTCATGGGTCACGGTATGTGCGACTCCATCCCGGTAATACTTATAGCCAGTGACCGTCACGGTATCCACCATGGCCGGTGAATCCTTTTCAGGCAAAATAAAGACAGCCATTGCTACAATGGCTGTCGTTCCAAGGTGGAAGAGCAGGAATGCCTTCCCCTTCATTCTTCTATGGCATATAAGACTGGAAATGATGATGAAAAACACCGCCGGAACCGGCTGGGCATACAGGATGTATCCATTGAGCACCGAAAGCAGCATGAGAAAAAGGATCATGGCTGCTTTTCAAAAGAATCGATGATGCTTGCCCTGTCGAAATCGATGCGTTCATAATGGACACCGGTCTTATCCAGCAGTTCCAGGGCGTATGGATGGTTCTTATAGTCTTCGGCATAGTATATGTATCGGATACCGGCCTGTATCAGCGACTTCGTGCAGTGTACACATGGGAAATGCGTGACATAGATGCTCGCCCCTTCCGTGGACACGCCGAATTTGGAGCATTGGAGCAGTGCATTGATTTCCGCATGGATGGTCCTGATGCAGTGGCCCCCTTCAACGAGGCAGCCGACATCTATGCAGTGGGCCTCTCCCGATACGGATCCATTATAGCCGCCGGCGATCACCCGGTTGTCCTTCACGATCGTCGTCCCCACCTTCAGCCGCTCACATGTCGAACGGAGGCTCAATAGGTGGCTCTGTGCCAGAAAGTACTGATGCCAGTCTATTCTCATTCTATCCCTCCTCTTGTCTGTCCATTAGTCTATTGTAATATAAGGTTCCAGACTTTCAAATGTTTTATCGCCGATGCCGGGTATGTTCTTGATGTCTTCAAGTTTCATGAACAATCCGTGCTCCTCCCGATAATCGATGAAGAGCTGTGCCTTCTTCTCTCCGATGCCGTTCAATGTCACGAGCTCCTCCACCCCAGCGGTGTTGATGTTCACCTTTTCGCCGTCATCGGCGGTCGCGGGGCTTTCGGTCACGGGGACATCCGCCTCCACGGCCTCTCCAACCACAGGTACGTAGATCACCATCTCGTCCACAAGCTTCATGGACTGGTTGACGGTGAGGAGGTCTGCATCGGCCTCAAGCTGGGCCATCTCCAGCACATTCTTGACCCTGGCATCAGGCGGCAGCTCAAATACCCCCGGATACTTCACCGCACCCTTCACTTCCACAAAAATGGTCGCCGCTTCCGTCGTCATCTCCTCCAGGGAGGGCTCTTCAATGGAGGATTCCGGCTCATAGGCCATCACCTCCACACCCTCATCGGCGGAAAGCAGGGCAAAGGCTGCAGCCACCAGCATCAGGACGCCACCGCCGGCAATCCAAAATTTGTACTTCTCCCATATTGCTCTGATATCCATCATGCCATTCTCCTCCATAAAAAACCTCTTTATATATATATGGAGCAAAAAGGGCATTTTGATTTTTTTCGATGTCAAATAAATAAAAAAACTTGAGAAATAAAAATAACCCGGCTCAATAGCCGGGTTCATGTCATCGCTGTTTCTTCTTCAATATATAGAATACCCTATCACACACTTCTGTCACTGCATTCTCGGCATCAAAATCACTGAATGCGGTATCGATGATGAATCCGGACCTGTCGATGAGCTGGAGCATGTCCTTGTGCGTATAAGTCCGCTGGGCATGTGTTTCCTGCACTTTACGGTAAAGGTCGGATGTTTCCTCCTCCTTTATGAAAAAGGTCATATCGTGGATGACGGAAAGGGGCGCCTCCCCTTTTATGGCATTCCATATATAGGTGATGTGATCCGTTTCATCACTGTATGTCACATCGTTGAAGTCGTTCGTCATCTTGAAGACGCTGTGGATGTCGAATATGAAGAAGCCCCCGGGGGTCAGGTGGTTGTAGACATTCTCAAGAACTGCCAGAATCTCACCTTCGTCCTGGCAATAGTTGAGGACGTCGACGGTCGCCGTCACCATATCAAACTGTCTGCCGAGATCGAAATCCTTCATGTCGCCCTGAACATACGAGACATTCCCTCCGCTTTCCTGCCTCGCCACATCGATCATCATATCCGACTGATCCATGCCGATGATTTCATCGAATGGCAGCTGGGCCGTCAATCTGCCCGTCCCGCAGCCGATGTCGAGTACCGTCCGGCGACCACCCTTGAATTGGCGGATGATGTCGAGCCACAGTCCATAGGGCATATCATATGTCAGTTCATCATAATAGTGGCTGAACAGCTGATAGACGGGTCTAGACTTCAACACGCTCACCGTGTTTGAACAGGCGTTCAAGGTTATAGTATTCACGTTCAGGCTTGTGGAAGACATGTACAACCACGTTATTGACATCAAGAAGGATCCATTTTGCATCCTTATATCCTTCAACGAGATAATCCAGATCATTCTCCTTGCAGACATCCATGACTTCATCTGCAATCGCCTGCACCTGCCTGTCCGAATTCCCGTGGCAGATCAGGTAGCAGTCCGTGACACTGCTCGTATCACTTACATCAAATTTCATGATTTCTTCTGCACGTTTATTATCACATGCTTCAATCAGCATATTGACAAGGTGTTCCGTATCCATACAGTCACTCCTTAACCATATTATAGTAGTTGAGGCACTCCACTGTCCTGTGATAGACTGCCCGGTCCTTCGAGACCAGATGAAGCACATTCGCTTTTGTGATTTCATATATCGCGAGATCGAGGTTCTTCTCCTCGAATACGATATCACGTATTTGGTCGACGCCGGGCTGGGACCGTTTCGGTTCGATGTAGTCGGCAACATAGATGATCTTCTCATTCAGGGACATATGGCTTCTGCCGGTGGTATGGTTCATTATCGCCTGGTAGATCTCCTCGTCCAGGATGCCGTGCTCCTCCCGCATCTTGACTGCCGCCACAGGTCCATGCAGCACTTCAGCTTTAAAGCTCAGCAGTTCCGGGTCGAGCTTGTAGTTCGTCACGTATTGGTACATTTCTCCCAGTTCATCGTATTTGGAGAAATCATGGAGAATGCCGGCCAGGAAACATTTGTTGGCGTCCCCACCATATATCTTGGCCATTTCAATTGCTGTTTCAGCAACCCGTTTGGAATGCTTGTAGCGTTTCTCGGGCAGTTTGTCCTTTACGAGGGTGATGGCTGCCTTATGCTTCATACAGATGATTCTCCTTTACATACTGATACACTTCGGGGTCTAGCTGATGGCGGACGATTTCCCCGTCCCTGATGCGGTCCCTGATGATTGTGGAGGATATTTCGATCACCGGCTGGTTGATGGTGATGAACCTGTCATCGCTGATGGGCTCTCCCGAATACCGGTCCATGATGACGAAGTCCATGAGCTTGAGCAGTTCCTCATGCCGATGCCATTTTTCAAAACTCTTATACTGATCGGTACCGATCAGGAAATAGCGTTCATCCTCCGGATATTCTTCCTGCAGATGGACGGCTGTATCATACGTGTAGCTGACGCCTTCCCGGGTCATTTCCCAATCGTCGATCTCCATGAAACCATAATCCCTGATGGCTAGTTCCAGCATGTTCAGGCGATGATCATCCCGGGTGGGCGCATTCTTTTTGAGCGGCGACTGCTTCGCGGGAATGCAGATCACCTTGTCCAGTCCAAGTGAAATTTTGGCTTCAACGATTGCATGTACGTGCCCGGGATGGACCGGATCGAATGTTCCGCCAAAAAAACCTATCTTCATGACAGCTCAATCTTTTTATTTTCTTTTGACTCCCTGTACAGCACAATCGTATTGCCGATGACCGTAACGATATGGCTCTCCGTCCCTTCGCTGATCTGTGCTGCAATGTTGTCCTTGTCTTCAAGGCAGTTCTGAAGGATGGAAATTTTAATCAGTTCCCGTTTTTCAAGCACATCGTCGATCTGCTCCAGGAAATTGTCATTCACACCATTTTTCCCGACCTGGAAAATGGGGTTGAGATGATGTGCCTTTGATTTGAGCTGCTTCACTTGACGTGAAGATAATTTATTCATGATTTACCTCCGATATATTCTTCGTATTTTTCATTTATTGCCCCGTAGTCCCCTTCTTCACCGGTCCAGATGCCATATGCGTCCATTGCCTGATGGATGAGCATCGGCATACCATTCATTTGATGGTCGTCCGCAAAATATTCAAGGAACTTCGTCTTCCGTGGCTGATAGATCAGGTCGACTCCGACCGCACTCCCGGATATCAATGATTCAGGAATTTCCATCTCCTTCAGAAGGTCCTCCCCCTTCATGCCCACAGGTGTGGCATTTACGATGGCATCAAACTGTTCTGTCCCGGTGATGTCCGAAATCATCATGGCTTTGAAGTCGTCGTCTGTGAACCGTTTGAAGCTTTCGATACGCCGGGCCGCGATCGTCACGTCATCCCCATTATTGGCATGCGCGCGATGGACGGCTTTGGCGGCCCCGCCAGCACCGATGATGAGCACGCGCCGCTTTACCTGGCCGAAAACCTCGAGGAAGGCGTTCATGTAACCGGTAATGTCCGTATTGTGGCCCGTCAGCCTGTCCCCATCGATCGATACCGTATTGACCGCCCCGATCTTCTTTGCGTCCGTGTCCACTTCATCCAGATATGAAATGATCGCTTCCTTATGCGGAATCGTCACGTTGAATCCTGAGAGCTCCTTCGAGGCAACCAGATCCCTGATATGCTGCAAATGATCCGGATGTACAGAAAGTGCCGCATAGTTGTCATCTGTTCCCTTCGCCTCAAAATTCGCATTGTGGATGAGGGGGGAGAGTGAATGGGAGATTGGATATCCTATTACTGCATAATTACCCATTATACCCCACCTTTAAATATCGTCGGCCTGCTTGTGACATCAATTCCTTTCGGAACACGGACCGATACTTTTGCGCCTGCGCCCACACGGATGAAGGCCAGACCGCTGATGGAGATGTCGCTGTCCTCCCTGATGTCGAATTCGAATGTTTCATAGGACGCGCTCAAATATGGCGTCTCGAGTTCCGGGGGCGCAAGCAGTGTGTTGAAATGCTTTTCGTAGAAAGCCTCGGCATTTTCCGTCTTGGTACGGTGGATGTTCAGCGCGTGGTTGGTATAGACGATGAAGCTGTTCCTGTCCCCATCGACGAAATCAACACGTGCGAGATTCGATATGAACAGCGTCTGACCGGAGTCCAGCTGGAACCCCTTCGGCTTGATTTCCTTCGCCGGGGTGATGTGCTTCAGATCCTCACTGCTTACATAATGGGCCATCTGGGAATCCATCACTACACCCGGGGTATCATAGATGAATGCACCCCCGCCGAGCGGGATGTCGATCAGGTCGAGCGTCGTGCCCGGAAACCTGCTCGTAGTGATCACTTCCTTGTCGCCGGAAGTATTCTCGATGAGCCGGTTGATCAGCGTCGACTTCCCGACATTCGTCGTGCCCACGACATAGATATCCTTACCGTCGGCATATCCCGACAGCTTATCGACGAGCTTATCGATGCCCTCATTCTTCATGGCACTGACCACTACCGTGTCCACGGCTGTGATGCCCGCTTCGCTGAGCATCTGCTTTGCACGGTGCACCAGACGGCCGCGGTTGATGGATTTCGGCAGCAGGTCGATCTTGTTGATGACGGCGACCACCTTCTTGTCGCCGACGATACGGTTGAAGGAAGGGATGAGGCTGCCATGGAAATCGAAGACATCGATGACTTTGACGATCAGCCCGTCGGTTTCATACAGGGCGTTCAGCATGGTCATGAACTCCCCGGAGTCCACATCGATATCCATCACTTCATTATAATGTTTGAGCCGGTAGCATCTTTTGCAGATCGGCTCCTCCTTGTCGAGCCCGCTTGCCGGAATGAACCCCGGTCTATTCTTATCTTCGGTCTGCAGCTCAGCGCCACAGCCGATACATTTTATCGATTCCAAATGTTAGTCCCCCCATTGGATTAGACCTTTACGGTCGAAATACTTCATGATGATGCGTTCGATCCTGCGATTGACGACGGTCGCCCATCCGTCCTTGTCCTTGACGGGAAAGACAAGGATGCTCTTCAGACCGGCCCGGTTCGCTCCGAATACATCGGTGAGCAGCTGGTCGCCGATCATGACGGTCTCGGAACTGTCCATGCCCATCATGTGCACTGCCTTCCTGTAGGATCGCGCAAGCGGCTTCCTTGCTCTGAATATATATTCGATGTCATGGGGATCACTGAATTCACTGACCCTGACGCGGCTGCCATTGGAGACGATCGTTACCTTAATGCCATTGTCCTTCATCGTCCTGAACCATTTCAGCACCGTTTCGCTGGCTGATGGTTCGTCGAATCCCACAAGCGTGTTGTCGAGGTCTATGATGACAGCGCGAATTCCGCGTTCCTTCAAATATTGGGGCGTAATTCCTTGAAATTCCTTGAAATAGTCACTGGGAAGGAAATATTTTTCTAGCAGCTTCAATATGCGCACTCCTAATGAGTTTTTTTATATTCTACCACATAAATAAAAGCCCCTTAATAGATTAAGGCGCTTTTTGTGTTATTCAATGATTTCATTATCTTCTGTTTCAGTATCCTTGTAGATGAGGAAACCGATAACGACTGTAATGATGATTGAAATGATCATAAGAAAAAGCATGGATTTTCCCTCCTGATTACAAGTCCTTCAATAATGATTTTACAACTTCGGATGAATGAACACAAGCTTTCGACAGAAATTCTTCATAAGTCATATCGGCCGTGTCATCCGCCTTGTCGGATATGGAACGGATGATGACGAATGGTGTGGAATACTGGTAGCAGGTCTGTGCAATGGCGGCCGATTCCATATCGACGGCCATCGCCTTTCTGAAGTTGCGGGTGATGCCATTCTTCTGTTCACTGTTGCTGATGAATGAATCTCCACTGACGACCAGACCGCCATGTCCCTTGATGGAGGGATGCGCCGCTATCGCTTCAAGCGTCAGCTTGACGAGCCCTTTGTCTGCAATATAGAACTTCGGCATGCCTGGCACCTGCCCGAGTTCATAGCCGAACTCGACGGCGTCCACATCATGGTGGAGGACCGAAGTGCTCACCACCATATCCGTCACATCAAGGTCACCCGACAATGCACCGGCGACACCTGTATTTATGATGATCCGGACATTGTAGCGTTCGATCAGGAGCGCTGTTATCATGCTGGCATTGACTTTGCCGATGCCGCTTTCAACCAGTACGGTATCCTGCTCAAAGAGGGTTCCCCTGTACACTTTCGTATGGGCAATCGTATCCGTCGCCTCGATATCCATCCACTCCTTGAGGATATCGATTTCAGGCTTCATGGCTCCGATGATGCCGATGGTGCCTTTAGTCAATAGACACGATCTCCACTTTCATCTCATTGCCGTTCGGGAGCGGTACATTCACGGAATCATTGAGCTTTGCTCCAAGCAGTGATTTTGCAATCGGTGATTCATTCGAAATCTTCCCTTCAAATGGATCTGCTTCGGCACTTCCCACGATCTGGTAGGATTCTTCATCCCCGTCCGGGAGTTCCTTGAATGTCACTGTCTTGCCGATCTGCACCATATTGTTGTTGCTTGTATCCTCGATGATTTTTGCATGGCGCAGCATATCTTCGATTTTAGTTATTTCCTGCTCCACAAAACCCTGTTCATCCTTCGCAGCATCATACTCTGAGTTCTCGGAGAGGTCCCCGAAGCTTCTTGCTACCTTGATCTTCTCCACCACTTCGGGACGCTTTACCGTCCTCAGATGCTCGAGTTCCTCCTGAAGCTGTTCATAGCCACTCTGTGTCATTGGATATTCTTTTTGTAGATCCATCGTAACCCTCCATATAATTGTTAAGTTTGTTTTCTATCGTCTATTCATTGAGCAGAGTTCGGATTTTAGTCGTAATCAGATCGATTGCCACATTGTTTTCTCCGCCCTCTGGGATGATGATGTCACTGAAACGCTTGGTCGGTTCTATGAATTGCAGGTGCATCGGCCGGACGACGTTCAAATATTGGCTGATGACCGAGTCCATTGTGCGTCCCCGCTTCTCGATATCCCGCTTCAGCCGTCTCAGGATGCGGATGTCGGAATCCGTATCCACATAGAGTTTGACATCCATGAGGTTCCTCAGCTGCTCATTTTCAAGGGCAAAGATCCCCTCTATGATGATGACATCCTTAGGCTCCACCTGGATGGTAACATCACTCCGGGTGTGTATTTCATAGTTGTATGTCGGTATCTCGACTGGCTGGCGGTCGATCAGTTGCCTGATATGGGATATCAGAAGATTGTTGTCGAAGGCGAAAGGATGATCATAGTTCGTCTCGAGCCTCTCTTCGAATGTCTTATCGCTCTGATCCTTGTAGTAGTAGTCCTGTTCGATCAGAATGACGCTGTGACCATTCAGCGCCTCCATGATTTTACGGGTCACCGAAGTCTTTCCGGACCCGGATCCTCCGGCAATGCCTATGACTGTTGGTCTTTTCATCTGTGCTCTCCCTCTTTGTCCTTAGTGATGACGAGCAGTCCGTCGCCCACCGGCAGGAAGGCCGAGGACACATCCGATTCTGCAATCATCCTGTTGAAGCCGTCGACCTTCTCCTTCATTCTGCGCGTCCCCCTCGAGGTGATGGCCTCTTCCGTAACAAGGCCGCGTAGCAGTATGTTGTCGACGATGATCAGTCCGCCCGGTTTCACGAGCGGCATGTACCGCTCATAGAAGCGCCGGTTGTTCCCTTTTGATGCATCAATGAAGAGCAGGTCAAAAGGTTCGCCGTCAAGTGCTTCAAGCGGAATCTCCTTGGCGTCACCAAGCAGGCTCTGCACCCTGCCTGCCACGCCATGCTGTTCAAAGAAGATGTTCGCCCGGCTGTGGACGGCCTCGTCCTTCTCTATCGTCACTACATCGATATCCCGATCGACGGAGAGCATATGCATTGCACTATAGCCTATGGCCGTCCCGACTTCAAGCACATGCCTGACACCGGCAAGTTTCATGTAGTGCTTCAGTACGCCAAGCGCATCCGCATCCATGATCGGAACATGATGCGCCTCTGCATATTCAAGCATATCCGGAAATATTTCCGGCTGTGCATTAAGATTTTTAACATATTCGTAAATGTCCATATTCCCCACCATATACAAAAAATACAACTGATAACCTAAGTTATCAGTTGCTTTGTTTATCACAATTCATAGTAGCACAAAATATTTTGGTTGAAAAGGTGATTTTCACCTTTAGTTGTTATTGATGTACTTCTCACGATTTTCGACGTGTTCCTCGAAGGTTTCAGCAAAGTGGTTGTTGCCTTCACTGTCTGCAAGGAAGTAGTAATAGTCGGTGTTGGACGGGTTCATCGTACTCTGGACGGACTCCATGCCAGGTGAAGCGATCGGACCCGGGGGCAGCCCCGTATGGATATAGGTGTTGTATGGGTCTTCGACTTCCAGGTCTTCGAAAAGGGTGCGCTCCTGGTGTTCACCGAGCGCATAGAGTACGGTGGGATCCGTCTGGAGCGGCATGCTCGGCGTTTCCGACATCCTGTTCAGGAAGACGCTCGCAATCTTGGAACGATCGGCGAGCGAGGTCGCCTCCTTCTCCACAAGGGAGGAGAGGGTCAGGAACTCATGGAAGGAAAGCTCCCTGGATTCCCCTTCGAAATTGATCGAGTAGCCATTGCCCGACTGGAAGACGCTGTAGGTGTTGTTCCTTGTCGCATCCAGCATCTGCCTGACGAGTGTCTCTACTTCAGGCTCCTCCTCTGTAATGTCGTAGGTGGCGGGGTATAGATAACCCTCAAGCGGGTACTTTATATCCTCTGACAATATATCCTCTGAAAGCATATCCGGGTAATCCTCAATCAGCGATTTGATGAACTCCTCATCCTCCATCAGCTCGAGGAAGCGGTCTGCCACTATCGGCAGCTGTTCATCCGCCTGTTCGGCGATCTGCTCGATGGCATACCCTTCAGGTATCGTCAGCCTATGGTGCACTTCTTCGTAGACCCTGCCGGTCTCGAGTGTCTTGGCTATCTGTTCGAAATCCATGGAGGGGGAGAGTTCATAGTCCCCTGCATGATAGTTTGTAATGCTGTTCAGCTTCAGGAAGTATTCGAACATCGTACCGTTCCTGATGA
The DNA here is from genome assembly GCF_020786625.1 of Salinicoccus sp. RF5. NCBI lineage: Bacteria > Bacillati > Bacillota > Bacilli > Caryophanales > Staphylococcaceae > Salinicoccus > Salinicoccus sp. RF5. Next base: position 496,204 of record NZ_JAJGRC010000001.1, read on the forward strand.
TTCCCTCCTGTTCGAGCTGGTCACCGATCATGCCCGCTGATGATCCCTGCTCAATCGTCACTTCCTTCATCTCGGTTGAGTTCGGGTCCAGCGGTTCGGACCCCGATTTGATGTACATATAAATGAAGAATGCAGCCACGATGAAGATGACCGCAAGCGCAGCAATCACAAATAACGAAAGGTAGGATGAAACAGTCTTTGAAAATTTAATATCATCGTATTTACTCATATATGACTCCTATCTCAAAAATAGCTTCCAATCGACATTGGAAGCCATTCCCTATTAACTGAAAAAGATCTACTCTTCCGGTTCATCCATCCGGGTGTTTACAACCTCTTCAATCATATCCCATTCTTCATCCGTCTCGACAGGCATGAACTTGCCGCCATCGCCGTCTTCATCCGGCACATTGATCATCGGGATGAGCTCTATTTCTTCATCATCATTGGAGAAGTTGCCTTCTTCAGCAAGGATCACATAATCCTTATTGAATTCTGGATGATGGAATTCCAGCATCTTGCGATAGAGGACCTCGTTGCCTTCCTCATCATACAGTGTCAGAAGTTCTTCTTCCATGTTGAAATCCATTTCTTCCTGACTCATAGTTCAGTCTCCTTTAACTGGATTATCGAGATAGCCCTGCAGTATAAATACCGCGGCCATTTTATCGATTACAGCTTTTCTTTTTTTTCGGGAGAGATCCGCTTCAAGGAGCGATCTCTCTGCACCGATGGTGCTGAGACGCTCGTCCCATAATATTATTTTAACATCTGGCAGTTCGTTTTCAAGCAATTTACTATAATGGATGGACCTGTCGCCGCTTTCGCCGACAGAATTGTTCATGTTTTTGGGGAGACCGACGATGATTGTGGAGACGTCATTCTCCTCCACAATCCGGGCCACCTCTTCAATGCCGTATACTTCTTCATGATAGTCTATCTTCAGTGTAGTCAGTCCCTGTGCTGTCCAGCCCAGGGCATCGCTCAGTGCGATGCCGACTGTTTTTGTGCCTACATCAAGCCCCAGTATCCTATTCATGGATTTCCTTCTCGATATATGTCCGTACAAGAACTTCCATGATTTCATCCCGGTCGATGTGGCGGATGCGGTTCCGCGCTTCATTATGGCGCGGGATGTACGCAGGGTCCCCGCTCTGCAGGTAGCCGACGATCTGGTTTATGGGGTTGTATCCACGCTCTTCAAGCGTGTTATAGACAGTGGTCATGATTTCCTTCACATTGTGTGCTTTCGCATCATCCACATCAAACTTCATCGTTTCATCAAATTGATTCAAAATCAGCACTCCCATCCTTGCTTGCATTTCATCCATTATATCATTGTTACCGTTTTATTGAGAACTTTTAATGTAGTCTTCAACAAATTGTAATGCATTTGTTATATTCTCGGGTGCCGTACCGCCACCCTGTGCCATATCCGGCCGGCCGCCGCCTTTGCCTTCCACTGTGGAGGCCATGCCTTTCATGATCTCTCCGGCCTTGAACCTGTCCGTCAGTTCTTTCGGCACCGTGACCACGAGCGAGACCTTGCCGTCATTGACTGCGCCGAGTGCGATGATGGCGTCCTGCGCCCGGGACTTTATGCGGTCCATCGTTGCGCGCAGTTCCTTGGCATCATCCGCCGGAACTTCCTTGGAGAGGACGGGGACACCGCCGATTTCCTTGATGTCGCCGGTCACATCCGCAAGCTTTTCATCCTGTCTGGATGCCTGCAGCTCCTTGATCTTCTGCTGGAGGCTGCGGTTTTCATCAAGCAGGGAGTCGACACGCTTCTCGACCTGGTTCTCCCTGACCTTCAAACGGCCTGAAATGGACGCAAGCAGTGCCTCCTTCTCTTTATAGAGATTGACGGCATAACGGCTCGTCACTGCTTCGATCCTGCGCACACCAGCGCCGATGCCCGTTTCGGAGACGATTTTGAACAGCCCGATCTCCCCGGTGTTCCTGACATGGATGCCCCCGCACAGTTCGACGGAGTACTGGTCGATGTCCACTACGCGGACGACGTCTCCATACTTTTCCCCGAACAGTGCCATCGCACCCTTCTCCTTGGCCTGGCCGATCGGCATTTCGGAAATCTCGACATTCATGTTGCTGTAGATCTTCTCATTGACGATCGTTTCGATCCTTTCAATCTCCTCATCGGTAAGGCCTTCGAGGTGGGAGAAGTCGAAGCGCAGACGCTCCTTCTCGACGAGGGAACCCGCCTGGTTGACATGGTCTCCAAGCACATCCTTGAGCGCCTGATGAAGGAGGTGGGTCGCCGTGTGGTTCTTCGTGATGAAGTCGCGGCTGTCCTTCAGCACATCCAGGGTGAAGGTTTCACCGGATTTGACGGTGCCGGACTCGATGCGCGCCACATGGACGTTCTGGCCATTCGGTGCACGGTACACGGATTCGACCTGAAGTTCCGCCCCTTCATTCGAAATGCGTCCCTTGTCTGCGACCTGTCCCCCGCTTGTGGCATAGAACGGCGTCCTGTCGAAGATCAGTTCGACCGTGCCCTCTGTGGCACTGTCGACCGCCTGATCGTCCTGGACGATGTAGAGCAGTCGGCCGGACTCCCGAAGGGAGTGGTAGCCGGTGAATTCACTCTGTGCTGTAAGGCCGGCAAGCGTCTCGGACTGCACCTGCATGGATTCACCCGCTTTCCTTGCGTTCCGCGCACGTTCACGCTGCTGCTTCATCTCCTCGACGAACCCTTCCTCATCGACTTCAAGGCCGTCATTCTCTGCATATTCCTTCGTCAGCTCATACGGGAATCCATATGTGTCATAGAGCCTGAATGCATCATGGCCGCTGATGACACCGCCGCCCGCTTTCGCCTTTTCACGGACCTGCTCATATATCTGGATGCCTTCATCGAGGGTCGCCAGGAAGCGCTCCTCCTCCTTCTTGATGACGTCACGGATGAAGGAGAGACGCTCTGTGACATTCGGATAGAAGCCATGCATCACTTCTGCAACAGGGTCCGCCAGTTCGTACATGAAGGCACGCTCGATATCTAGCTCCTTGCTGAAGCGTACTGCACGGCGGATCAGCCTCCTGAGGACATATCCCCGGCCTTCGTTCGAAGGCAGCGCGCCGTCCGCCACCGCAAAGCTCACAGTACGGATATGGTCGCTGATGACCTTGAAGGCGACGTCAGTATCTTCACTCTGGCCGTACTTCCTGCCGCTGACAGCCTCGATGCGGGAGAGGATCGGCGTGAACAGGTCGGTGTCGAAGTTCGTCGGCACCTCCTGTGTAATGCTTGCCATACGCTCCAGGCCCATGCCGGTATCGATGTTCTTCTTCGGCAACGGCGTGTAGGATCCATCCTTGTTGTGGTTGAACTCACTGAAGACCAGGTTCCAGATCTCAAGGTAGCGTTCATTTTCCCCGCCCGGATACATTTCCTCAGCCGGTGTATCGAACTCGAATTCCGGTCCGCGGTCGTAGAAGATTTCACTGTTCGGACCGCATGGACCTTCGCCGATATCCCAGAAGTTCCCTTCGATGCGGATGATGCGCTCAGGAGAGAGTCCGATGACATTCCTCCAGATGTCGTATGCATCCTCATCCTCAGGGTGGATCGTCACGTAGAGCAGATCTTCATTGAAGCCGATCCACTCACTGTTCGTGAGGAAGTCCCAGGCATACTTGATTGCCCCTTCCTTGAAATAATCTCCGATGGAGAAGTTCCCGAGCATTTCGAAGAATGTATGGTGGCGGGCTGTGAACCCGACATTTTCTATATCGTTGGTACGGATCGCCTTCTGTGCGTTGACGATCTTCGGGTTGTCCGGGATGACCCGGCCATCGAAATATTTCTTCAGGGTCGCCACTCCGGAATTGATCCAGAGCAGGGAGTCGTCATCGATCGGGACGAGCGGTGCACTCGGTTCCACCATGTGCCCCTGTGTCCTGAAATAGCTAATGAACATTTCCCTTATCTCATTGCCTGTCAATTGCTTCATTACTCTCACTCCTCAGTTTTTGGAAAATAAAAAAAGATCCTCCCAATATCATATGGGACGATCTGAACCGCGGTACCACCCAAGTTATGACCGGAGTCATCACTCTAAGAGTATTCACCTGGACGGAAAGCAGCACGTGAAGGGATGCGTCATTGTTTCCACCAGCCACAATGTCTCTATAAAGCGCATGCCAACACTCAGAATTCCATCTTTATCAAACTTGTTTTGATTATAGAAATATTCATCCGATATGTCAAATGAAATCGTACGGGGTCACATCCTCCATATTGATCATCGCCGGGATCTCGAACATCGTCTCCTCCGTAAGGGCCGCAGGAGGCACCCCGTCCCCGTCGGTTTCCGTCCGGGATTCCCTGCCGAAGAGCAGACGGATCATTTCATACAGTGAGGTCCGCCGCTGGATGCCCTCCTTCTCCAGTGATTCATAGAAGGCCTCGGCGTCACCGCACAGTATCAGTGATTCCTTCGCACGCGTGATGCCGGTATAGACGATGTTCTTCATCAACATGTGGCGGTAGCTCCTGACCACAGGCATGATGACGATCGGATATTCACTCCCCTGCGCCTTATGGATGCTGGTGCAGTATGCATGGGAGAGTTCCGTCAGTTCCTTCCGCTCATAAGCGATGTGGATGCCGTCGTAGTCCACCATGATGGTGTCCTTCTCCGCCCCGTCGCCGTCCTTGAAGAGGATGGATTCGATGACGCCGGAGTCACCGTTGAAAATGTTGTCCTCTGCACGGTTGACGAGCTGGATCACCTTATCGCCCTCCCTGAAGATGACATCACCGAAGGCGATTTCGTTCTTGTCCTCCGTTTCCGGATTCAATATGGACTGGAGGATCTGGTTCAGCTTCAGTATGCCGGCATCCCCCTTGTAGATCGGGGCGAGGACCTGAATGTCCCGCATGTCATACCCCTTGGCCACAGCCTTATTGACGACATTGTCCACAAGGTCGGGTATCTGGTTCACCCTTGCCGGAATGAACAGCCGGTCCTTGAATTTGGCGGTGATGTCCATCCGCTGCCCTTCCTTTATTTCATGGGCAAGGCGGATGATGGAGGAGCCTTCCCCCTGCCGGTAGATCGTGTCGAGTTCGGTCACGGGGATGATTTCAGATTCTATCAGGTCCTTGAAGACCGTCCCTGGTCCGACCGAAGGGAGCTGATCCCTATCGCCGACGAAGACGAGATTCGTGAAGGGCTTGACGTTGCGCATCAGCTGATAGAAGAGCCATGTGTCGACCATGGACATCTCGTCGATGATGATCAGATCGGCATCGATCTCGGCATCGATCATTTCATCCTTCTCCGTGTCCATGCCCCATCCGATCATCCGGTGGATCGTGGAGGCGGGGATGCCGGCGGTCTCGCTCAGGCGCTTCGAAGCGCGCCCAGTCGGGGCGACGAGCCTGATCGGATATTCGTCTCCTTCGTACTCCTCGTGATCCTTCAGGTCATGGAGCTCGTGATAGGCCTTGATGATGCCCTTGACGATGGTGGTCTTACCCGTACCTGGTCCGCCGGTAATGATGGAGATCTTCTCTGTGAGTGCGGCGATCATCGCAGACTTCTGCTTCGCATTGTAGTGGATGTTGAACCGCTCCCCCACTTCGCTGACGACTTCCCCAGCCTTCTCTTCACTGACCGGGACATCCATCCGGTCGTTCATCATCCTGTAGATCTGTTCAGAGGATTTGTATTCGGAATAGAACAACGAAGGGATGTACAGGCGTTTCTCGTACTGGACCAACTTGTCATTGTCCGAAAGTGAATCGATCGTCCGGCTGATGTCTTCCCTGTTGAAGTATTCCTGGCCATCCTGGTTCAGCAGGTCGGCCGCCAGATCGATCAGCTCGTCGTGCCCCATGTAGGTATGCCCATCAGACATGACGATGCCTTCCATGATGTACATGATGCCCGCCTCAAGACGGCTTTCGTCATTGCGGGCGATGCCGGCCGTATGTGCGATGCGGTCCGCCGTCTGGAAACCGATGCCTTCTATGTCCATGACCAGCCTGTATGGGTCCTTCTCTATCACGTGGAGCGCCTGATCCTGATATGTCTTCAGGATCTTTGCGCTCATCCGCGCCCCGAAACCGAGCTCGGTGAGCTTGATGACGAGCCTTTCGGTCTGGCTGTTCTCGAGGATCCGCTGATGAATCATGTCCCGCTTCTTTGCGGTGAGTCCACCCACCTCATTGAGCGCAGAACGGTCATCTGCAATCTTCTTAAGGGCATCGACGCCGAGCGTTTCGACGATCTTCTTGGCCGTCTTCTCACCGATGCCCGGGAAGGTGTCCCCGGACAGGTACTGGATGACACCGCGCACTGTGGTCGGCTGCTCCTTCTTGAATGTTTCCGCACTGAACTGCTCGCCGAAGCGCGCGTGTTTCGTCACCTTCCCGGAAAAACGGTATGTCTCCCCTTCTGCAATCGCATGGAAGTAGCCGGTGACGATCACTTCATCATTGAAGTTTGTATTCGTTTCATTTATCAATACTTTGAGTACAGTAAAGCGCGTCTGTTCACTGAGGAAAATGACGCGCTCCACTTCACCGACGATATACGTATCATCGTAGATTGTTGATTGTGCCAACTGAGATCACCGTCCCTGACGCTTGCTGTCTTCCTATTTGAGTTTACTGATGGCATTGTGGGCGAGATGATGGTCTGCCTGGATGTCTACAGCCCGGTGGAAGTGCTCGAGCGCCTGTTCCCGGTCATCATCCTTCATCAGCTTCAGAAGCCCCATATTATACTCGGCGTCTGCATTCTCCTCTTTCATGGCCACTTTCCCAAGCAGCTTGTCGGCCGGTTCGTACAGGCCGATCTGGCAGCACAGCAGTCCATACTGGAAAGCGACTTCCAAATCTTCCGGCTTCGCCTTGTAGGCCGCTTCAAAGAACTGCAGCGCCCGCTCCGCATCATTCAGGTGGACATGCGACATCGCCAGCATGAAGTTCAGGTCCCCGTCTTCCGGGTTCCGGCTGTATGCAAGCAGGTAGAGCCTGACCGCCTCTTCGAACCGCTCGCTGTCATAATAGATGTTGGCAAGCGTGTAGTAGGCGCTTGTACTCCCGGGATTGAGCGTGATCGCCTTCTGGAGGAAGCGTTCCGCCTCCTCGTCCCTTCCTGCCTGGTGGAGGAGGCTGCCGCCGTTGATGTAGTGGGCCTCCTCTTCAGGGTGCGCCTCTATCTCCTTGAAAATCTCCTCGAGCGCTTCTTCGATCCGTCCTTCTTTAATGAGTTGCTCATATTTGATCGCCATTATCCCAGATACTCCAATTCTTTTGCTTCTTTGAAGACACGGTCGATCGTTGCACCGCCGAGGCACACATCCCCATCATAGAAGACGACTGCCTGGCCGGGTGTGATTGCGCGTGCCGGATCGTGGAATTCCACGTGCAGCCTGCCGGCATCAAGCTTGGTCACCGTGACCGGCACATCCTCCTGGCGGTATCTGAACTTGGCCGTGCATTCGAAGTGGTCCGGCGTATCGTTGATGAAGTTGATTTCGGACGCTTCAAGGCTTGAAGAGTACAGCGCTTCATTTTCGTAGCCGGAAACGACGTAGAGTTCATTCGTCTCGAGATTCTTGCCTGCAACGAAGTATGGACCGCCATCCCCTCCGATGCCAAGTCCCTGACGCTGGCCGATCGTATAATACATCAGACCATCATGCTGGCCCTTGTCCTCTCCGGTATCCATATTGATCATGCGGCCCGGGTTCGCAGGCAGATATCCGCTCAGGAACTCCTTGAAATCCCGCTCGCCGATGAAGCAGATGCCGGTCGAGTCCTTCTTATCCTTCGTGGCAAGGTCATATTCCCTGGCGAGTGCCCGCACTTCGGATTTCTCCATATGTCCGAGCGGGAACATGACGCGGGAGAGCTGCTCCTGGGACAGCTGGTTCAGGAAATAGGTCTGATCCTTGTTGCGGTCGACCCCCCTGAGCATCGTCGATCCATTCTCATCGTGGATGACCTGTGCATAGTGGCCGGTCGCGACATAGTCGGCACCGAGTTTCATGGCATGGTCGAGGAATGCCTTGAACTTGATCTCCTTGTTGCACATGACGTCGGGGTTCGGTGTCCTGCCCTTCTTATATTCGTCGAGGAAGTACTGGAATACCCTGTCATAGTACTCCTTCTCAAAATTGACCGAGTAGTACGGGATGCCGATCTCCTCTGCAACCAGCCTGACGTCCTCGTAGTCTTCGGTTGCGGTGCATACACCGAATTCATCGGTGTCATCCCAGTTCTTCATAAAGATTCCAATGGTGTTGTAGCCCTGGTCCTTGAGCAGCTTGGCGGTGACGGAACTGTCCACGCCGCCGCTCATTCCAACTACAACCGTCGTATTCGAGTTGTCCATCAGATCATTCCTTTCCATTTATAGTTCATCAGTTCATGAGTCTTTCATATATATCTCCAAGTGCTTCGGCGATCCTTTCGATCTCCTCGTCCGTCATCATGTATGAAAAGCTGAAACGGATGGATTTCGTGCTCCTGTCCGTCTCCCCATACATGGAAGACAGCACGTGGGAAGGCTCCAGTGTACCTGCATGGCATGCTGAACCCGCCGACAGGCAGATGCCGGCCATATCGAGTGCCGTCAACAGGAATTCCGCGTCTGTCCACGGGAAGTACAAGTTGATGATGTGGCTGGCCGACTGGTTGACGTCGCCGTTCACCTGGAACGGGATTTCAGCTGAAGTCAGCGTGTTCAGCAGCAGTTCCTTCAGCTGCATCTCACGGATGCTCCGCCGCGTCATCTCGTCCGATGCCTTCTGCATCGCCGCCGCCATCGCCTGTATCCACATGGTGTTTTCGGTGCCGCCCCTTGCATCCCGTTCCTGGGAGCCGCCTGTAATTACGGGGTCAAGATGCACGTCCTTAGACTTGTAGAGCAGTCCCACACCTTTGGGTCCGTACAGCTTATGGGCGCTCAAAGACAGCAGATCCACGCCGAGATCTTCGACGTCGACCGTCATATGTCCGAATGCCTGTACTGCATCGACATGCAACAGTGCGTCTGATCCGGAGAGCATCTCCCGGATCTCGTAGATCGGCTGCATCACACCGGTTTCGTTGTTGACGAGCATGATTGAAACGAGTGCTGTATCCTCCCGGAGCGCACGCTTCAATGCACCCATATCCACAACGCCCCGCTCATCGGCGGGTACATAGGTGACTTCGGCATCGGCCTCGAGGACCCTGAACGTGTTGAGGACCGAGGCGTGTTCAACCTCGGTTGTGATGACATGCGGACGGTCGCGGCGTCCGATCACGCCCCTGATTGCCATGTTGTTCGCCTCTGTCGCACCACTTGTAAAAATGATATCCGAAGCGGAAGCGTTGAGCAGTGCAGCCGTTTGCCTTCTCGCCTTCTCAAGCTGTGCCTTGGCACGCTTGCCGGCCTTATGGATGCTGGATGGGTTGCCGAACTCATCCGCATTGTCGATTATATTTTTCAGAATATCCCTGTCCACCGGAGTGGTCGCTGCATAGTCAGCATACACTTCCACTGTTGATCACCCTACTTTGCAAATAGCTTTATTATACAATATAGAATTTTAACATGGAATAGTAAATTTTTATACTTTCCAGACCGTTTATTAGACAAAATAATTCCGATGGCCGATAATTGTGCACAGATAGGAGGAATTGCAAATGCCAAAGAAATTGACACCATCCATCCTGAACCTCGTGCCTGTGCGTGAGGGCAAGGATGCCGGCGATGCATACAGGGATATGGTGGACCTTGCACAGCATGTGGACGACTCCGACTATGCCAGATATTGGGTCGCCGAGCACCACAACACGACATCCATCGCATCTTCTGCGACACGGCAGCTGATCCACCATATTCTGCAGCACACGGAGCACATACGCGTCGGAAGCGGCGGCGTCATGCTCCCGAACCACTCCCCCCTCATTGTGGCTGAGGAGTTCGGCACCATGCACGCCATCTTCGGGGACCGCCTCGACATCGGCCTCGGCCGCGCACCGGGTACGGATATGCGGACGGCTGCGGCAATAAGGCGCAATAATCATGACGGTGTATATACGTTCGGTTCGGAGGTCGAAGATATCCGGAAGTACCTTTCTGATGAAGAGACGAAAGTCGTCGCCTTCCCAGGCCATGGGACCAATATTCCATTGTACATTCTCGGATCTTCTACGGATTCCGCACATATCGCCGCAAGGCTCGGACTGCCTTATGCATTTGCAGCCCACTTTGCACCGGATCAGATGGAAGCGGCCTTCAAGATATATGAAAGGGAGTTCGAACCTTCCGGACAGCTCGATGAACCATACAAGATCGCTTGCCTGAATGTCATCTGCGCAGATACTGACGAAGCGGCGAAATATCTCTCAACGACGATGTCCCAGTTTGTGCTGAACGTCGTGCGCGGCGGGCGGAATAAACTTCAGCCGCCCGTCGATGACATGGGGCCGCTCTGGACGGAACCTGAAAAGCAGATTGTCGAAAGCCGCTTTCCGGTGGCGCTCCTCGGCTCGGAAGGAACGGTCCTGGACAAGCTCAGACTGTTCCAGCAGCAGTACAATTCCGACGAAATCATGGCGGTCAGCTATATATATGATACGGATGCCCAGAAGCATTCTTACGACATATTCGAAAAAGTGGTACAGAAATACAACAGTTGACCTGAAGAAGCCCCCTCATGATCATGAGGGGGCTTCCTATTGGAAAATATCCACTTTTTCGTGCAGGCAGCCGGATACGCTGGCGAGGGCATCGACAATGCGGTCGGCGTCCTCCTCCCTGCATAGTGTGAGGAGGGAGGGCCCTGCGCCGCTGATGACAGTCGCATAGGCCCCTTCCGAAAGCGTAATCCGTCTGATGTCCCCGTATTCTGCAATCAGTGACTCACGGTATGGTTCATGGAGGCGGTCAGACATCATCAGCTCACCCATCGATCGATAGTCGCTGTTCATGATGGACAGCAGCATGACATTGTTGATGGCATTCTGGCTGACCGCATCCGCCCGTGAATATGAAGTGGGGAGTGCCGCACGTGCTTCTCCCGTATCGATCTCGTATGGCGGGACGCTCACGATGGCCGCAAGACCATCAAGCGTCAATGTATGGTAATGGAGGTCTCCGTCGTTGTAGTATCCGACGAACAGCCCTCCGGTCACGGCCGGTCCGACATTGTCGGGATGCCCTTCAAATCCACTGCCGCACTTGACCTTGTCGAAATCGCTCAGTCCGAGCCGGCAGAAATGGTCCGCAAGTTCGACCCCGGCGATGATTGCCGAGGCGGAACTGCCCATGCCGTGGGTCAGCGGGATTTCACTGGACATCTTTATCTTGAGGGGCGGGAGCGTTTCGCCGTACTCCTCTGCAACCTGGATGGCGGTAGCCACGACGAGGTTCTCTTCATCGGCAGGCAGGGCTTCAAGGAAATCATCCTGAAAGACGACTTCGAAACGGCCGCTCTCCTCCGCTTCGATCTTGAGGAACTTTCCTAGTGCGAGTCCCATCGAGTCGAATCCCGGCCCGAGATTCGCACTCGTTGCCGGCACCCTAAACTGATGGGCTGGCATCTTTTGATATGCTTTCGATATATTCGATGATCTGGTCCTCGTCATTCGGCAGCACCTTCGGCTTCTGTGTAATCTGTTCGATTGCGGTTTCCGGATCCTTCAGTCCGTTTCCTGTAAGGACGGTCACGACTGTGGAGCCCTTTTCTATCTTCCCATTCTCGAGAGAGCGGATCATGCCGGCGACACTTGCATTGGAGCCGGGTTCTGCAAAGATGCCTTCGGTCCCTGCGAGGAGCTCATAGGCCGAAAGGATCTCATCATCGGTGACCGATTCGATCATGCCGCCGGATTCATCCCTGGCCGCCACAGCAAGCGACCAGCTTGCAGGATTGCCGATGCGGATGGCGGTTGCCACGGTTTCAGGCTGGGCGACGATCTCATCATTGACGATGGCCGCCGCCCCTTCCGCTTCAAAGCCATACATCTTGGGGCGTCCGCAGGATTTCTTTTCATCGTATTCCTTGAAGCCCTTCCAATATGCGGAGATGTTGCCTGCATTCCCGACCGGGATGGTGAGGTAGTCCGGCGCCTTGCCGAGCACATCGACGATTTCAAATGCCGCCGTCTTCTGCCCCTCAAGCCTGTACGGGTTGACCGAATTGACGAGGGTGATGTCATCCTTCTCCTCGGCGATGCGGCGGACGATCTTGAGCGCTTCGTCGAAGTTGCCCTCGATGGAGACGATCTTTGCGCCATACATCATCGCCTGCGCCAGTTTGCCGAGGGCGATCTTGCCTTCCGGAATGACGACGATGGTGTTGAGCCCCGCTCTTGAGGCGTAGGCTGCAGCCGAGGCGGATGTATTGCCTGTCGACGCGCAGATGACGGTGTGCGCCCCCGCTTCCTTCGCCTTCGCCACGGCCATGACCATGCCGCGATCCTTGAAGGAGCCTGTCGGATTCACCCCTTCTACTTTTGCATAGAGGTCTGCTCCATACTTTTCACTCAGCGTATCAAGGCGGATGAGCGGTGTATCCCCTTCATGCAGCGTCAATTTCGGTGTTTCTCCGGTGACGGGGAGCAGCTCACTGTATTCTTTGATCAAGCCTTGCCAATTTGCCATGCTATCAATCTCCTTCTACCTGATATATTGCTTCAATGCCGAAATTCTGGTCCTGCTTCAGCTGTTCGAGCTGATCCGGATCGATCGGTGATGTGATCACCGTCGTCTCCGCTCCTGGATCCAATACACTGTATTCGACCTTCAGGCCAGCAAGATGCTTCTTCAAGGCGACCGCTTCTGCGGCGAAGCGAATGAAATACTTGTGGCTCGACTGCGACGGCTTCACTGACGCCGTCTGCTGCGGCGTGAGGTTGAACTGCTTCCTCCCGGCGTTCCGCCAGCAGTTGATCAAGTCCGACACGACGGCCGATGCCGTTTCCTTTCCGCCCGCACCCGGGCCGTAGAACATCGTCTCCCCGACTGCATTGCCGTTTACATATACTGCGTTCTTTTCATACCCGACCGAGGACAGCTGATGATCGGATGGCAGGAACACGGGCGCCACTTCCACCGACATGCCCTGGTCGTCAAACTCACTCTTCCCTACAAGCTTCAGTATCAGCCCTTCCTTCTTGGCTGTCTCTATATCCTTCAGTTCAACATTGTTGATGCCTGTAACTGGAACCTCGTCGATATCGACCTTGCGGTCGTAGGCCAATCGGGACAGGAGGACGATCTTGCGCTGGGCGTCGAAGCCGCCCACATCATTTGTAGGGTCAGCTTCAGCATACCCCTTATCCTGCGATTCCTTCAATGCCTTTTCATAATCCCAGCCATCGTTCGTCATCTTGGTCAGGATATAGTTCGTCGTGCCATTCAGAATGCCCATGACCTTATGTATCTCATTGGCGTTCAGACCGTGTTCGATGGCATGCAGGATCGGTATGCCGCCAGCCACACTTGCTTCATAAAGCAGCCTCGCATCATTTTCATTCGCAACTTCGGTCAGTTCATCGATATATTTGGCAAGCATATCCTTGTTCGCACTGATGACATGGATGCCCTTTTCGAGGAATCTCTTGAGGATATCCCGTGTATCTTCCATGCCGCCCATCACTTCTATGACGGCATCTATATCATCCGCTCGATACAGATCAGTGATGTCATCGGTCAGCTTCACATTCGTCAGGTCAACATCCCGTTCCTTGTCGATGTTGTTGACGAAGACGTGGCTGATCGTTACATCTTCACCCATCAGTCCTGAGATCTTGCTTTTATTCATTAGGAGCACTTCAACGACTCCGCAGCCGACTGTGCCCATTCCAAGTATTGCCAAATTCATATCGCAAACACCCTCCTGTATCTTTTCTTCGTATAAGATTATATATTAGAGAGAAAAGTTCAAAAATTCAAGAAATAATTTAAAAAAAGGTACACAAGTTTTATTATTTCATGTAATATTGTTTTTAAAATTCAGAAATGAGGGTGTGAGATGATGAAAGTTGTGAAGTTTGGAGGGAGCTCCCTAAGCGATTCCCATCAGGTCAGAAAAGTGGCCGATATAATAAAAAGTGATGCCGAACGGCGGATTGCTGTCGTCTCGGCCCCAGGAAAGCGGTTCAGTGAGGATACTAAGGTCACGGACATGCTGATTGCCCTGCACGCGAACAAGACGGCAGGGTTCGACACCAAAGAGGCGATCGACCGGATCATCGACAGGTTCTCCTCGATCATCAACGACCTCGGCATCGACCAGGACTTGCTTGGTCAATACCGGACGACCCTGAACAGCTATCTTGATGACATAAAGGAGGAAGACCGGCTTCTGGATGCACTGAAGTCCTGCGGGGAAGATTTCAATGCCCAGCTGTTGAGTGCCTACCTGAACAAGATCGGCGTGGATGCCGAATATATGTCACCGAAGGAAGCAGGCATCCTGGTGACAGATGAGCCTTCCAATGCCCAACTGATCGAGTCATCCTACGAGCGGCTGAACAGGCTGAAGGATGCGCCGCACGTGATCGTCATCCCCGGCTTCTTCGGATATTCTGAAAACAACCAGATCGTCACCTTCCCGAGAGGCGGATCAGACATCACCGGGGCCATCGTGGCGAGGGGCGTCGAAGCCGACCTGTATGAAAACTTCACGGATGTCAGCTTCATCTATTCTGCACATCCGGGGCTTATAGATGAACCGCATGCAATCAAGGAAATCACGTACCGCGAGATGCGTGAGCTCTCCTATGCAGGCTTCGGGGTCTTCCACGACGAGGCGCTTGCTCCGGTATACAAGAAGAAGATTCCGATCATGATAAGGAATACGAACGACCCTGAGGTTGAAGGGACGAAGATCGTCTCCGAACGGGAGTTCATCCCTGAAATGCCGGTCATCGGCATCAGCTGTGATGAAGGGTTCACTTCAATCACCATGAACAAATACCTGATGAACCGGGAGATTGGATTCACGCGTCGGCTTCTCCAGATCTTAGAAGACCACTGCCTCTCTTACGAACATATCCCGTCCGGGATCGACAACCTCTCCATCATACTCAGGTCCAGACAGTTCGAAGGAAATACAAAGCTCGAAGAGGTGATGGCCGACATCAACGATAAGTTGGAACCGGAGTCCATGTATGTTGAGGATGACCTTGTACTGCTCGTCATCGTGGGCGAAGGCATGAAGGAGCACATCGGCATCGCGACCAAGACGACGACTGCGCTGAGCGATAATGGGGTCAACATCAGCATGATCAACCAGGGTGCATCCGAAATCAGCATGATGTTCGCAATTGCCTTGGAAGATGAAGAAAAGGCACTTCGTGCCATCTACAGCAATTATTTCAGCGGAGTGAAAGTGTAATTCTGGCATTCAAATGGATGAATGATTCCTTCTCACAGGGTATACTGGTATGAAGAGATACTGGAATATGGGAGGGCCAGAATGATATTTGAAAAAAGACTACAGCATATTAAGAGGTACAGGGAGATTGCCCTCGCCTTCTCGAAGAGCGGCTTCGGCTATATCGTCGAGGAGCTTGGCCTGGATGAAGTGCTATCCCTGCCGAAGCGTCTCCTGATGAAGCAGGATTCGGAACACGTCGAGAAGACGCGGGGGGAACGCATCCGGCTGTTCCTTGAAGAGATGGGGCCGACTTTCGTCAAAATCGGGCAGGTGGCGAGCACCCGTCCCGATCTCGTGCCGGAAGACATCATCAATGAACTTTCGAAGTTGCAGAGCCACGTCCCCCCCTTCCCCTATGAGGAAGTGGAGACGCTCATGGAAGAGTCGCTCGGTGCACGTGTCAGTGATATCTTCGACACCCTGGAACACAAGGCAATCGGATCAGCCTCCATCGGCCAGGTACACAGGGGTGTCCTGACAACTGGAGAAGCAGTGGCCGTCAAAGTTCAGCGTCCAAACATCGAAAAGATCGTACGTAATGACCTTGAAATCCTCCACAATCTGGCGATGATGGCGGAATCAAGGCTTGAATGGGCACGCCAGTACCAGCTGATGGACATGATTGAAGAGTTCAGCAGAGCCATCATAGATGAACTGGATTATACGATAGAGGGCCGGAATACCGAAAAGATCGGCAGACAGTTCAAAGATGATGAAACCGTCCACATCCCGGCGATATTTTGGGATGTGACCACGAAGAATGTTCTGGTCATGGAATACATCGACGGCATTGGAATCAGTGATTTCGATGCCATCGACCAAAATGGATATTCCAGGGAACGCCTTGCCGAGCGGCTCACCCACGCCATCTTCCATCAGATATTGATTGAAGGTTTCTTCCACGGCGACCCGCACCCCGGCAACATCACCATTATGGAGGATGAGGTCATCGGCTTCATGGATTTCGGGATGGTAGGTAAGATGACAAAGGAGATGAAGGCCAATTTCGGTTCGCTCCTGATCGCGATGATGAGGAAGGATGCAGACGGCGTCGTCAGGGCCATCACCCGTATGGGCGTCGTCCCCGACGAAGTGGATATGAAGGCATTGAAGAAGGATGCTGAACTGCTCCGCGACAAATACTATGACATACCCCTCAGCCGCATGAACCTTGGCGAGGCGGTACAGGACATCTTCGACATCGCCAATACGCACCGTATAAAGCTGCCGACCGATTTCACCATGCTCGGCAAGACGATCCTCACACTCGAGAGCATCGTCCGTCAGCTCGACCCTGATTTCAGCATCGTCGATGTAGCAGAACCATTCGGCAGACAACTGCTCAAGGAACGGTACAATCCGAAGAATATTTCCGACCGGGCATGGCACCAATGGCTCGACTTCAGCGATGACCTGCAGGACACCTCCCATAACCTCCATGAATTTTCCAAAGGACTGAAGAAGAAGAAGGTGCCGGTCGAACTAGAGCTGCGGCGCAGTGAACAGTTCATGAAGCGGCTGGATCGGCTCGGCAACAGACTGTCCTTCAGTATCGTCCTGCTTTCCTTCAGCATCATCATGGTCGGGCTGATCATCAGTTCGGCCCTCTCGGACCAGACCAATGTAATCTTAAGCATTCCTGCTGTTGAAATAGGCTCCGTAGTCGCCCTCATTATGTTCATCGGAATGATCTATTCGATATTCCGATCGGGAAGATTCTAAAAAAAACGTTGGAGATCACATGATCTCCAACGTTTTTTAGATATAGAACATATAGTCATCCACTTCGTCCTCATCGTGGTTGATCATGTCCTGCAGCGAAGTATGGTCAAGCACATCCCTCAGGGCATCCCTGATGCGGCGCCACAGATAGCGTTCCGTATCCGTGTCCTTGTCGTCACCCTCGACGGCGACGATGTTCTCCTCAAGCGTCCTGAATATCTTACCTACCGTAATTTCATCCGGCGAAAAGTTGAGTTCATAGCCGCCGTACGCACCCCGTGTACTTTTGACCAGTTCCGCCTTCTTCAGGTTGGCCACTATCTGTTCCAGGTAGAGGTCGCTGATGCCCCGCTCTTCTGCAACCGACTTGACGCTCCGTTTCTTCCCTCCATAATTTCTGGCCAATGCCAGCATGAAGTAGAGTCCATATCTTCCTCTTGTAGAGATTTTCATAAAACACCTCGTAGTTTAAGTTCATTTATAATTATAGTAGTATTAAATATACCATAACTCTGAAACAGGTGAAAATATGTCAACTCAACCATTAAGCTACAGGATGCGTCCGAAGACGATTGACGAAATACTCGGACAGTCGCACCTCGTCGGCGAAAACAGCATCATCAGAAGGATGGTCAAGGCGAGAAGGCTTTCCTCCATGATCCTCTATGGACCGCCGGGCATCGGCAAGACGAGCATAGCCAGCGCCATCGCAGGATCCACGAACTACAAGTTCAGGACACTCAATGCCGTAACGAACACCAAGAAGGATATGCAGGCAGTCGCCGAGGAAGGGAAGATGAGCGGCAGCGTCATCCTCCTCCTCGACGAGATCCACCGTTTGGACAAGGCGAAGCAGGACTTTCTGCTTCCACACCTTGAGAATGGGAACATCATACTGATCGGCGCCACGACCTCCAACCCCTATCACGCGATCAATCCGGCCATACGGAGCCGGTGCCAGATATTCGAACTGGAACTGCTCGACCCGGACGATGTAAGGGAAGCACTTGAGCGTGCCATCGGAGATGCATCGCGCGGCCTCGGGGACATCAACCTGGAAATTTCCGATGAGGCGATCGGCTACCTCTCCCACACCAGCCAAGGAGATGTAAGAAGTGCACTGAATGCACTGGAACTTGCTGCGCTCAGCACAGAGAAGAATTCCGAGGGCGTCACGGTCATCGGTATTGAAGATGCCAAGGCATGCATGCAGAAATCGGATCTTCTGTATGATAAGGATGGCGATCAACACTATGATGTCATGAGTGCCTTCCAGAAATCGATCCGCGGCAGTGATGTGGACGCAGCACTCCACTACCTCGCCCGGCTCGTTGAAGCAGGCGACCTCGTCACCATCGCAAGGCGCCTTCTCGTCATCAGCTATGAAGATATCGGCCTCGCCAATCCTCAGCTTGCTTCACGCACACTCGATGCCATCGTCTCTGCTGAACGCCTCGGATTTCCGGAAGCACGCATTCCCCTCTCGCAGGCCGTCATCGAGCTTTCCCTGTCACCGAAATCGAACAGTGCCATCAAGAGTATCGACGGGGCCTTATCAGATATAAGGAAAAAGAAGACGGGCGCCATTCCGAAGCATCTGAAGGACAGCCACTACAAAAGTGCCGAGAAGCTTGGAAATGGCATCGGCTATAAATATCCGCATAATTATCCGAACCACGTGGTCAGTCAGCAATATCTGCCAGACCCCCTCAAAAATGCCGCCTATTACCAGACATCGGATGTCTCAAAGTATGAAAAACAGCTTGCCGACATATACGACAAGCTTAAAAAATTATAAAAAAATAAGCACCGAATTGTAATAATTCGGTACTTATTCGGAATATCCGAGCTAAAGCCGTGTGTCATTGTTGATTATTTTGGCCTGCTAAGTGCAGGTGGGTGCCCTGTTCCCTACTCCAAACGTCCTGTCAAGCAGGCATGTTTTTCATAGGAAAACCTATCGGGCTCCCGTTTATAAAGGTGTTAGGTCAAAATATAATTCAACACATCACGAACTTCTCAGATATTCCTATTACCAATATAATAGCACAGGATATCCAAAAAAGATAGTAATAAGTATCTTTTTATTCTGTGAATTTGAATCACATACTGTATCTGCCCTAGCTGCCATTATTGCGGCTTTTGCATCACGCATCCCTCAGTCTGCTCTCCACTCCATATGGAGAAATCCGGCCTCCCGCCTTCCACAAAGTGTCCTGTGGAACAGCGGGAGGTTCTTCTATTCCTCGATGTCCACTTCGATATGCAGTTCCTTGAGCTGTTCACCCGATACCCTGGACGGCGCATTCATCATCAGATCGCTTGCACTGGCGGTCTTCGGGAAGGCAATGACATCACGGATGTTATCCGTACCGGCCAGCAGCATGACGAAACGGTCGAAACCATAGGCGATGCCGCCGTGTGGCGGAGCGCCATACTTGAATGCCTCAAGCAGGAACCCGAACTGTTCGTCGCGCTCTTCATCTGTGAAACCAAGTGCACGGAACATCTTCTCCTGCGTCTCTGCATCATGGATACGGACGGAGCCGCCACCCAGTTCATAACCATTGAGCACGATGTCATATGCATTCGCGATGACTTCCTCGGGCGCTGTTTCCAGCTTCCCGACATCTTCCGCTTTAGGGGAAGTGAATGGATGGTGGGCGGCAAAGTAACGGCCTGCCTCCTCATCATATTCGAACAGCGGCCAGTCCGTCACCCATAGGAAGTTGAACTGGCCTTCCGGAATGAGGTCGAGATCCTTTGCCAGCTTGTTCCTCAAGTTGCCGAGTGATGCATGGACGACCTTTTCCGTATCCGCAACGAAAAGGATGAGGTCTCCGTTTTCAAGTGAGAGGGTCTCATAAAGTTCCTTTCGATTATCTTCACTGAAGAATTTGGCGATCGGACCGTTCAAGTCGCCCTCCTTCACCTTCAGCCATGCGATGCCCTTCGCCCCATAGGTCTTCACATATGTCTCCAGCTTGTCGATGTCTTTTCTGGAGAACCGGCTCTCTTCACCTTTAAGGACGATCGCCTTGACCATCCCCCCATTCTCGACGGCGGAACGGAATACTTTGAAATCGACGGATCTGCTGAAGTCGCTCAAGTCATTGAGTTTGAGGCCGAAGCGCGTATCCGGCTTGTCGACGCCGTACTCGGCCATCGCCTGGGCATATGTCATCCTCGGCAGAGGCGTCTCGATATCGACGCCCTTGACATCCTTCATCACCTGCGTGATCATTCTTTCATTCAGTTCGATCATCTGCTCCTGGTCTGTGAACGACATTTCGATATCCACCTGCGTGAACTCGGGCTGCCTGTCCGCCCGTAGGTCCTCATCACGGAAACATTTTACAATCTGATAGTAGCGCTCCATGCCTGAGAGCATAAGGAGCTGCTTATAGATCTGGGGTGACTGCGGCAGGGCATAGAACTCCCCTTCATGTACACGGGAAGGCACGAGGTAGTCCCGGGCCCCTTCCGGTGTCGATTTGGACAGGACGGGCGTCTCGATATCGATGAACGTTTCATTGTCCAGGAAGTTCCTGATGCTGCGGTTGAGCTGGTGACGGAGCTTCAGTATATTCTGCAGCTTAGGCTTCCTGAGGTCGAGATAGCGGTATTTGAGGCGGATATCTTCCGCAATCGACTCGTCCATGACCTGGAATGGTGGGGTCTCGGCTTTGGACAGCACCTCCACTTCATCGATCAGCAGCTCGATCTTTCCTGTTTCAATGTTGTCGTTAAATTGGGAAGGGTCCCTCTGCAGCACTTTTCCCGTCACCGCAATGACATACTCGGAACGGATGCGTTCTGCAGTTTCGAGTGCAGCTTTCGACACCTCAGGGTTGAAGACGACCTGAATGACGCCGGAACGGTCCCTGAGGTCGATGAATATCAGGCCGCCGAGGTCACGTCTCTTCTGGACCCACCCTTTCAGGTGGACACTCTCTCCTGTCAGTTGTTCTGTGATTTCCGTTGCATATTTTCTCATGATCCATTCTCCTCAATTAGCGTACTTAATTGTTGCAAGTCATCCATGCTGACCTTTTTCGTTCCTCCGGACTCCATATGCTTCAGCTCGACTTCCCCTGTTTCAAGTTCGGATTCCCCGAGCACGATTGTGAAGGCCGCCCCTTTCCTGTCTGCATCCTTCATCTGAGCTTTCAGTTTCCTGTGCTTGTAGTCCATATCACAGCTGATGCCTTCCGCACGCAGCCTGTGGAGCAGCTGCCCTGCTGTCGCTTCAGCTGCTGCGTCCAGTGTACAGATGTAGAGGTCGATGCCTTCAGGCTCGGGTATTTCGATGCCTTCCGCTTCCAGCGCAAGCAACAGGCGCTCTATGCTCAGTGCAAAGCCGATGCCCGTCTCCTGCGGCCCATCAAGCAGTTCGAGCAGACCGTTGTATCGGCCGCCACCACACAGCGTGGTGATGGCTCCGAAGCCTTCAGCATCGCTCATCAGTTCAAATGCAGTATGTGTATAATAGTCGAGCCCACGCACAAGATTATAGTCGATTTCATAGGAAATGCCGAGTGCATCGAGGTTTTCCGTCACCTTTTCGAAGTAGACTTTGGACTCCTCATTCAAATAGTCGTATATTCTTGGTGCATTCTGGACAAGTGCATGATCCCTGTCCTTCTTGCAGTCGAGTATGCGCATCGGATTCGTATCGATGCGGGTCTGGCAATCCGAACAGAACTCACCGATTGACGGCCTGAAGTGATCCACGAGTGCTTGGTTGTATGCCGCCCGGCTGTCCTGGTCCCCGATGGAATTGATGTAGAGTTTCAGGTTCTTCAGTCCGAATGACTGGTATATATGCATCAGCATGCTGATGACCTCCACATCGATCAATGGATCCTCCACACCGATCGCTTCGATGCCGAACTGGACAAATTGGCGGTATCTGCCCTTCTGGCGGCGTTCATACCTGAACATCGGCGCCAGATAGTATACTTTGACCGGCTGGTTGACGTCGTGCTGCATCTTGTTTTCGATGTAGCTCCTGACCACCGGTGCTGTGCCTTCCGGTTTCAGCGTCATGCTGCGGTCGCCCTTGTCCATGAACGTATACATCTCCTTGTTGACGATGTCCGTCGAACCGCCGACCCCCCGTACGAACAGTTCGGTGGATTCGAACACCGGCGTACGGATTTCCTTATAGTTGTAATTCTGTGCGATTTCATGCAGCCTGTCTTCAATGAACTGCCATTTGTATGTGTCCTTCGGCAATATATCCTGCGTGCCTCTTGGAATCTGTATCATATGTTCCACTCCATTCCTAAAATATAAAAAAGCCCCTTATATCCAGACGGATATAAGGGGCGATTAGATCGCGTTGCCACCCTGCTTCAGCCCTTACCGGGCCCTCTTGCATAATAACGGCTGCCACCGCCTGTATTGAAGGATTCTACCGAAGTGTCGGCTGAAGGATACCGGCGGACAACCTGCTTTCAGCCTCGGCAGGTCTCTCTGTCGTCCACCCTATCCACCTCTTCGGATCGATGAATTCACATCATTCAATTATTTAATATGATATTGTTTAAACCGTTACAAGTCAAGCATTCAATTCAAATAATCATTGATCCCCTCAACAATCCCCTTGACCATCATATCCTGGTAGCGGCTCTCATTCAGCACCATGTCATCCACGGCATTGCTCAGATAGCCCAGTTCCACCAGCACGGCGGGATAATCGAGCTGCCACGTCACCTGATAGTTCATGGAGTGCACACCGCGGTTGTGGAAATAGGAGCGCCGATCGAGTGCCTTGTTGATCGACTCGGCAAATGCCTTCTGTTCCGGATATGTATAATAGGTAGTGAATCCGGAGACATCCGGATCATCCATGGCATCGCTGTGGAGGCTGATGAACAGGTCGCCCTCAACCCTCCGCTGGTCAAGCGAGGCGAATTCATCCCTGCCGCGTGTAAGGATGACCTCGGCGCCGCCAGCTTCAAGCTGTGACTTGAGGCTCTGTGCCATGCTGAAGACGATCTCATCCTCCGTCACACCAGAAATGCTTGTGGCTCCGGGGTCCTTGCCGCCATGGCCGGGATCGATGACGATCACCGTCCCGCTGAAATCATGGGACTGCTCATCAATATCAATCTGTACGGCTTCTCCGGACACTGAAAAGAAACGGTTGTAGACCAGTACGGCAACCAGAATGATGACTCCGGCCGCCGAAAGGAAGAACAGGGGGGCTGCATAGATATGCTTCTTGTACTTCAGGAAATGCTTGAACCCCTGAAATATGCTGTTGAAAATTCCGGCTGGCCGCTTCATTACTGTATTTTACCACCTATGGATTCATAAAGTATGGTGATGGGACCGTCGTTGTTGATCTGGACATTCATCATTTCACCAAAGAATCCTTCCTTGACGGTCAGGTCCATCTTCTGCAGATGGGCGTTGAAGAGCCGGTACAGCCTGTCGGCATGCTCTTTATCAGCCGCCTCCGTAAAGCTCGGCCTGTTCCCTTTTCTGACATCTGCATAGAGTGTGAACTGCGAAATGCTCAATATTTCTCCGCCCACATCCTTGATCGACAAGTTGATCTTGCCCGATTCATCCTCGAAATTCCTGCTAGCAGCTATCTTTTCCGCGAGTTTCAGCGCATCCTCCTCGGTGGAATCCTTGGATACACCCACGAGCAGACAATAGCCCTGGCGGATTTCATTGAAGAATTCGTTGCTGATGACTGTTGCACTGGATACTCTCTGTAATACTACTCTCATTTCTACACCTCATTTAAAAACGCGTTCTACGCTGTATATGTCCGGAAGCTGTTTGATCTTGTCCACGACCCGATGGAGGTCCGCGACATTCTGCACCATTACGGACAGGCTGATCTTTGCGTGCTTATCGATATCCGCCCGACCGTTCACACGGGTGATCGGGAATTTGGTGCTGGCGACGACGTTGAGCACCTCATTGACGAGACCCTGGCGGTCGTAGCCCGACACTTCCAGGTCCGCCTGGTATTTACGGTCCTTGTTCTTGTTCTTGACCCATTCCACATCGATCAGCCGCTCTTTTTCGTTTCTGATGTTCGGGCATGTGGCCACATGGACCTTCACACCATGGCCCTTCGTGATGAAGCCGACGATATCATCTCCGGGAATCGGATTGCAGCATTTCGACAGGTTGATCAGCAGATTGTCCATGCCCTGGACATACACGCCCGACTCCGTCGAAATTTCCTTGTAGTGGTGCGTCCGGTCGATCTCCTCGACGACGTTCGTCTTATCTTCATTGACCTTGAATTTCTCCATCAGCCGGTTCGTCACCTGCTGTGCGGTGACACCTCCGAAACCGACCATGGCATACAGGTCATCTTCATTGCTGATGTTGTAGCGGTCCAGCACGGGATTGATGAACTGCGGCTTCAGTACCTCGTCCGGTTTATGGTCGCGGTTTTTGATCTCATGCTCCACCGCAAACCGGCCTTTTTCGATGTTGCTTGCACGGTCCTGCTTCTTGAAGAAGGCACGGATCTTGTTCTTTGCACTCGATGATCGTACCATCTTCAGCCAGTCCAGACTCGGGCCGTAGGACTGCTTGCTTGTCCTGATCTCCACAATCTCTCCGGTGGAGAGTTCGTAGTCGATCGGCACGATCTTGCCGTTGACTTTGGCACCGATCATGCGGTTCCCCACTTCCGTATGCACCTGGTAGGCGAAATCTATTGGAATGGCGCCCATCGGCAGTTCCACCACATCGCCGTTCGGGGTGAATACGTAGACCTTGTCACTGAGGAGATCCGTCTTCAGCGCCTCCATGAATTCCTCTGCATCCGGAGAGGAGGTCTCCTGATCGATCAGGTCCTGGAACCAGTTGATCCGCTTGTCCATGGAAGGCTCGCCCTTGAGCTCCTTGCCTTCCTTGTAGGCCCAGTGCGCAGCAACCCCGTGTTCGGCAATCTCGTGCATCTCATATGTACGGATCTGTATTTCAAGGGGGTCGCCATTCGGTCCGACCACAGTGGTGTGGAGGGACTGGTACATGTTCGGCTTCGGCATGGCAATGTAGTCCTTGAACCGTCCGGGCATCGGCTTCCAGATGGTATGGATGACGCCGAGCACCGCATAACAGTCCTTGATGCTCGTCACAAGCACCCGGATGGCGAGCAGATCGAAGATCTGGTCGAACTGCTTGTGCTGCTTCTTCATCTTGCGGTACACACTGTATATGTGCTTCGGACGGCCGGACAGCTGGCCTTTGATGCCAGTGTGGTCCATTTCCTCCTGGATGCGGTCGATGGCCTGGTTGATGACGATCTCCCGCTCGCTCCGCTTTTTCTTCATCAGGCTGACGATCTTGAAATACTGCTGGGGCTCGATATATCTGAGTGCAGTATCCTCAAGCTCCCACTTGATGCTGGAAATACCAAGGCGATGTGCCAGGGGCGCATAGATTTCAAGCGTCTCCTGGGCCGTCCGGACCTGCTTGTGCTCGGGCATCGCCTTGAGTGTGCGCATATTGTGGAGGCGATCCGCAAGCTTGACCAGAATCACCCGGATATCCTTGGCGATGGCGATGAAGAGCTTGCGGTGGTTCTCCGCCTGCTCCTCCTGCTTGGAGCGGTACTTGACCTTTTCAAGTTTGGTGACGCCGTCGACGATTACGGCGACCTCCTCATTGAACATCTCCTTGAGGTCATCAAATGTATATGGCGTATCTTCAACCACATCATGAAGGAACCCGGCAATGATCGTCGGTCCGTCAAGTTTGAGTTCCGCAAGTATCCCGGCCACCTGCACGGGATGCAGTATATAAGGCTCCCCACTCTTCCGATACTGGCCCTTATGTGCTTCATTGGCCAATTCGTATGCTTTACGGATCATAAGCATATCCTCTTCACGCATGTATGAACCACACATGCGTATGACATCGTCTTTGCTATATGGATATTCCTTATTCATGACCTCACCGCTTCCCATTTACACTAGTTAGACTCATCATACTATAAAACCTCTTTCAAATAAATGAATGACAAAAAAAGCCTGTTTGCACAGACTTTAAAACAGGCTACTCATCATACGTGATCAATGAGATTGTATCATATCCTTCGAGGAGTTTCCTGCCTCCCAAATATTCAAGCTCGATCAGGAAGGCGATGCCGACCACAATGCCGCCGAGGGATTCCACAAGGTGGATCGTCGCTTCTATCGTGCCGCCTGTAGCGAGGAGGTCATCCGTAATCAGCACGCGCTGGCCCGGAGAGATCGCATCCTTGTGCATCGTCAGGACATTGGTGCCGTACTCCAGTTCATATTCATATTTGATGACTTCCCTTGGAAGCTTCCCTTCCTTCCGTACAGGAGCAAATCCGATTCCCATGCTGTATGCCACAGGACAGCCGATGATGAAGCCGCGGGCTTCAGGGCCGACGACGATGTCGACTTCCTTCTCCCGTGCATACTCCACCATCTGATCTGTCGCATACTTGTATGCAGGACCATTGTCCATGATTGTTGTAATGTCCTTGAAACTGACGCCTTCCTTCGGCCAGTCCGATACTTCTGATACATATTTTTTTAAATCCATTTCTAATCCACCACTCAATTTGAAATTAATGATCTGAGATACTCTTTCAGTTCAGATGAAGAAGACATCTTGAGAAGCCTTTCGGCTTCCAGCTGACTTTTAAGCTTCTGGTAGTGCCTGGAGTCCGCGAGCTTCCAATTCTCCTCTTCCTGACCCTTATATACTATACCATCTTTTAGTGTGATAATCTCCAAATCCGTCATAATATCGATGGCCATCTTGAGAAATTTCATCTTTATGCCCAGTCGGTCAGCCAGGGCCGGGGCATGTTTCGCAAGATCTATCGTACCTTCTTCAGCCTTCCCCATCAGCTGCAGCACATTTGATATATCCTCTGCTTTTGGTATGCCTGTGAAGAACAGCTCCTCCTTCTGATGGAAAAGCGCGATGATTTTGGATGCATGGATGTCCCTCAGGGAATACGAGAGGTTCTCCACGCTTTCAGGCAGATCCCTCAGCACCACCGTCTTCGAAGTGAAAGGGAGTGCTTCACCGTAGTGGTAGTAGTTCTCCCCTTTCTTTTCCCTGCCTTCGGCTATGACGAAAACATCTTCCTGCGTGATCATATCGAAGCGCTGGTCGGTACGGCTCCTCATATCAATCAGCTGTACACTGTCGACGCTCGCATCCTGCAGCATCATCTGAAGTGTCCGTTTCTGGTTGAACTCATTCACATTCACCGTTCCGACCAGGCTGATCGGATCCTGGGTGGAAACTTCATTGATCAGATGTCCGAAGCCGAAACCGATGACATCCATGCCGACCTTCGGCATGGACAGCTTGATGTGCGACCGGTCCTTGCCGACCTGCTTGATTGTGCCGATATTCTCATTGGATAGGAGGAAGACGGGAGACTGGAAGGATTGGCCGAAAGGCTTGAGACGGCCGAACCGCTCGAATGCCTTCATGCTCATATTCCCCTGTTTGATCTGGTAGTCTATATGCTTCAGCGGCCTCAAGTTCAGTTCCAGCCCGTTCATATGCTGCTCCAGCTCATCCTTGAATGCCTCGATATCCGCTGCGCCCACTTCGACACCGAGCGCGAGTGCGTGCCCGCCGAAGCGATGGTGGTGATTCGAATGTTCCGCAAGGATCCCGTGCAGATCCACACCTTCGATTGAACGGGCGGACCCCCGATATATATCTCCGTCCAAGGTCAGCACAATTGCCGGTTTCCCGTATTTCTCGACGATTTTTGAAGCGACGATGCCGAGTACACCCGGATGCCACCCTTCACGGTAGACGATATTGATCTGATTGCCGGCGTCTATATCGGCATCGGCTTCGCCGAAGATCGTCTCCACCAGCTGCTTCCTTTCCACATTCATATCCTCGACGACTACAGCCTGCTCATAGGCAAGGTTCATATCCTCTTCAAGAAGCAGTTCGACTGCGATTTCCGCTTCCCCGAGCCGGCCGGTCGCATTGAGGCGCGGCGCGAGTCCGAACGCGATGGTCTCTTCATCGATGTAGCCATCGCTCCCTGCACTTCTCAGAAGCGTATGGACTCCTGCCGGGGGCGTGTCATTCAGAACTTTCAGCCCCTCGGTGACGAGCTTCTTGTTTTCATCTATCATGGGCACAAGGTCGGCGACGGTGCCGATCGCCACCCAGCCGAGGTCTTCCTTCCTATCAAGCCCGAGTGCCTGCACAAGCTTGTAGGTGATGCCGACCCCGGCCAGTGATTTGAAGGGGTATTCCCCATCCGGATGATCCGGGTGCAGTATGGTGACTTCAGGCACATCCTCCCCGAATGCATGGTGATCGACCACGATCACATCCACACCCCGGGACGTGAGGAATCCGATCTCCCTGCCGCCTGAAACTCCATTGTCGACAGTGATGACGAGATCATACTGGCCGACGACGATTTCCTCGAAGATGGTCTGGTTCGGGCCATACCCATCCTCGATCCGGTTGGGGATGAAGAAGTCCACATTGTCGTCATCCGTTTTCCTTCGGAGTGCTGACAGAAGGAGCACAGTGCTTGTGATGCCATCTGCATCAAAATCGCCATAGACGAGTATGCGCTCGTCACCTTCCAGTGCAGCCTCTATGCGAGCCACTGCCTTATCCATCATGTGGACGCGTCCGGCATCATATGTCTTCGGGTGGTAGATTTTCTCCAAGTCTGCCTCCGTTGTGAATCCCCTGTTCTCCAATATTGTCTGTTCCAGCGGGTCCAACTTGAATTTTTCACGGAGCGGTTCCGGAATGTCGGAAGTCTTACGTCTTACTTTCCACTCATACTTCGACTGGTACATATTCTTCATCCTTTGCAAAACGCCCAAGGGATCTTGGGCGTTTCAGGTATTATACTAATATTTTATCATC
Source organism: Salinicoccus sp. RF5 (assembly GCF_020786625.1). Classification (NCBI taxonomy): domain Bacteria; kingdom Bacillati; phylum Bacillota; class Bacilli; order Caryophanales; family Staphylococcaceae; genus Salinicoccus; species Salinicoccus sp. RF5. Next base: position 525,238 of record NZ_JAJGRC010000001.1, read on the forward strand.
ATCTTTGCTTTTTTCCTCATAAACCGTCAGGGCGCCGTCTGCATTGCGCAGCTGGCGCTTCTTCAGGATGCCCCACAGCTGCAGCGCGATGAAGAGTGATGAATAGATGCCGCTGATCAGGCCGACCAGGAGGGCAATCGAGAAATTCAGTATGGCGGTGCTTCCGAAGAGTACAAGGAAGACCACCACGATGATGACGGTAAGGACCGTATTCACGGAACGCGTGAGCGTCTGCTTGAGGGACCGGTTGATGATGGTGTCAATCTCCTCTTCCTTCCGTATGACTTTGTACTTCCTCAAGTTCTCCCTCACCCTGTCGAATGTGACGATCGTATCATTGATCGAGTACCCGATGATCGTCAGCACCGCCGCAATGAAGGTGATGTCGACTTCCAGACGGAAGATCGAGAAGACCGTAATCATGATGAAGGCATCATGGATGAGAGCGAGCACACTCGGCAGTGCCATCCGCCATTCGAACCTTATGGTCGCATAGAGGATGATGCCGATGGATGCGATTGCGAGAGCGATGACCGCATTTTTGGCCAGTTCCTGTCCGATGACCGGACTTACCGTACTGATTGCCGGCTCACTGCCGTAGAGGTCATCGAACGTGCTCTGCATCTCAGTGACGGAATCCTGCGGAAGATTCTCCGCATACTGCACAACCACCATGTTATCTCCGGACGTCGTGATGCTGTCCGGGGACAGGTCCATCGCTTCGAGTTCCTCTTCAACCTGCTCCACTGTCGCTTCACCGTCAGTCTGTATATCCGCCCTGGTACCACTTGTGAAGTCGATGCCGAGGTTCAGCCGGAATATCGACAGGATGAGCAGTCCGACCAGGATCGTGCCCAGACTGAATGCAAAGAATTTTCTGGAGTGGCCTACGAAATCGAAACGGTCCCATGGTGTCGTAAGGTCTTCTATGTCCTTGCCTTCATTGATGCTGTATCTGCTCTCCTCCTTCACGCCGAACCATCCGAGACGGTTGTTGAAGAAGCCGGATTTGATCAGCATCGACAGCAGGAAGCGTGTCAGGAATACCGCTGTGATGAAGCTCATCAGTATGGAGAGCAGCAGCATGGTCGCAAAGCCTTTTACACTGCTTGTACCGAAGGCGAAGAGCACGACGCCTGCGACCAGTGTAGTGATGTTCGCATCGATGATGGTCCACAATGAGGCAGCAGATGCCTTCTTATAGGCCTGCTTCAGGTTGCGGCCGATGCGTAGTTCATCCTTTATCCGTTCATACATGATGATATTGGCATCCACAGCCATCCCCACACCGAGGATGAGGGCTGCGATCCCCGGCAGTGTGAGCACCCCGCTGATCATATTGAAGCCGAATATCGTCAGGTAGATATAGACTGTGAGCGTGACCGCAGCAACAACCCCGGGGAGCCTGTAGAATGCGATCATGTATATGAATACGAGTGCCACGCCGATCAGGCCGGCAGTGACGGTCTCATCCAGTGCCTGTTCACCGAACTGGGCGCCGACGGAGGTCGAATAGATCTCAGTCAGTTTTACCGGCAGTGCACCGGAATTGAGGAGTGCAGCGATGTTCTGTGCACGCTCAATGCCTTCCTGGCCTTCAAATCCGCCGGAAATCATGACATCGGACGAATTGATCGGTTGGGAGACGCTCGGAGCAGAGATGAATTTCGGATCGGCCTTCTGGGCCTCCTCTTCAAAACTGTCCTCACCCTCCTCAAAGTCCATCCAGATGACCATCAGGTTCTCGCCTGCCGGACGCTGGGAAATCTCTTCGGTGATATCCCTGAATTCCCCCGGATCCTTCAGTTCGAGTGAAACCATCGGCTGGTTCATTTCATCAAAATTCTGGCTCGCCCCGCCCTGAACCAGATCGGAACCATCCATCAGGACATTGTCATCCACATCCCGGATGGTCAGTTCAGCCTGGGTACTGAGCAGTTCCCGTGCCTCCGTCTGATCATCGACACCTGCCAGCTGTACGCGTATGCGGTTGCCTTCCTCGATCTGTATGTTCGGTTCCGATACGCCGAGCACGTTGACCCGTGAATCCAGCGTCTGGGCCGTACTCTGAACTGCAGTATCATCAATTTCGTCGCCTTCATTCAAAGGTTCCACCTGATACAGCACTTCAAAACCGCCCTGGAGGTCCAGCCCGAGATTGACATCCTTGACGAGGTCCTTGACGGTCAGGCCGATGACTGTCAGCAGCATGACGGCCACCAGGACAGCAGCTATGATTCTATTCGTTTTCACTTTCAAAAAAACACACCTCGATTATATTGTAAGTCCTCAACGTTTCAATTATAACTGTTACCACCAAAAATTAAAATGAAAAAAGCTGACTCCTTGAGCCAGCTGATGGTCTTTCTATTTTACGATTTCTTTAAGCGCAACACGCTCAAATTTGAGTACTGCGCCATTCACATCATCCGTACGGATGTACATGTGCTTCTGGTCGAACGACTCCACCGTTCCGTGGATGCCGCCGATCGTGATGATCTCATCACCTTTTTGCAGGCTTGACTGCATGTTCTGAACTTCCTTCTGCTTCTTCTGCGCAGGACGGATCATCAGGAAGTACATTACCAGGATGAGTACCAGAAACGGCAGGATGGCCATGAAAAATTCCATCTATACATCTTCTCCTCTGTTAGAAATTTTTCGGATTTTCAACATTCAATCCGTATGATTCGAAAAATGCTTCTTTAAAATCCATCAATTGATCATTTAAAATTGCAGTTCGAATATCCTCCATCAATTTTAGCAGAAAATACAGGTTATGATAAGTGGTAAGCCTCAATCCCAAAATTTCATCCGTTTTGAACAGATGGCGCAAGTATGCCTTCGTGTAATTACGGCATGTGTAGCAGTCGCACCCGGGATCGAGTGGTGTGAAATCACGCTCGAATTTCTTGTTCTTGACGACGACCCGGCCCTTTGATGTCATTGTGGTGCCATTCCGTGCAATACGGGTCGGGAGGACACAGTCGAACATGTCTATGCCCCTGATGACGCCTTCAATCAGGGCATCGGGCGAGCCGACACCCATCAGATACCTCGGTTTGTCCTCCGGAAGGAATGGTACCGTCTCCTCCAGCATGCGGTACATGATCGGCTTCGGCTCTCCGACGGAAAGGCCGCCGATCGAATAGCCGGGGAAGTCCATCGCCACAAGGTCCTTCGCACTCTGGGCCCGGAGGTCGCTGTATTCCCCGCCCTGTACGATGCCGAACAGTGCCTGGTTCCTGTCATGCCCTTCCTTGACATGATGGGTAAGGCAGCGTTCTGCCCACCTGGTGGTCCGTTCGATCGAATCCTTGACATACTTCTTCTCTGCAGGGAATGGCGGACACTCGTCGAATGCCATCATGATGTCGGAACCGAGGTCGTGCTGGATATCCATCGCCTTCTCGGGACTCAAAAAGAGTTTGGAGCCATCAAGGTGGCTTCTGAAATGGACGCCTTCCTCTTCAATCTTGCGCCTGTCACTCAGGCTGAACACCTGGAAACCGCCGGAATCCGTCAGGATGGGCTTGTCCCAGTTCATGAACTTATGGAGGCCTCCGGCTTCCCTGATGATGTCACTGCCGGGTCTCAGCCACAGGTGGTAGGTGTTGCTCAGAATGATCTGACTGCCGATATCTGCGAGCTCCTCAGGTGTCATCGTCTTCACTGTCGCCAGCGTACCGACAGGCATGAATATCGGTGTATCGATTGTGCCGTGCGGCGTGTGCAGTTTGCCGATGCGGGCACCGGTCTGCTTGCATGTCTTTATATGTTCATATCTTATTGCCATCTATTCTTCATCCTCATATATTATCATCGCGTCTCCAAAGCTGAAGAACCGGTACTTCTCATCAATCGCATGCTGGTAGGCCTTCATTACCGTATCCTTGTCGCTGAAAGCGCTGACCAGCATCATCAGGGAGGACTTGGGGAGGTGGAAGTTCGTGATCAGCGCATCAACGGCCCTGTACTGGAAGCCCGGATAGATGAAAATGTCCGTAAAGCCGCTCGCCTCTTCGAACCTGCCATGATCCCGCATGATCGTCTCCAATGTCCGCGTACTCGTCGTACCGACACTGACCACTTTTCCTCCATTTTCCCGGACTCCATTGAGTACATCCGCCGTCTCCCGGTTCATGATATAGAATTCGGAGTGCATCTTATGGTCCTCGATGTTATCAGCACTGACGGGCCTGAATGTGCCGAGGCCCACATGCAGGGTGATATAGGCGATATGTACACCCTGCGCCCTGATGCGCTCGAGCAGCGCTTCAGTAAAATGAAGCCCAGCCGTCGGCGCGGCAGCGGACCCCGTATTTTTTGCATAGACCGTCTGGTACCGATCCTTATCCTCCAGTGTTTCCTTGATGTATGGCGGCAAAGGCATCTCACCCAGTTCATCGAGGACATTCTCGAGCAGCCCTTCGTGGTGGAGGCTGACATGTCTGATGCCCTCATCGAATGTGCCGGTGCATACCGCCTTCAAGAGACCATCACCGAAGTCGATCTCCGTCCCCTCCTTGACCTTCCTGGCCGGACGGATGAGCACTTCATACCCGCCTTCGATCGGTTTGAGCAGCAGCATCTCCACTTTGGCGCCCGTCTCATGCTTCACACCGAAGAGCCTTGCCGGCAGTACTTTCGTATCATTGAGCACCAGTGCATCACCCGCGTTGAGGTACTTCACAATATCCTCGAACTTCCCGTCCGATACAGTCCCATCCGCCTTATTCAGGCCGAGCAGCCTGCTCTGTGCCCGGTCTTTCAGAGGGGTCTGGGCAATGAGTGATTCAGGCAGCTCAAAATCAAATTCCTCGAGTTTCAAAACCTATTCCTCATTTCTGAATATATCCATCTGTGATTTTCCATTAAAGTAGTCGTAGCTTTTTGCTGTAGCCTTCCGGCCCCTCGGTGTCCGTTCGAGGAACCCCTGCTGGATCAGGTACGGTTCGTATACATCCAGCAGTGTGATGACTTCCTCACCAATCGACACAGCCACGGTTTCAAGGCCCACCGGCCCGCCGCCGTATGTTTCGAGAATCGTATTCATGATCTTGTGGTCGATCGGGTCCAGCCCGCTCGGGTCGACTTCCAGCACCTTCAGCGCATGGTTCGTCGTCTCGAGGGTGATGGACGGCTCCTTCTTCACGATCGAAAAGTCCCGGACACGCCTGAGCAGCCGGTTGGCGATCCGCGGCGTGCCGCGTGAACGTCTGGCAAGCTCGATTGCACTGTCATCGTCGATGGCGACTTCAAATATGTCCGCTGTACGGTTGACGATGGTGACCAGGCTGTCGACATCGTAGTATTCGAGCCTCAGCTGGACGCCGAAACGGTCACGGAGCGGTGCCGAAAGGCTGCCGAAGCGTGTCGTCGCCCCCACCAGTGTGAATGGCGGCAGGTCGATCCGGATGCTCCTCGCTTCCTCCCCTTTGCCGATGACGACATCAAGGAAGAAGTCCTCCATTGCAGAATAGAGGATCTCCTCCACAGCCCGAGGAAGCCGGTGGATCTCGTCGATGAACAGGACGTCCCCCATCTCGAGGCTCGATAGAATCGCCGCAAGATCCCCGGCACGTTCGATTGCCGGCCCGGAAGTCGTCCGTATGTTCACACCGAGCTCATTGGCGATGATGTTCGACAGCGTCGTCTTGCCGAGTCCCGGAGGGCCGTGCAGAATGACGTGGTCCAACGCCTCTTCCCTGATCCGCGCAGCTTCTATGAATACGTTCAGGTTGTTCTTCAATGTCTGCTGGCCGATATACTGGTGCAGATATTCGGGCCGGAGCGACATTTCCAAATGCTCTTCATTCTGCTGCTTTCCTTCATCTAAAATGCGATCATCCATAATAGCACCCCATTACTGAACTAGGTATTTAAGCCCTCTTTTTACTGCTTCGTCCACAGAACCGAAAGATTCTTTGCCCAAGTGCTTCTCAATGCGCTTGAGCTCACGTCTGCTGTAGCCGAGCGCCTCCAGGGCGAGCAGGGCTTCGCTGATGAAGTGGTCATTGCCATCCACATCAGGCGACTCGGGTGAAGCATCCACATGTCCGAGCTTGCCTTTCAAATCAAGGATGATCTGGCTGGCCGTCTTCTTGCCGACACCCGGGAACTTCTGCATATACTTCTCATCTTCGGTTTCGATCGCCCGGATGATCTCATCCGGGGTGGAGGCAGCCAGAATTGCCATTGCACTCTTCGGGCCGATGCCCGTGACCTGCAACAGCGACCTGAAAAGGATCTTTTCATCCCTCGAGTTGAAGCCATAGAGCGTATGGCTGTCCTCTCTTACGATCAGTTCCGTGTGGATCTTCACTTCGTTCTCCTTATTATGCTCAAAGCGAAAAGGATTCGGAACCATGATCAGGTAGCCGATCCCATTCGTCTCCACAGTGATATACTGCGGCTCCACTTCCTTCAAAACACCAACAATATACTGATACATCAAATCACCATCATTCTACGAATTCGAATTCTCCGCCGAGTATCCTTACAGTATCCCCGGTCTGGATGCCGCGCTCCCTGAGCGCATCATCAATGCCCATGGAACGCATCTGTCTGGCGAATCTCCTGACAGCAGCATCACGGTTGAAGTCCGTCATCTTGAACATGCGCTCTATGGCATCCCCGGAGACGACATATGCACCATCATCATCACGGCTGATCTCGAATGTATCCGGATCCTTCTCGTGACGATAGACCACACGGTGGTCCGTCTCCTCTATGACTTCCTCCACTTCAGATGTCTCTTCGAGCAGATCTGCAACCCTGTATAGTACTGTATCCAGGTTCTCTCTCGTCGCTGCAGATATTCTGAAGATCTCCTTATCTCCGCCTACCGCTTCAGTGAAACGGTCGAAGACCGCTTCATCCTCCACCAGGTCGACCTTGTTCAGCACTATGATTTCAGGACGCTTCAGGAGGTTTTCATTATATAGGCCCATCTCATTGCGGATGATCCTGTAGTCTTCGACTGCATCCCTTCCTTCAAGCCCGCCGATGTCGATGACATGGACGATGACCTTCGTCCGCTCGACGTGGCGCAGGAACTGATGTCCAAGACCCGTACCCTCGGAAGCCCCTTCGATCAGCCCAGGCAGGTCTGCCATCACAAACGAACGGCCGTCTCCGGTTTCAACCACACCGAGGTTCGGCTTGATGGTTGTAAATGGGTAGTCGCCCGTCTTCGGCTTCGCTTTCGACACTGCGCTGAGTATCGTGGACTTCCCTACACTCGGGAAGCCGACAAGCCCTACATCCGCGAGGAGTTTGAGCTCCATGACCACATCGAGCTCTTCACCCGGTTCACCATTTTCGGCAAAATCGGGCGCAGGATTACGGGAGGAGGCAAATCTTGAATTACCGCGTCCCCCGCGTCCGCCTTTTGCCACGACTGCGCGCGCGCCATGCTGTACAAGGTCCGCAAGCGTTTCGCCGGTATCCTTCCTTTTGACAATGGTGCCTGGCGGCACTTTCAGCACCATCGGCTCACTATTCTTACCGTGTGCATTCGAATTCATCCCATTCTCGCCGCGCTTCGCCTTGAAATGGCGCTGATAACGGAAATCCATCAGTGTCCTGAGTCCCTCATCGACTTCGAATATGATGTCCGCACCATTGCCGCCATCACCGCCGGAAGGTCCGCCCAGCGGCACATACTTCTCACGTCTGTATGCGACAAGGCCATTCCCGCCATCGCCGGCTTTTAAGTAAATATCTACCTGATCTATAAACATTGTCTCACCTCTATCCTTAAATATTATAGCATATCAATTTCAGCACATTTAAATAAAAAGGACACCAGCTTTGCTGATGTCCATTCGTTTCATTATTTTGCTTCCTTGTATACGGAAACGCGTTTCTTATCGCGACCCAGACGCTCGTATTTTACAACGCCGTCGATTTTGGCGAAGAGTGTATCATCGCCGCCGCGACCTACGTTTTCACCCGGGTGGATTTTAGTCCCACGCTGACGGAAAAGAATGGATCCGCCTGTAACGTACTGGCCATCCTGCCTTTTCGCACCGAGGCGTTTGGATATGGAATCACGACCGTTTTTCGTTGAGCCTACACCTTTTTTGGATGCAAAGAATTGAAGATTCAGTTTAAGCATTGCTTTCACCTCACTTGAATAATAATCTGATATGTTCACCGTATTCTTCTTCTATCGTTTTTAAAGAAATGATCATGCTTTCAAGCAGCAGCTGTAATTTTGCGTCGTCCGGTTCTTCGAGTTTGAATTCGAAATAGCCGGTCTCTTCCTCCATATTGATGGAAGGGTTGGCTTCCGTCATATTGAGGATTGCATTTACAGAACCGAAAACGACTGCTGAAGCACCGGCACAGACAATGTCCTTGCCGTGTTCATCGAACTGGGCATGCCCTTCCATCTTGAAGGATGTAACCTGTCCATCATCGTTTATGTTGAATTCTACATTGATCATTACGCGTCGATCTTATCAACAGTCAGCTTCGTATAAGGCTGACGGTGCCCTTGCTTACGCTTGTAGTTCTTTCTGCGCTTGAATTTCACCACGTCGATCTTCTTGCCGCGGCCGTGCTTTTCAACTTTCGCAGATACAGTTGCACCTTCAACTGTAGGCGCACCGACCTTAACGGAATCTCCACCTACGAAGAGCACTTTGTCGAATGTGAAGGTCGCACCTTCCTCTGCATCAATTTTCTCTACATAGATCGTTTGACCAGATTCGACTTTAATCTGTTTACCACCTGTTTCGATAATTGCAAACATACTTACACCTCCTGATTTAAAATAAGACACGCCATCTACAGGTGGATTTGCATCACTTGAACCTGTAATTGAGCGGTTGATGTCTACATTATCACCAACTACTGCATTATACCAACGGTGTTCCCTGCTGTCAATGCTTTGGCAGTACCTCTTTTCTGACCTTGGAAGTCTTCAGTGCGATGATGAAAACAAGGATGAAGATCAGCGCGTTCAGGAGCAGGCTCGGCGCCGCCCTGAGCGCCAGATAATCGAATGCCGACAGATGCACCATGTCGAGCGCACTGTAGACGAAGTAGATGTAGAGGTCATAGAAGAAGGTCAGGAGCAGCACGACGAATGCCAGGGCGACGAAGTCCTTATGGAAGACCCTGAATGCGGTGTGCATGAACAGGACGAAAGCCACCATGCCAAACGTATGGATGCCGTAGAGCGATCCTATGTACAGGTCCAGCATGGCACCGAAGACGACGCCGAGCAGAACACTCATCCTGGGACTGGCATATACCGAGACGAGCAGTATGAACATCAGCAGTGCCCGGGGGACGAAATAAACCTCCACACCGCCGATTTCCATCGGGCTGAAGTCTGCAAACAGGAAATCCACATACATCAGCAGGAATGAAAACAGAAATATTATGATCGCCCTCATGCTATTCCTCCATGGATTCCGGATTTCTTTCGATTACGAAGACGACATCGACATCATCGACATTGCCCTTCATCTGGACGTAGGCATTCTGGCTCAATCCATATTCGTCATTCTGGACCTCCACGACCGTCCCGATGAGGAGGCCTTCAGGATAGTCGCCGACGAGTCCGCTCGTAAGCACTTCATCCCCGCGAGCAAGTCCGCTGCGGTTCTTTATGTTTTCGATGACCAGAAGGTTCCGTTCCGTATCGTATTCGCGAATGTTGCCGTAGATCGGATTGCCATCATGAATGACCTCCACAGACATGTTGTTCTGGGATACGTCAGTCGTCAGCAGTTCGACATAGCTGGAGCCGCCGTTCGCACGTGCGACTGTGCCGATCAGGCCCTCCGGCGTCATGACCGCCATCCCTTCATCGATGCCGTCCGCCTCCCCCTTGTCGATGGTGAAATTGTTCAGCCACTGGTCCGGGGAGCGGGAGATCACCCTTGCATTGATGCTTTCATAGGACTGCTTGGAACTGATGTCCAAAGCTTCCCTCAGTTCTTCATTCTCGGCCTTGAGACGTTCCAGGTCCGACTGCATCTGGGGCAGCATCTCCAGCTGTGCCCTGAGCTGTTCATTCTCCTCAACCGCATTGAAGCTCTGCCTGATGCTCGAGAATATGCTGCCGGCAAAGTTGAGCGGTGCCTCGATGATCATCTGTGAGCCGGCAGCCGCATCGGCGGTGAACTGTTCAGCTTTGGTCGTGGTACTGCGGTCGGTGATCGAGAAACCGATCAGGATGATGAGTATGATGATGCCGAATAGGATCATCAGCATGCGGTTACGGTTGAAAAGCCTGTTCACTGTAGAGCGCCTCCATTAATACGTTGATATATGATAAAAGAATACCATACACGGCCGGTTCTGATAAGCATATGTAAAATAAAAAAATAGAGAGGCGGCAGCCTCTCTACAACAGATAAGATAATAATATATATGATATCTAGAACAAGAATGGATCTGTTCTATCAAAAGCCACGATTCATGATGGACATCATTACTTCATGACTTGTTATGTCGTTTTCATTACATCTATTATGTTACATGTATTCGGGGATGCTTTCAAGGGGTGATTCGAAATTAAATGTTGTACTTTTCCACGTCACTGCCATAGATGACGGATATTCCCAAAGCGGGAAATAACATCTTCCAGCATCTGATCCCTGACGGCAAGGGATATTCTGATGTAGCCGCTCCCCCTCGATCCGAAGGGAATGCCCGGGGTCACGAGGATGGACTGCTCCTTCATCAGAAACTCCCTGAAGGACTCCCCATCATGGCCTTCCGGCACACGGATCCATCCGAATATTCCGCCCCTTATGGGATTGATCGGGATGCCCATCTCTTTGAATGCCCCGGTCACCAGGGCACTCCGCCGCCGGAACTTCTCCTCCTGGTGCGGCAGTATCTCTCCTGCATTTTCCAATGCTGCAATGGATGCATCCTGCAGGACACCCCACATCCCTGTCTGGGTATGATCCTGATACGTATTGATCGCTTCGATCATTTCATGGTTGCCTACCGCAAAGCCCACCCGGAAACCGGACATGTTGAAGCCCTTGGAAAGTGAGTATATCTCGATGGCACACTCCAGATCCGGGTCGCTTTCGAGCATACTCGGATGCCGACCTTCGAAGGAGAACGGCGCATAGGCGAAATCATGGACGATCCGCGTCTTCGTACCTTTGAACCGCGCCACCGTGCGGTCGAAGAATTCCTTGTCTGCAACGGCGCCGAGCGGGTTGGATGGATAGTTCAAGTAGAGGAGCCTGGCATTATCGAGCTCATCGTCCGGCAACCTATCGTAATCCGGCAGGTACCCGTTTTCGGGAAGAAGCGGAAGATCATAGACCTCCCCGCGTGCAAGCCTCACGCCGGCCGCGTAGTCCGGATAGCCCGGGTTCGGCAGATAGACACCCTCGCCCGGTTCGATGAACAGCATCGGAAACTGGACCAGGGCACTTTTCGTACCATAGAGTATCGCTATATTATGCTCTGAAAGTTCCACACCATACTGGTCGGAGTAGAACCTGATGATCGCATCCTTGAAGGACTGCTTCCCTCTGAAAAGACCGTACCGCTGGTTCTCTTCATTATATAGGGCATCGGACGCCGCATCCAGGATCGGGCCCGGCGTCTCCCCATCCGGGATGCCGACCGCCAGGTTGATCAGCGGCAGTGGACCCTGTTCCACATTGCTCGCCATCGCTGTTTTGAAATAGCTGGGTGGTATGCTCTCAATCAGTCTGTTTGCCATTAGAATCCCTCCGGTTTATCGAAGCCCTGGAACTGATTGTCTATCGTCTGTTTAAAATGCTCAGACTCGACGGCTTCGATCAGGGAACGGGAAAGTTCCGTCTCCTCATCCTCTGCATTGATGACAATCTGGTTCCGGAAATTCTCGTTCATATTCTCAAGCTGCAGTGCATCCGCCAGATCCATGCCGCTTGCCAGGGCGAAGTTGCCTGGCACAAGCGAGAGTCCAATCTGATCTACACTCCTCGGCAGCTGACCCGAATCCTGGTAGACGAACTCGAGGTTCTTATTGTTCTGAAGGATGTCTTCTTCTTCGATGGCCAGCATATTGGCATCTTCAGCTATTTCTATCAGTCCTGCGTCCATCAGTGTCTGGAACCCTCTGGAGGAATTGACCGGATCGAGCGGCAATGCGACTTCGCTGCCATTCTCAATCTCTGCGATGGAATCAAACTCGCTGGAATAGAGCCCCATCGGTGCAGTCGGCACCTGGATCAGGTTGATGAAGTCGGTGCCATTTTCGTTGTTGAAGTCCTGCATGAACGACTTGTTCTGATAGAGGTTGGCATCGAGGTCGCCATTATGCAGCGCATTGTTCGGCTGGATGTAATCCGTATATTCGACGATTTCCACCACATAACCCTGCTCTTCAAGTGCCGGCTTCAGTGCAAAGTTCACCATATCACTGTACGGCCCCGTTGATGCACCGATTGTAATGACCTCGCCCTCCCCTTCATAGAGCAGGGCGCTCGATCCGATGATCACTGCCAGTGTCGAAGCAAGAAATATCAATATTCCGCGCATATCAGTTCCCCTCCTGTCTTTGGCTCAAGTAGTCCCCAATGAGCTGTATCAGCTGGACGATGATGATCAGCACGACGACTGTCGCAACCATCGTCACCGTATCATAGCGGTAATAGCCATATCTGATGGCAAGGTCGCCGATGCCGCCCCCGCCGACCACCCCCGCCGTTGCACTGAATGCGACGATGGAGATGATCGTCAGCGTAATCGCCTGGGTGATCCCGCGTTTCGATTCCGGAATCAGGACGTCCGTCACGATCAGCCATAGGGAGGCACCACCGGCGATGCTCGCCTCAATGACACCCGTATTGACGCCGTTGAAGCTTGTTTCAACAAGCCGTGCAAACAGCGGGATGGCTGCGAGCGACAACGCCACGCTCGCAAATACAGGACCATGCGAACTGTTCGTCAGCCATGTCGCAATCGGCATGATTGCGACGATCAGTATGATGAATGGGAATGAGCGGATGACGTTGGTCACTGCGCCCAGAAACTGGTTTAAAGGCTTTATCCGAAACAGCAGCGGATTCGCCGTGATATAGAGCAGTATGCCGAGCGGCAGCCCGAGCAGCACCGCAAAGAAGATGGAGATGGAAACCATCAGTGTCGTCTCAAGCAGTGCACGGTAAAGGAGCGGTGCAATCTCAGTCAATCTCTGCATAGATTTCAGCCCTTTCTATTCCTTTGGATTCATCGATGAAGCTTTTCAGACGCGCTATTTCGTCCGGTTCGCCCTTGATGTGGAGCATCAGGAAGCCGAGAGGCATATCATGTATGTATTCGATGCGTCCGTTCAGAATGCTGATGTCACATTCAAAATGGCGGTAGAGCTGGTTCACATAGTTCGCCTCAGCATGCTCGTTGAGGAATTTGATCGTAATCACTTCGGAACGATCGTTCACCTCGATATGGGAAGGGATGACAAAATCATATATATCCTGTACGAAGCCCCTCGTCACATCATGCTTCGGATGGCTGAATATGCTGTAGACGTCATCGATCTCTACAACTTCACCTTCCGTCATGACGCCGACACGGTCTGCAACTTCCTTTATGACTTCCATTTCATGGGTGATCAAGACGATTGTGATGCCAAGCTCCCTATTGATCCGCTTCAGAAGTTTCAGGATGGTCTTCGTCGTATCGGGGTCTAGTGCACTGGTCGCTTCATCGCACAGCAGGACATCCGGATGGTTCGCAAGGGCCCGTGCGATGCCGACACGCTGCTTCTGGCCGCCGCTCAGATTTTTCGGATAGCTGTCCGCCTTGTCGCCGAGTCCGACAAGGTCGAGAAGTTCCTCGATCCGTCCCCGCGTTTTCTTTTTGTCATACTTGCTTGCCTTAAGAACGAATTCAATATTCTGATAGACCGTCTTCGATTCGATCAGATTGAACTGCTGAAAGATCATGCCGATTTTCTGCCGGCGGATTCTGAGGTCCTCCCCCGTCAGACTTCCAAGCTCAGTCCCGTTCACGTTCACTTTGCCGGAACTCGGTGCCTCAAGCAGATTGATCAGTCTGAGCAGCGTACTCTTCCCTGCCCCGCTAAAGCCGATCAGTCCAAATATCTCCCCTTCCTCTATCGTCAGGGAAAGTTTTTTCAAAGCCTCGATCCTCTTCCCCTTGACCTCATATGTCTTCGACACATCTTCAAGCACAATTGCCATTCCACCACTTCCTTCCTAAAAATGAAAAGCCACCTGCCCAAAGGCAAATGGCTTCGATCGTTTATCTGCCAAGCCTGCGGCTTGCGGGATTTAGCACAGTGCCTTACGGCCTGTTGCTGAAGCTTCACAGGGCCCAATCCCTCCACTTCTCTGGATAAAAGTATTCAATTGAATGCTCATCACTCTACATTAATGTGGGAGAAAAGTCAAATTTCAAAATATTTTCTCCCACAGTTATTCCACTCCGGATACATGGGCCACCTGCATGGTGTACATCTTGGCGTATTCTCCGCCCGATTTGAGGAGGGCCTCATGACTGCCCCGCTCGACAATACGTCCGGCATCAAGCAGGAGGATCTGATCTGCATGCTGGATCGTCGAGAGTCTGTGTGCAATGATGAATGTCGTCCGATTCCGGCTTACGACCTTCATGGCATGCTGGATCATCTGCTCCGTCTCCGAATCGATGTTGCTTGTCGCCTCATCCAGTACGAGCACCTTCGGATCGAACACCAAGGCACGTGCGAATGAAATCAGCTGCCGTTCCCCAAGGGACAGTGTCGAACCGCGTTCTGCAAGTTCTGTATGCACGCCATCCGGCAGCCTGGAGAGCATTTCAGCTCCACCCACACTCACGAGCGCCGCCTCTGCCTCCGCTTTCGTAATATCGGTATTGTTCAGCCTGAGGTTGAACAGCAGCGTCCCGCTGTAGATGAAGGGATCCTGGAGCACAATCGACATGTACTGCCTCAAAGACTGCTTGCCGATGGTTCGGATATCCCTGCCATCGAACCGTATGGTGCCCCCGGTCGGGTCATAGAACCGCATCAGCAGGTTGATGATCGAACTTTTGCCGGACCCTGTATGGCCGACAAGTGCCACCGTCTCTCCCGGTGATACTTCCATATTGATGTCCTCAAGCATCTGATTTTTGCCGTCATATGAAAAACCAACCCGTTCGAAGGCGATATGTCCATCAAATTCGCCAAGCACACCCGTGTCATCCTCTTCTGCCTGAGCATCCAGCAGTTCGAACACTTTGAGCGCTGCCACCCGCGCCTGTTCATATATATCCAATTGGCGGATGATCTCGAACAACGGGTTGAAGTAGCGTGTAATATAGTCGACCAGGATATACATCGTCCCGACCGACAGGGCTGCCGACCCGTCGAGGAAAGCGGAGGCGAATATATAGACCAGCACAGCGAACAGCAGGGAACGGAAGGTCCCCATAAGGTTCTCTCCAGTGGCACTTTCAAGTCTGATCAGGCTGTTCGAACTTCTGACATAGCCATCGTTCAGATTTTTGAACTCCTCCGTCACCTGGGATTCCCGGTTGAAGGTCTGGATGATCGGCATGCCGCTGATCGACTCATTCAGCATGGCGTTGATGTCGCTGTTCCGCTCCCGCCGCATATGATTGTACCCTTCCGAATACTTCCTGTAGAGCACCATCCATATGAGGACGAGAGGGATGACCATGAGCATGGCAAGTCCCGCCCAGAAGTTGATGAAGAATGTCACTGCCGTAATGCCGCCGATGGTCAGAGTGCTCACCAGAAACATCGGCAGCACCTCTGAGAACATATGCAGGATGGATTCCGTATCATTCGTGATTCGGGCAACCACCTTGCCGGCCGGCAGATCGTCGAAGTAGCGGATCGGCAGCTTCTGCACATGCCGGAAGACATCGTTGCGGATGTCCTGCACTACGAGGGCACCCGATTTCTGCAGCACGATTTCCTGCAGGTAGCTGAAGATGGCGTGCATCATCTTGATGCTGAGGAATACGCCAAGGAGCTGGTAGATCGGCAGCATTTCTATCTCCCCTGTACCATCCTGTATATGACGGTCGAGGATCTGCATGGCAATAAAAGGCCCGAGCAGTTCGAATCCGACCATCAGCACCATGAGCGATATCCCCAGGATGAAATGCCTTCGGAACTTAAAGGCATAGCCCATTAATATTTTCATTTCCTTCATGTCGATGCACCCCCCTTCAGATAATAGTCGTTCTGCCGGCTGTACCAGCCATCTGAAGCGGACAACTCATCATGGGTCCCCATCTCTATGATCCGGCCGTCATCCAGGACAACGATCAGGTCAGCATGCTGGATGGCAGACAGCCTGTGTGTCACGATGATGGTCGTCTTATCTGTACGATTCCTACGGATGCCGTCGATGATCCTCTTTTCCGTTTTTGCATCCACGGCACTGAGGGCGTCATCCAGGATCAGTATATCCGGATCCCGAATCAGACTCCGTGCAATGGAGATCCGCTGCTTCTGGCCGCCGCTCAGGGCGATGCCCTTTTCACCAACCATCGTCTCGAGTCCCTCGGGCATCCGCTTGAGATCCTGATCGAGCGCACTAAGATGGATTGCATCCTCAAGCTGTGCCTCAGTCGCCCCGGGATTTCCGAACAGGATGTTCTCCCGTACCGTCCTTGAGAAGAGGATGTTCTCCTGGGAGACATACCCCACCTTCTCCCGCAGTGTTCCCCGGTCAAGCTCCGCTATCGGCCGGCCATCAATGACCAGCCTCCCCTGCCCTTCAGGATAGAACTTCAGAAGCTGTTTGATGAGCGTCGATTTACCGCTGCCCGTCCTGCCGACAATGCCGAGCGTCTGACCGCTTTTTAGCGTGAGTGATACATCGGCCAGGTTCGTTCTGCCACTCAGTGGATACTGGAACGAGACGTGGTCGAAATCCATATTTGATTCCTGGATTCCATGCACGCCACTATCATTCACATCATCCTCCATATCCAGAACACTGTTGATGCGTGTCAGCGAAGCATTTCCCCGCTGCATGACATTAAACAGCATGCCGACGGCGAACATCGGCCATATCAGCATGTTCAGATAGACATTGAAGGCCACAATGTCTCCGACAGTTATGAGGCCGCGGTTCGCAAGCACTGCGCCATAGCCGAATGCGACCATGAAGCTGAATGTCGTGACGATGATCGTCAACGGCTGGAATAATGCATCAAGACGCTCCACTTTCATGAATTTCTCCAGATAGTCGTCCGTCATCCCCCTGAACCGTCTGTTCTCGGCTCCCTCCTGCACATAGCTCCGTGTGAGCTTCACCCCTTCCACGATTTCGAGCACCGAATCGTTCATAGATCCAAACGCCTCCTGGCTCTCCGTATGCGCCTCGTTGATCCTTTTGCCGAGTCGCTGCTCGACAATCGCCAATATCGGCAGCGGCAACAGTGCAAAGAAAGTCAGCTGCCAGGAAATCGTGAATCCCATGACCAGTATGATCGTCAGCATGAAAGTCGTCGCATCCACCAGGGTCAAAAGTCCCATGCCAGCGGCCTGATTTACGCTCTTCAGGTCGTTCGTCGCCTTCGCCATCAGGTCGCCCGTCCGATTGCGTTCATAGAAGCTCGGCGACATGAGCAGGAACTTCCGCATCAGCTTCATCCTGATGATGCTTTCGATCTTCACCGCCCCGTCGAAGAGCAGATAGGCCCATAGATATGTCGCCACGTAAGTCAGTATGGTCACCACGATGAATACACCGACCAGCTGCCACATCAGGCGCTCCGTCATTTCCCCACCGGCAATGGCATCGATGGTCCAGCCAATCAGCTGCGGCGGAATGATTTCAAGGATATTCGCCACAAGCAGTACAAGTACGATTGTCGTATACTTCCATTTATGTTCTCCAAAATACCATTTCAATTTCCATAAAAAATCAAACATGATATCACCACCCTGTCCGAAACCAGGGATTCAATCCACAATTACAGTCGATGGTCCCCTCTGGTTTTCCTTGTTGTGTTATTCGTTGGTGTCATAGCGTCAAACTGTCTTATGCAAATTGAAGATACCACATCATCAGCCCCTTGTTTACAGAATTTTCTTAAAAATGACATCAAAAAAAGTGCGCACTCCATTTGTGCACACTCATTACGAGCATAAAAATAGAGAGGCGGCAGCCTCCCTACAACAGATAAGAAATAATATATATGATATCTAGATCCAACCGGAATGATTAGAATCTATCAAAGGAGGCAACACTATAAAATTGGTTTACGGATGAAAGAATTACATTAATCATCGGTTTGACCTCCTTGTTATGTCATTTTTAAGTCATATTTATAATATCCCAAACTATTTCGGTTTTCAACAGAATTTACAAATATTACAGAGTTGTAATCGATTTGTAATGTTTAAAATCGCACTTTACCAGTCTGAAGTGAAGAAAAGATCGTATTTTTCATAATCTATGAACTTGGCGTGATAGAAGTCACAGGCGGCTTGGTGGATATAGTTATGGTATATCCGGTCATACTCATATGAACCAAAGAAAGGACCAGGGAATGCAGGCATAAGCAAATTTGCTTTTTCAGGAGAATGGCGGATTTCATTAAGTAAAAGATACAGTTCATTCACCATTTCTAATGACAACTTTATTTTTCCACAGTTTTCAAGACTGAAATGCTTCACAAAGTAACCCTGCAATGCGTTGAATTTCCGATAGTAACTATATTCGATGACTTCATTGGTTTCACGTTCCTGAAGATAAAGATACATATCCAATCCCATCTACCCACTCCTCATTTAATGAAATTCATTTCCTTTAAACTGATATACTTTCCCGAACCAATAATGATGTGGTCTAGAAAATCAACTCCTATCATCTCCCCACATTCATGAAGTCTTCTAGTAACTTCTATATCCTCTCTGGAAGGTGAGGGGTCTCCACTTGGATGATTGTGTACACAAATGATTGCTGCTGCACTTCTTTTTACTGCTTCCTTATATACTTCCCTTGGGTGAACTATGGAGGTGTTCAAAGAACCTTTGAACATCGTCTCCTGATGAATCACCATATTTTTCGTTGATAAATACAGAACCACGAAATGTTCCTGTTGATAATATCTCATCTTCTCCATCAGAAGATCACTTACGTCATCCGGACTCTTTATATAAATATCTTCCTCAAGTGAATGCGTATGCATTCTGATTGCAAGCTCAATTACAGCAAGAATTGTTACGGCCTTCGCCTCCCCAATCCCCTTTACACTTATCAGTTCCTGGTAGGTCAGGCCTCTGAGCTCACGTATGGTTTTCATATCTTTTATGATTCTATTTGCCACTGTTATGCTCGATTCTTCCCTGTTGCCGGTATTGATGATGATGCCCAACAGTTCCTGGTTGGTAAGTTTGTCTGGTCCGTAGTTCATCAACCTCTCACGTGGTTTGTCAGAATCATGCATTTCTTTGATTAATAGTGTCATAGGAACCCTCCGAAATAGATTGTGTTTATCTCTTCATAAAGGATGAATGCTAGGATAAGCGCATTTGTGATGAAAGGAACAAGAGGTATTTTGCGTGGCATATCACTTTTATAAAAGTGAAGAATTATTATAAACAGTCCTCCTATTATATAGGTCAGAAGAATTGTATAGACGAAGAAATTGACCGGTGTTATCAGTGTGATGACTGTAAAAAGCTTGATGTCACCATAACCTACAGAATCCGAAAATAGCAGATAGAACAAATGAAGTATGAGAATAATGACTATATCTTTAAAAGGTTCGATATATTGTAGATCTGTCAGAAAAAGCCCGGTAAAAAGAAACAATAGACTCATATGATTTGGAATCGTAAAAGTTTTGAAATCATTCAGAGCAACAGGTATGAGTATAGTAATCATAAGATAATACAACGTGAGATCCTTTAGGGACAGGTCGTAAAATATGGGAAGGAGATAAAAGAAAATCAGTAATAGTTCACAAATAAAAGAACCAATATCAATATTACTTTTACATTGGGAACATTTTCCTTTTAGTAACACGAAGCTGGCAACCGGAATCAACTCCATCCATGTCAGAGTATGATGACATGAATCACACCTGCTTCTTCTATAAAGAATGTTTAAATGTTTTGCTTCTGTAACTGCAACCATGAATGAAGCGCATATACCACCAAACAATATAATCCATACCATAGTCTCCCTCCTCTGCTACAAACATATTACCTCTGATTTATTTTGTTGTAAAAATGCAGAAATGATGAAACATGGGACCTTTATCCGGATTATTCTTTTAATGCATTTATAAATGTACAGTTTTCTTATTTCTGCAAAGATTGGTTTGAAAATCATACATTTATCATCAAGCCAAGAGTGTTTAATCCTTATTAATGAGATAAAGTCATATAAATCGGTAACTCTGAAAATACAGGAGAAGACAAAAAAGACACAGTATCCCAAAAATTAGTCGAGCTTTTTGGGATACTGTGTCTTAGTTAAGTCTATGATATATAAAATTGATGATTAATCGTTTAAATCTTTCCGAATATATTCTGGCACCCATAGTTGGCAGATATTAATGCACGATGGTTACGACTCTTTTATATGCCATCACTTATCCATCAAATTCTCTCAACAACTCCGACATAAGTAAACCGTCCACGGCACCTACGGCATATATACCGCTTCTCATACCCTTTCATATTCCTGCTGAACTGGTACCTGCACTTCTTGCATTCATACAGGTAGCTCTCTCCTCTATACATATGGGTCCGTGTTCTGGAAATCCCAAGGCGATCGAGGGTTCTGATGAATGTGGCATCAGAATCTCTGTAGGGCTGATTTTTGGCGAAGAGTGCATAGTGGACGCATTCGTGGTACAACACATCAAGAATGGTTTCGGAGGGATTATTATTGATGAAAGTATGTGACATCACGATCTCCATTTCCTTATCCTGCGGTTTGCCCCGTATGTATTTTATGCGGAAGGCACCGAGTCTTGATTTCATACGCTTTGAAATGCGGATCGGTATATCAAGTGGCATGCCGAATTCCCTTTTGAGGAAAGCATCTGCATGCTGCTCCAGTTGTATCTGTTCCATTTCATCGACCTCTATCATTCTGAATTCTCATTGTCTTCATCTTCTCATATTTTGCGTGATGATGGAATTTCATTTGAACAGAAAAAAGCCAGGGTATCATCTACCCTGGCCTCATCTATTCATTAGAGCAATTCTTTCGCGAGCAATTTGTAGACATCAAGACGTGTCTCCTGCGCGTGTGGGATACTGACGATCATCGCTTCATCGAAGCCGTACATCTCCTGCTCGGCCTGCAGCTTTTCGGCAACTTCCTTCGCCGATCCGACGATATGGAGCGGACGGCGCTGCTGGATCTTCATCTTGTCCATCTCGGTGAGTGGATAGTCTTTCGCTTCCTCCGGGGTCAGGGATTTCTCGATCCTGCCCTGTGAGAGCCATAGACCTGCAATGTCCTGCGGCTTTGCCTGGTATTCCGCTTCTTCCCGCGTCTCAGCTGCCGTCACCATGTAGCATACGTTGATTTCCGGCTTCTCCATGAATGCTGAAGGCTTGAAGTTCCTTCTGTAGGCATCGAGTATTTCACGGCTCAGTTCACCATTGAAGAACTGGGCGAATGAATATCCGACACCCATCTTGGCGGTCTCGATGGCACTGTTGCCGCTTGACCCGAGCATCCATGCTTCCGGCAATGTCACATTGTCCGGTACAGCAGGGGTCGAGCCGAACAGTCTGCCTTCCGGTGTCTCATCATTGATCAGTTGAAGTGCAATCTGGTACTTCTCATACATGTTGTCCATCTCGGGACGCTTGCCTTCCGACAGTGCATAGACCGCCCTGCCGTCTCCACCGGGTGCACGGCCCACGCCGAAGTCGATCCGTCCGGGTGAGAATGCACTGAGCGTCTTGAACACTTCAGCCATCTTGAGTGGTGAATAGTGCATCATCATGACACCGCCTGTGCCGATGCGGATATTTTCAGTCTTTGCCGCAAGCCGCGCCGCCGTAATTTCCGGAGCGGAGCTGACGACGGATCCGATGCCGTGGTGTTCAGCCATCCACATGCGGTAATAGCCGAGTTCGTCAGCAAGCACCGCCAGTTCCTCCGATTTCCTGAGCGCATCCACGCCGGTGTTGCCTTTTGTCACAGGTGCCTGGTCCAGTACACTTAATCTCATCATTAACATCCTTTTCTATATCTGTCGTTTTGTTGCGCTATTGTTCGAAGAGTCTATTGAGTTCCTGTTCACGCTTCAGCTTTGCAGGGGTCACGTCATTGCCGAGCGGATCGATGACCGTGAGGCCAGCGAGGTTGTCGAGCACCTGTCCGCGGAACTGGCGCATATAGTCTTCCCTCAGCTGCTGCTGCTCCGCACGCTCTTCATCCGTCAGCCCAATCTGCTTCTGCTTCCTTGCAAGTTCATTGATCCTATCGAGTCCTATAATCATAATTACCATCTACCTTTTAATATTGATACTCTCTATTGGCTATATTATCCTCTGTATATTGAAATGTCCTAGACGACCATCTTTGCGTCCAACCACTTTCTGAGGGCGGCCATCTGACTGTTGTAGCGCGCCGCCTGAAGCTCCTCGGTCAGTGAAGCGATGGTCTCACGTTTGAGTACGGATTTCCATGAATCCTCCGCCTCGTCCATCAGACTGCCGAGGATGCACTGGTCATCCTCCTCATCAAGCTCAAGCATGCCTTCGAGAATGCCGCTCGGTGTATAGAGGGACTGCTGCCCTTCTATCGCAACATATATATCATATACCCGTATATCCTCCGGAGGCTGCTTCAGCTTGAAGCCGCCCTTCGTGCCCGGAACGGAAGTGATCAGTTCCGCACTGCCCATTTTCCTTAGCAGTTTCTGAAAATACGTCGGTGACGCGCCGATCTGTCTGCTGATTTCTTCACTGTGAAGCACCGCCCCGTCCGGGAGCATATTGAGCAGCAGTACCGCATAGACCGACTGTTCAACGCCTGTCTTCATTTTCATGCCTGATCACTTCCCTTCTGTGTAAACCGGATAATTGTTGTCCAGATTGAAATAAATTCTAACAGATAGACCTGCTCCATTCAAATGTAACGACTTGGCGCAAAAACAGCACAGAGTTTCATCTTTACTTTATAATCGAAATGGTGAAAGGAGATGCATACCATGCATATCAAGGAGATTAAAAACATTGAAGAAGATAGGATGGAATTATCCCGCCTCTTCCAGGAAGTCGTTGCCCATGGTGCCTCGATGAACTTCCTGCACCCGATGAGCGATGAAACGGCACTCCGCTATTGGGATGGCGTCCTGTCGGAGTATGTTCAGCTATACGCAGCGATACTCGACGACAAGATTGCAGGAACAGTCCAGCTCCACCTCAGTGATAAGGAAAATGGCCAGCACCGGGCGGAAATCGCCAAACTGATGACACACCCGGATGCCCGTAGGAAAGGGGTCGCAAAGTCATTACTCCAGCATGCCGAACAGGCGGCCATGCGGGCGGACCGATGGCTGCTGCTACTGGATACCGAGAAGGATGGGCCGGCGAATTTCCTCTATCTGGCCGAAGGCTACAAGAGTATTGGTGAAATCCCTGCCTATTCACAAGATCCTTTTGGAGAATATAAGGATGTTACTATTTACTACAAACATTTGAAATGATTGCGGGAAGTGACTTTGTAATCAGACAGAAGGAGCAGATATGCCGTTTCTGTCCATAAAAAGAGACGGTGTGGGACTACTCAGCCCACACCGTCTCTTCAGTTATTTGTATTATTTACCCTGTACAGTTCTTCCTGTCCAGGCACTCATGCCGCCACGCACGTTTACCACATCGGCATCATTCTTCTTGAGCATCTTGGCTGCCCGCTTGCTTCTCATGCCGGACTGACAGATTACATAGACTTTCTTATCTTTCGGGTCATAGTTCCCCACTTCACTGAGCGGTACGTTTTTGGCCCCTCTGATATGTCCGCTGCGGAATTCGCGGGGTGTCCTTACATCCAGCAGCACCGCATCCTTATTGATTTTCTCTTCTAACTCTGAAGTTGTGACTGATGGTACACTATTAAAAATTGAAAACATTCGATCACTCCTATTTTTGATTTTACGAACTTTTGAAGTTTCCATACCTTCCTGAAAACATTCATCTCATATATATTCTTACCCAATAAAATACCCTTAAGGGTATAATAAAATAATCTCTGCAATATGTCAAATACCCCGTACGGTATTAAAGCTTGCATTGATTGTTAAAGTCCAATTAAAAATTCAAGTTTGTTTTCTTTAGTGAATAAAGATTATGGGTAGATATTCTATATGTCCAACCAAATGGCGTTAATCAGCAGATCCACGAAAGGCTGCGCATGCCATGACAATTCAATTTCATGAACAGGAGAGATGAAGAGATGAGAAATGTTGAATTCCATAATGGAAACACGATGCCACAGATAGGCCTGGGTGTATTCAGGGTCGAAGATGGCGAGGAATGTAAAAATGCAGTCAAACATGCGATTGTGAGCGGCTACCGCAGCATCGATACGGCAATGATCTACAAGAATGAAAAGAGTGTCGGCGAAGGTATAAAGGAAGGCATGAAGGAAGCAGGAATCGACCGTTCTGACCTTTTCATAACTTCCAAGCTTTGGTTTGATGACTTCGGCCGTGGAAATGTCGAGAAGGCCTACGGTACGTCACTCGAAAACCTGGACCTCGACTACCTCGACCTGTATCTCGTCCACTGGCCGGGCACTGATGAAGAGCTCATGATCCAGACTTGGCAGGAGATGGAACACCTGTACAACAACGAACGGGTTGAGAACATCGGCGTCAGCAACTTCACGATCCAGCACCTGGAAAGGCTGCTGCAGCGTACCGACGTCAAACCGGTCATCAACCAGGTCGAATACCACCCCTACCTTGTACAGAATGACCTGAAGCTGTTCCTCGAGTCCCGCAAGATCATCATGGAGTCCTGGTCGCCCCTGATGAACGCCAAGGTGCTCAATGATGAGACCATCAATGAGATTGCTTCTGAAACAGGAAAATCCCCGGCACAGGTCGTCATCAGATGGAATATCGAAAATGGACTCGTCACCATACCGAAGTCCGTTACACCTGAAAGGATTGAGGAGAATATAGATGTATTCGACTTCTCCCTCAGTGACGCGCAGGTCAACCGGATCAATCTGCTGAACAGGAATGAGCGCAATGGATCCGACCCTGCGACATTCAATGGGAAGAAATAGATAGTAATCGTCCAAACTATATTACGAACACAAAAGATACCCTTGGCGGGGACATCCGCCAAGGGTATCTTTGTCGTATTGCATGCTGACTCAGTCTATAGCCGGCTGCTGCTTCACAAAACCGAAGTATATGATCAGTGCAGCCATGCTGCAGAGGATGGCGACGAGCCCCAGGGGCCACGCGGCCTCGTCCCCTGCCATGCCGACGATTGGGGAGACAACCGCACCGCCGATGAACGGCAGCAGACCAAGGAACGCCGACGCGCTTCCGGCGGATTTCTTCTGGTTCTGCATACCAAGCGAGAACGCGGTCGTCGTCACCAGCCCGACACTCGATACGACGAGAATCAGGGCGATGAGCATCGGCAATAGGGAGAGCTCAAGCAAGACCACCATCACTAGCACTACACTGCCGGTGACGGACATCAGCACCCCCATCAGCAGTATGCGCACTTCGTGCATGAATGAAGACAGCCTGCCGGTCGCCTGGGCTGCGACGATGATCCCAAGCCCATTCATCGCGAAAATGAGCGAGAACTGCTGGGGTGAGACGCCATAGATGTTCTGCAGGACAAAAGGAGAGCCCGCTATGTAGGCGAACATGGCGGTCATGATCAGCGCCTGGGTGAAGGCGATGCCCATGAACACCTTATCCCTGAAGAGATCCCCGAAAGTTTTGATGACCGCAAACACATTGCCTTCGGAACGGTTCGATTCATCGAGCGTCTCCCCGAACATGAATGAAACCGACAGGAGCAGGAGCACGCCGATGGCTGCGATGACC
The DNA here is from genome assembly GCF_020786625.1 of Salinicoccus sp. RF5. Taxonomy (NCBI): domain Bacteria; kingdom Bacillati; phylum Bacillota; class Bacilli; order Caryophanales; family Staphylococcaceae; genus Salinicoccus; species Salinicoccus sp. RF5. The sequence continues at coordinate 551,263 of NZ_JAJGRC010000001.1, forward strand.
AGGAAGATGACAGGCCATGAACCGAAGTTGAGGATCAAGCCGCCTGAAATCGGAGCAAGTATCGGTGCCGCCCCATTGACCAGCGCGAGCAGGGCAAATGCCTTCGTCAGCTCCTTGCCCACATACATGTCCCGGGCCGCTGCCCGTGCAATGACGATGCCCGCTGCGCCTGTAAACCCTTGGATGAAGCGGAGCAGCACGAACACCCATATGTTGGCGATGAAGGCGCATAGTGCAGAAACCACCGCATATATGGCAAGTGTATATAGGAGCGGCCGCTTCCGCCCCATGATGTCGCTGAGCGGACCGAATATGAGCTGGCCGGCAGCAAGGCCGATCAGACAGGCCGTCAGACTGAGCTGGGCGAGCGATGCGGTCGTATCAAGATCCGAGGCCACAATCGGCAGTGCCGGCAGATACATATCCATCGACAATGGACCAATCGCAGTCAGCAGACCAAGCAGCACGACAATCCAGACCTTCCGGGATTTTTCTTCATGATTCACATTCATGCGGCACCTCTTCTTATATCATATTTCTGATGATTAAACGCCCGCTTATCATTGGCCAAGAAACAGGCCGCAATTGAACATTCAAAAAGGTATTGAAACATTGGATATCATTCTTCAAATTCTATGTCGTCGTATGCATGAGTCCAATGATAGGGTTGAAGTGCTTCCAAAGTTTTAAATTCAATGTTGTCATGGTAGTTGCTTGTCACCGCAACCTTAACCCCTCTGCCCCAATAAAGTAGACGTTCCTGACATGTACCACATGCTGTCAGTATTTTAAATGCACTACTTTCATCATCTCTGACCAGACATAAGGAGTGTGTGATAACTTCTGCCTCTTTATGTGCCTCCAGTATCGAACCTGTTTCAATGCAAAGTTCTGTAGAAGCATTAATGACTTCTGGAGCTACGGACGTATAAATTTTCCCTGATTTTGTGTACATAGCCGCGGCTCCGCCCCAACCTTTTGGATATCTATTTTCTATCAACTCTTTTGCTTCTTCAAATAAAAGTTGCTCTATACTCATTTCATCCACCCTCTCAATTATTTAATATAGAAATTGTTTTTATTTTTCATTTCGGCGTCAAATCCATTTAGAGTCAAAGATTATGATGCAACCGGAAATAGGCAGTTATATACTGCAGCCGGTTTTCCCTAGAATAAATGATTCATCTCCATAAAAGAAGCCCCAAAGCTGATTTGGTTCAACTTTGGGGGATGCGGCGCCTTCAGGCGGCCATTCACTACTCCATCTCTTCCTGCTTCGGCATGCCGCTCTGGGCACCGAGCTTCTGCACGGAGAGGGAGGCGGCTTTATTGGCGAAAGCGACCGCTTCTTCAAGCAGCCTACCCTCCGCCAGCGCCACGGCAAGTGCGCCATTGAATGTATCTCCGGCGCCTGTAGTGTCCGTAACTTCAACCTTCTCCGTCGGCACTGTGATCATCCTGTCCTCACTGAAGAAGGAAGCGCCTTTGGCGCCGTTTGTGATGATCAGCCTGTCATGGAATTTCGGCAGGCCGTCTGTATCATATGCAAACAGCTTCTCCGCTTCATTATCATTTGGTGTGATATATGCGGCCTTTTCCCAATGTATATCATCCAGCTGCATGGCAGGCGCAGGATTGATGATGACGGGTACGCCGAGCGTCCCGCAGAGATCGAGGATGTGTTCAATGGTCCGTTTCGGAATTTCGAACTGGATGAGGACATAGTCACTTGCTTCGATCTGATTTTTGAACCCGTCCACATAATCCGGGGTGACTTCACCGTTGGCGCCGGCAATGATGATGATCCGGTTGTCATGGTTTGAGACGATGATGTTGGCGAGTCCGGAGGAGATGCCTGCCTCCGTTTCTATGCCGTCCGTATTCACACCCTGGGCTTCGAAATTATCAATGAGGGTGGCACTGAACGGATCATCCCCGACCTTGCCGATCATATGTACTTCTGCCCCGAGTCTGGCAGCGGCGACGGCCTGGTTTGCCCCTTTGCCGCCGGGCAGGGTTTTGAAGCTGTCGCCTGAGATTGTTTCACCCTGCTCGGGCATGTTTTCGGCAACAGTCACGAGGTCCATATTGATGCTGCCGATGACTGTAATCCTAGGTGTTTTCATGTGATTCCACCCCGCCATACGATTCAAGGATCTCTTCAAACAGGTTCCAGAATGCTTCCTGGTCCACTTCATGGGCAAATCGTGTATTCGGAATACGTCCAGTGACACCGAGCAGATCGACTGCAGTCGCACCGTATGTGAATTCACCTTTCGTCTCGATCGCCACATGCACATGCTTGAAGCCGAACAGCTCCGGCTTCAGCAGATACATCGTCGTGCATGCATCATGAATCGGTCCGCCGGCCATGCCGAAGTGCTCCTGATACATATCGCCGAAGAATACGAGCAGCTCGGAGACGAAGTCCGCCACTTTGTTGTCGACCTTTGCGATCTGCTTCTGGACGTCGTCCGTCGCAATGACCTCATGGGTGGCATCCAGACCGAACATCACAATCGGCATACCGCTCTCATAGACCACTTTGGCAGCTTCGGCGTCCACATATATGTTGAATTCCGCGGCAGGTGTCCAGTTGCCGAAGGTGCCCCCGCCCATCAGTACGATCTCTTCTATGTTGCGTTTTATCTCAGGCGCTTTGACGAGGGCCATGGCGATGTTCGTGAGCGGGCCGGTCGGCACCAGGGTCACCTTTTCTTCAGACTGCTTCACCTGGTCGATGATGAAATCCACCGCATGGCCATCTGTCTTCCTGCTCACCGGTTCCGGCAGCACAGGGCCGTCCATACCGGACTCCCCGTGGATTTCCGTCGCAATCTCGCTATCCTTCACAAGCGGGCGGGAGGCACCCTGCACCACGGGTACATCGAGGCCAAGCAGATCCTTGACCTTCAATGCATTGACCGTATTCTTCTCCACTTCCACGTTTCCGGCGACCGTAGTGATGCCGAGGATGTCGAGGCTGCTCCTTCTCGAAGCGGCGATGATGATGGATATCGCATCATCATGTCCCGGATCACAGTCCAGTATTACTTTTCTCGCTGTCATATTCTACATCTCCTGTTCTTCAATATGGATTGACGTGAACATTCACATCCATCACTTCTTCATGGTTTTTCAGCAATGTCTGCTTGACGACCCTTGCGACATGATGCCCCTCTTCCACGGTAATGTCCGCATCGACGCTGATCTTGATGTCGATGATGACGTAGGAGCCGTGCGAGCGCGCAATCAGGCGGTCGATTTGCCTGACCTTATCGATGTTCACCACCGTCTCCCGCATTTCCTCGGTTTCATCCTCATTCAATACGACTTCAAGCGTCATGCTGACGGCTTCTTTCGCGAGTTGGAACCCCATATACATGATGATCAGTGCAATGATGGCACTGGCAATGGGGTCAAGGTATCCGAGGTACGGTATGCCGTAGGCGGTGCCGATGATGGACAGCCCGATGCCGATGAGGGCGACGACGGAGGATATCGCATCCGACCGGTGATGCCAGGCATCAGCGATGAGCGCCGGGCTTTTTATCCTTGTCCCAAGCCTGTATTTATATTGGAAAAGCACTTCTTTGACCACGATGGAAAATATGATGACATACAGCGCAATCATCGTCGTATAGTTCTCTGCAGTGCCTGTGATCAATGAGACGATCGCATTGTAGATGATTTCGAACCCCACCACTACAAGTAGTATGGCCACAATCAGGGTGGCCACATTTTCGGATTTGCCATGTCCGTATGGATGCTCGCTGTCAGGCGGTTTCTGTGCGGCCCGGATGCCGACGAGCACAGCGATGGAACTCACCACATCCGAAGCCGAATGGGCGGCGTCGGCAACGAGTGCGCGGCTGTTCCCGAGTATACCCCCCACCGCCTTCAATACTGCGAGGAGCAGGTTCACCGCAATGCCGATCATTGTCGCAATCTGTGCTTTCCTGTATCTGTTACTCATGATTCAGCCCTCTTTTACATGCATTGTCACTTCATACTATCATATTCCCCTGTTCATGGAACAAAAAAACAGAACCTTGCGGTTCTGCTTCTATTGGGGGCCTTCCTCTGCGAGCGTCTCCACATCGGAGACGATCTCCTCAAGCGGAAATTCCGTATCGCCGGTATCTACACCCGGGTAGTCCTTGATGATCTTGCCCTGCTGGTCGATCAGGTAGAAACTGATGCCATGTGTCACCTGGTTGCTGCCTTCAGGCGGCGGTGCCACGATGGTCTTGAAGTTGCTTTCAGCGAATCCCCTGATGAAATCATAATCATAGCCTGTCACCAGCTGCCAATCCACACCTTCAGGAACATTGTAGTATTCGATATAGTCGGTCAGCACTTCAGGCGAATCCGTTTCGGGATCGACGGAGAAGCTGAGGACACCATAATCCTCGACGCCCCGGGCCTCGAGTTCTGTGACCACTTCCGTCATATTCACCGTCATCGGCGGGCAGACCGTGGCACAGTTGGTGAAGATGAAGTCGAGCAGCCACACCTTGCCTTCCATATCTTCCCTTGTGACTGTCTCCCCATCCTGATTGGTCACTTCGAAGTCATCGACCGTATTGCCGTAGCGTGACATCGTCTCGACACCGGAGGCGCTGCAGGCTGACAGGACAAGCGTTAAAATAAATACAATAAAAATAGACTTCCGCATCAATAACCCTCCGATTTCTGGTTAATTACAACTATATCAAATAAAGCAGTCACAACAACCTGTAAAAAAGGGCAATTTGTGAAAATAGTATGGCATATTCCCTACAGACACCATAAAAGGGAGTCTCCAGTACTGGAAACTCCCTTCAACACTCCTCTAGCCGTTCCCCTACTGCTCCTTTAGGAGGAATGTCATCAGAAGACCTGCGGCAGCCATGACGGCCGAGAAGACGAATGATATATTCACCCCGGCGACTTCATCGGCCAGTGATGGTGTTCCAGCGGACAGGTTCAATGCGACCCCCGTCATCACCGTGACCATCACAGCTGTAAAGAGGGAGCCGCCGATCTGCCGCATCGTATTGTTCATGGCGGTGCCATGCGGAATCTTCGAATCATGCAGGGCATTCATTGCGAAAGTCGTCAAAGGCATCATGGTGAGTCCCGTGCCGAGCAGACGGAATGTATAGACAATCGCAAGATAGGTGAATGTCGTCTCGACGGTCAGGAAGGACAGCATTATGGACGTTGCAAGTATCAGGCCGAGCCCAATGAAGGTCAAAATCCGGATGCCGAACTTGTCGAAGAGGATTCCCGCAACGGGCATCGTCGCCCCCATGAGGAGAGCCCCGGGCAGCAGGGCCAGTCCCGATTCGAACGGGGTGTAGCCGAGCATGTCCTGCATGAGTACGGGCAGTATGTTGTTTGCACTGACCATGGATGTGAAGACGATGACGCCGATCAGTGAGCTCATCAGGAAATAGCGGTTCTTGAAGACGGTCATTTCCAATATCGGCTGCGGCAGCTTGAGCTGGCGTTTCGTGAACACCATTACAAGCGCCAGTCCGCTGATGACCGAGAGTAATACGAGCGGATCCATCCATCCCCTGACCCCTGCGACGGAGAACCCGTACAGCAGCCCGCCGAATCCGAGCGTGGACAGTATGATGGAAGGGATATCGACCTTGGGGTTGGTCTGGTGGGTGACGTTCTTCATCGACAGGTACGCGAGCAGCAGATTGGCGAGCACGAGCGGCAGCACGATGAAAAACAGCGACCGCCATGGCCAGATGCCGACGATGTATCCGGCAAGCGGCGGACCGATTGCCGGTGCCAGCCCGATGACGAGCCCGAAGTATCCCATCGCCTTGCCCCGCTGTTCAAGCGGGAACTGCGTCAGCAGGATGACCTGCGTAAGCGGCATCATGATGCCGGCTGCAACCCCCTGCAGTATCCTGCCGGCGAGCAGCACCGAATATACGGGAGCGAACGCTGCAAGGATGGTGCCTGCAATGAATATCATCATGCCCGTCAAGTACAGGGTTCTTGATGTGAACTTATTGATCAGGAATGCCGATACCGGAATCATGATGCCGTTGACGAGGAAGAAGCCGGTCGTCAGCCACTGTGCCGTACTGAACGGAATGTCGAAGGCCGCCATGATCGGCGGCACCGCCGTGACCAACAGCATCTGGTTGAGGAGCACAAGGAACGAACCCATCATCAATGTCGCAATCAGCACCGTCTTCTGGCTTGGCCGGGTAAAGCTTTTGATCTGCATATTCTCACTACTTCCTTCTGGTGACCCACCTGTTTTTATTTGAACTTCGTAGTGCTCCGTTCATTTACTGCAGTGACTTCGAGTATATTGTCCATGCGTTCCTTCAATTCTTCAACATGGGAGATGATGCCGACCATCTTGCCGTGCGTCTGCAGCTCCATCAGTGTATTCACCGCCATATCGAGTGTTTCGGGGTCGAGTGTGCCGAACCCCTCATCGATCAGCATCGTCTCAAGGCTGATGCCGCCGGATTCCTGCTGCAGGGCTTCGTTCAGTGCAAGGGCCAGTGTGAGCGCCGCCTGGAAGGACTCTCCTCCGGAAAGCGAAGTGATGTGGCGCGGACGGTTGTTGTAGAAGTCGAACACTTCAATATCAAGGCCCGTCTTGCGGCTGCTTTTCGAAGTACTGCGCCTGAGCTCATACCGGTGGTTCGTCATTTCGAGCAGCCGGACATTCGCAATGTGGAGGATGCGGTCGAGATAATATGTGAGGACATAGCGTTCGAGCGATACCTTCTGCTCGTTCCTCCCTGAGACTGCGTCGACGAGTGCGACAAGCGCATGGAGTGATTCCAGCTCTTCGTTGTGCTGTTCAATCAGGGCTTCCATTTTATCCGAAGTCTCCTTGTTGTGCTCGATGTTCGCGAATACCCGGGCACGCGCATTGGTCAATGATTCACCCTTTTCCTCAAGCTGACGGATTTCGTCCTCGACTGCCCCGGTATCCTGGAATTCACGGTTTTCCACCGTCTCGAGCAGCGCTGTCCTGCGGCTCGCCAATACTTCCTTCCTGCTGTGGAATGATTTGATCGCTGCCTCCATCGAGGCGGCATCCGTCCTTTCCAGCACAGAGAGCATATACGCCCTGTCCCTTCCGGTCTTTTCCGTGAAGCTGTCGATCTGTGGCGCCGCTTTTTCAATCTCGTCAGTCAGCGTCCTGACCTGCTCCTTCTGGTAGGCCAGCTTCTCCTCCAGCCGGGACTTCTGTTCCCTGCAGTTTTGCTGCTGCTTTTCATTTTCCATGACGCGGCGCTGATAGTCCTCCAGTGCCTGCCTGCATTTCTTGAAGGAAGCGGTGAAATCTTCGTACCTTTCATACCCGGACTGTGTCCTGAATTCTTCTGCGCGGTTTTCTGCGCGGGAGAGGGAATGCCGGATATTGTTCTCTTCCAGCCTATTGTCGGCGAGTATCCGGTTCAGTTCATTCTGACGCTGGTCGAGCTGCTGCTTACGTTCAAACTTCTTCCTGTCCGCCTCGATCTCTTCATCCAGCCGGGTACGGCGCTCCCGCTTCTCCTGCAGGGAGGCTTCAAGTGCGGCAACCTCCCTGCGCGCCTTTCCTGAGAGCAGTTCCTCTATCACCGTGATGCGCCTTTCTTTGGTGTCCTTCTCCTCGAGCAACGCTTCGAGATCCGCTTCGAACTTTTTGAGTTCCGCCTCTTCCGCCTCGGACAGATATTCATTTTCCGCAGGCAGCACCTCGACTTTCTGCTGGCAGACCGGGCATGGGCTGCCCACTTCAAGATGCCGGACCAGATGTTCGATATGTACACCGTCGGCTGCAGAGAACCTGCTTTTTACACGCTTCTTCTTTTCTTCCCGTGCAGACTCGATGCTTTCACGTTTCCCGTCAATCGCTTTGATCTCGCCGGACAATCTGGCCTTCTCTTCATCATACCGCCTGTTGCCCTGCTCTTCTTCAATCTCCTGACCGAGGGTGCTGATCTCGTTGTCCAGTTGGAACTTCTCCTCGTTCAACTGGTCCGAACGCCTGCGGTCCCAGGATTCTGAAGCCAGCGTCTCTTCAACTGATTCCAACTCCTTTGAAAGCCTGCCGTTTTCCCGTTCGATCTCCTGCTTCCTCTTGTTGAGGGAGGCGAGTGCTTCATCCAGTTGCGCGATGTCCTCATCACCCATGAAACGCTCCGTCGAGTTGAGCCAGCGCTCCGCCTTCCTGTACAGCGCATCCTTCTCCCCGAGTGCCGTCTGATCCGAAAGGAGCTGTTCCAGTTCCCGGTCGACCTGTTCGGACTGTGCCTCGAGTTCCGAGAGTGCCGTTTCAGCCTCCGTCTTCCTTCGCAGCGCCTGGTCCTCCATCTTCAATGCATACTCCATCTCCTTGACCGCCCGGTATTCCTCAAGGGAGGCTTCGAGAGATGCGATTTCGGAATGCTCGGTTTCAAGTGCTGTGAGCTGTGTGCCGATTTCCTCAAGCTCCTGGAGTTTCCTGTTATGCTCCTGCTTCTGCTGGAGTTGTCCGCGCTTCGTCTCGAGAGTCTGCCGGTTCTCTTTCAGACCCTCTTCCATCCTGGTCTGCTCTGCTTCCAGAAGGGATTGGATGTCCCGGATCGCCGCCACCCTCTTGGTGAATGTCGGATAGTCCGCCTCGAGAAGTGCCTGTGCCCGAGGGAGCCCGCCCCCGCTTACCGTATTGAAGAGTCCCTCAATCTTCGCTTCGACGGTTTCACTTTCGGCCTGTTTCTCCTTCTTCAGTACATTCAGCCGCTTCTCGAACTGGACGAACCTTTCCGTCCGGAACAGGGTCCTCAGAATCTCCTGCTTCTGTTCACTTGATGATGTCAGCAGCCTTTTGAACTCTCCTTGAGGCAGAATGAGGATCTGCCGGAACTGCTCGGCATTCAGCTGAATGATGTCGAGCACCTTCTGCTTCACCCCATTGATGCTGCCTTCCAGCACTTCACCGGATGCGTCATACAGCACGGCTTTCGGCGGCACCGGTGTCTTGCGGCCCGCCTTGCTGTAGGAGAGGGTTCGTTCAATCGTGTAGCGTTTTCCCCTGATCTCGAATTCCAGGCGGATGCTGCTGATGTCATCATCCGTCGCGAACTGGCTCCTGACCGAACCTTCGGCCCTGTCACTCGTCGACAGTGTGCCGTAGAGGGCATAGGTGATCGCGTCGAATATCATCGTCTTCCCGGAGCCCGTGCGGCCGCCGATCAAGAACATGCTGTCCCTGACACGGTCGAAATCTATCGTTTCATTCTCAAAAGGGCCGAAGTACTGCATGTTAATCCGAATCGGTTTCATCTGCATCACCTTTGAAATAAGTATTGAATATCTGTTTCTGATAGTCCGTCGGCGCCTCTCCATGGACGGTTTCGATGAATGACTCGAATATTTCCGCATCGCTCGAACGGTGGGCATCCACCGTCGATTGGACCGCTTCGTGTTCCTTCCTCACCGGTCTGAGCTCAAGTGTATTCGGGTACAGCATCTTCAGTTTCGCCATCGGGTCGTTGACGGTCTCCATGCCCGCAAGTTCGAACTTGAAGTAGGCCCGGCTGTCCTCGAATGTCACCGCCTCATTGATGACTTCATCGAAAGTGCCCTGGTAGTGCACAAGATCGCGCCTGCACTCCAGCGGCTCGAAACGGCATTTCGTCACATCCCCGGTCTCGACGATACGGAATCCCTTCGGCTGCTTCACTTCCGAAAATGAATATTTGAGCAGGGAGCCGCTGTAGAATATCTTCTCATGCGTGATTGCGAACGGATGATGGAGGTGTCCGAGGAGCACCAGGTCGAATGCATCAAAAAGCTCCGCCCCCACCTCCTCCGACAGTCCGACGGACAAGGGGCGCTCGGAGTCCGATGCCTTCCCTTCCGAAATGAACATGTGCCCGATGAGGACATTGTAGGCCCCGGGGTCCATGACATCCGCTACCTCTTCCGTAATACGCCGGTAGACATCATGGTGCGTCTGGATCGATTCATCATCGAAGAACACCTTCGCCTCGAGCACATCCAGATGCGGCACCATATAGAAATGATGTCCATCCACAACTACCGGTGTGGTGATGTCGGACAGCGATGTGCGCATATGATAGGCGCTCTTCTCGAACCAGTAGCTGCCGTAGTCGAGCCTTGAACGGCTGTCATGGTTGCCGCTGATGGCAAGCACCGGGATGCCCTTTTCTATATTGATTCTGTACAAATATTCATTGACGAGCTTGAGTGCCGCCTGTGACGGGTTGCTCCGGTCGAACACATCGCCGGCCACAACCACCATGTCGACGGGGTTCTCTTCCATATATTCAATCAACTGTTCCAGTATGAATTGCTGGTCCTCTATCAGGTCCACGCCGTTCAGGCGTTTTCCGATATGCCAGTCTCCAGTATGTAATATCTTCATCCTACCACCTCATATATATATGATTATACAAGAAAAACCGCCCCCAAGTAAATTTGGGGGCGGCGTTTCAGCTCAGCTGCCTGATGGATATGATGAGATCGTCCAATTTCCGCTCCATGCGGTGAAGCAGGAAGAATGTGATCACTGCCGGAAATCCAACATCGCTGACAAGTGGGACCCATTCCACGCTAGATGATCTCGGTGACGTTCTGTTCGACGATCTTGGCAGAATGCACGGAGACCGGTTTCCCCTGCATCGGCGCCAGGACGCCGGTTTCTATGAGGCGTTCCGCCTCAAGCAGGAGTGACGCTTCGGTCAGATCCTCCTTCGGATTGCTGATGTTCAGCGTGAATCGGCGGTTCAGTTCTGTGTTGAATACAATCACAAGTTTCTTGGTCATTGCCCTTCCTCCCCTTCATTAGTTGATGACGTAGGTCTGTTCCTTCTCGACGATTGTATATTCGTCGTTCGCCAGGTTGCTGTAGATGTCTGCCAATGTGTTGATGGCTTCATCCGTCGATGTAATGTCCAGGTTCCTCACGGATCTGAAACGGGGTTTTTCATCGCCTGTCTCGTCCGCTTCAAAGAAATAGAATTTAGCACTCATGTTCTTCAGCATATCCCTCACCTCCTTCACCCTATATATCGTCACAAATGATTCAATGGACAATTCTGTTTTAATTTCCTATAATGACTGGGAGGTGAGGGAATGAACGATATATTTATGTGGGGCATCGCTCTATGGACATTCGTCATGCTGGGGGCAATGACCATCGGCGGATATTTCATGTTCAGGAAGTTCCTGAAGCGGATGCCGAAGGAAGATGGATACAGTGAACTCGACTGGCAGGACTATTATATAGATAAGGCACTCCCCCTATGGAATAACGAAGCGCGTCACCTTCTGAACGAGCTGGTCAGCCCGGTCCCCGAGCTGTTCAGGGATGTGGCGAAGGAGCGGATCGCCGGACGGATCTCAAAGATTGCACTGGATGAGAAGGCGGACAACATCACACTCGACCATATCATGAAGGGATATATCATCGCGACACCGAAACGGGACCATAAGTTCATGAAGAAGAAGCTGGATGATATGGAAATCGACTACTCCCCATATGAAGACCTCTTCCAGTATGCCGATGACGAAAAGCAGAAGTTCTCCATATTCGAACAGACAGAAAAAATAAGCAGCAGATCATAATGAGCGGCGCCTCCAAGTTATTCAACTTCTTGGACGCGCTTCATTGATCTGCTGCTTTTTGAATGCCTGGAGATGGATGAACATCGACAGTCTCCAGATGACGATCATTACAAATGCAAGGAGGAAGAACATCCCTCCGATCTCCCCGGGCGAAATGCTCATGGACAATACGGTCTTCATGATGATCCTGAGTGCCAGGAGGACGACCAGTATGACGGGGAACATCCTGGACTGCTTTACATACAGTTCCCCGCCCCTCTCCTCATATCGGGTCGTGAGAACGAGTACGATGGAGAACAGCAGTCCTACAACCGTCGCTTCCATGATTTCAAAAGGTGTCAGCCTGAAGTACGGGAATATGTACATCAGCGCGCCTGTAGACATCATGACCGGCGGTATGATGATCTTCGCCATCGTCAGGGGCCGCTTCGCCGCCTTCTGCCTGACGAAGACTGCAACGATGCCCATGAATACCGCCATGATGGATGCAGCAATAAACAACATGCTTTCGATGGTCATGATCAGAACCCCTGGAAGTCGCCGAAGAACGGCTGCAGCCATATGATGATCTGTGTCAGGCCGTCAAAATAAAGGAGTATACCCATCAGCACCATGATGACCCCGCCGGTCTTCATGATGGTACTGGAATACTTGAGCATCCAGCGCGTCCTGGACACGAAGAAGCTCAACGTGAAGAATGGGACTGCAAACCCCAGACAGTAGACCACCATCAGCATCAGTGCGTTGTTCGGCTCCGTTGCGCTCATGGCGAAGATCGCACCGATGATCGGGCCGTTGCACGGTGTCCATCCAGCTCCGAATGCCATGCCGATCAGAATCGAACCGATAAAGCCGGATGGCCTGTTCTTGAACTGGATCTTCCGGTCCTTCATCAGGAAGCTGAAGTTCAGCACCCCTGTAATGATGAGTCCGAATATGACGATGAGGATCGCGCCGAGCTGGCGGATCAGATCGGAATATTCTATGAGCAGGCCGCCGAAGAATGCTGTGCCGAAGCCCAGCGCAATATATATAAGACTGAAACCGATAAGAAAGAACACGGTATGAAGGATCGCCCGGAAATTGAATTTCTGACTCTCGACTTCATTATAGCTCATCCCCGTTATGTAGGAGATGAATGCAGGGAATACCGGAAGTACGCACGGTGAGACGAAACTCAGTACGCCGGCTCCGAATGCGAGAAGAAAAGTCACTTCGCTACCCATAAAAAATACCTCCATTCAGATGTCATTTTAACAGACATGATGGAGGCATAAGTAGCTTTCGGCTCTGCAATTTAGAATTTTCTATGACAATTGATGCTGTCCATTCTGCAGCTGGTACATCTTATGGTAGATGCCGCCATGCCGGATGAGCGCATCATGGCTGCCACGCTCCACGATTTCACCTCTATTGAGGACGAGGATCTGGTCTGCATCCTGGATGGTCGACAAGCGGTGTGCGATGGCCAATGTGGTCCTGCCCTGTCGCATCCGTTCGAGCGACTGCTGTATCTGCTCTTCGGTCTCGGAGTCGATGTTTGCGGTCGCCTCATCAAGGATCAGTATTTTGGGATCCATGGCCATCGTGCGTGCAAACGCCAGCAGCTGACGTTCGCCGCTCGAGAAGGCGCCGCCCTTTTCAATCACCCGATGCTGGTACCCATCCGGAAGCCTGTTGATGAACTTGTCCGCATAGACGAACTCGGCAGCGGCCTTGACCTGCTGGAAAGTCATTTCCGGATGATACAGCCGGATGTTCGATTCCACCGTGCCATAGAAGATGAACGGATCCTGCAGCACAAGCCCGACCCTCCTCTTGAGTGCCTGTCTCGAAATATCCTTGATGGAGTGGCCGTCGATCAAAATCTCCCCTTCGGAAAACTCGTAGAACCGCATGAACAGGTTGATGATGGAGCTTTTACCGGAGCCTGTATGGCCGACGAGTGCCACCGTTTCACCCGGACGTGCCGTGAAAGAAATGTCTTTCAGCACATCCGTCCTGCCGTCATAACTGAAGGTGACATTCCTGAATTCGATGTGCCCGTCGGTGATGCCGTAATTGGAGGTCTCCGGCTGATGGGGCTCTATCCTTTCATCGTCGATCAGTGTAAATACCCGGCTCGCCGCAACGAGTGCCTGTTGGAATATGTTCAAGTTCTGGCTGACCTGGTTGATCGGCTCAAAGAAACGTTCCATATATTGGATGAAGGCGAAGATGACACCTGCGGTGACAGTCGAACTGAAGCTGAGCAGCCCGAAATAACCGAGGATGACGGCGATCGCCAATACATATATCATGCTGATGGCCGGCCGGAGCAGCAGTCCATCGAGCCGCACGTTCTTCATATTATACTGGTAGTGCTTTTCGTTTATTTCATTGAACTCCCTGCCAAGGCGCCCTTCCTGGTTGAACACCTGGATGATCTTCATGCCCTCTATCGACTCGGCGAGTTTGGCGTTCAGATCGCTGAGCAGTTGGCGTGCATGGGAAAAGAAGTTGGCGGAGTACTTCCTGTAGATTCCGAGTATCAGCACGATCACCGGCATGAAGAGCAGCGCCAGCAGCGCGAGCCTGACATCAAGGATGAACATCATGACGAAGCTCGATATGACCATGAAGAAGGCCATGAGGAAAGTTGCCAGCACCCCGATGAACATCTCGACGATCGCTTCGGTGTCATTGGTGATCCGGGACACCACACTGCCGCCCGGCACCTTGTCGAAATACCGCATGCCGAGCCTGCCTATCTTGTCGAATGCATCGATGCGCAGCTGCTGGATGACTTTGAATGCCAGATACTGGAACAGATAGATCTGCATATAGGTCGACGCCGCGCCGACCAGCTGCACAAGCACGAATATCGTGATGAGCCAAGTCATATCCCCTTCCGGGAAGATGCCCGGCGTCAAGTAGTCATCGATGAAGACCATCACCAGGTATGGGGTCGCCACACCGGTGATGGTGGAAATGACCAGCATGATGAAGCCGAATGTCAGCGTCCCCTTGAAGGGCAGCGTATATTTCATCAGCCTGAAAAGTACGTTCTTCTGATCATTGAAGGAGAGGTTGAACTGATTGTCTTCCATCTAGTCGTCCTCCTTTTGCACCAGGTCATCCAGCGAGCTCTCGAGCGCTTCCCGCAATGCCTGGGAGTTATACGTATCGTGATACCAGCCCTTCTGTTCCATCAGTGCCTGATGCGTGCCACTTTCGATGATCGTGCCGCTGTCCATGACGATGATCAGGTCGGCATGACTGACTGCACTCATACGGTGGGCAGTGATGATGTTCGTCTTGCCGGCCCGGTTCGACTGGATGTTGGCGAGTATCCGCTCTTCCGTCTCGGCGTCAACCGCAGACAGCGAGTCATCCAGTATCAGCACTTCCGGGTCCTTGATGAGGGCACGGGCGATGGAAATCCGCTGCTTCTGGCCGCCCGAGAGCGAAACGCCCCGCTCGCCTACAACGGTTTCATAGCCATCAGGGAAACCCTTGATGTCCTCATGGATATGGCTGAGGCCTGCTGCATGGAAGATATCTTCATCCGGCAGGTCAGGGTTGCTGAAGGCGATGTTGTTGCGTATCGTCGTCGAGAACAGGAAATGATCCTGCGGTACATACCCGAACTGGCTTCTGAGGTTGCGGATGCTGTAGTCGCGGAGTGCATGGCTGCCGTAGCGGATATTATCCTGATTGACCGTGTCGAATTCCCGGAGCAGCAGACGAATCAGGGCGCTTTTACCTGAACCTGTGCGTCCGACAATGCCGACCGTCGATCCTTTCCGTATTGTGAACCGGACATCCCTCAGACCATCCGACTCGTCGTCCGGAAAGTTGAACGCACCGATATTGAATTCGATGTCCCCATCCGGCTGATCCTCAATTCGGTAATCTGCACCGATCTGATTCGGCGTATCCATGATGTCCTGTATACGGTCATATGATGCGCTCCCCCGCTGGACGAGATTGAAGAACCAGCCGAGTGCGAGAAGCGGCCACACCATCATGCCGAGATAGGTGGTGAAGGTCACAAGCGCACCGATGGTGATGGTATCATCCAGCACCATGCGCGCACCGAAGAAGATGGACAGGAAATAGCTCACACCGATGACAGTCATGATCGTCGGATCGAACAGGGCGTCGACCTTCGAAACCCTCAAGTTCTTTTCGACCACATCATCACTCAACTTCCGGAAATCCGCCTGATCACTTTTCTCGTAGCCGAATGTCTTCGTCACCTTGATGCCCGATATGCTCTCCTGCGTCTTGTCGTTCAGCATGCTGAAGGCCGCCTGCGCCTTCTTGAAGCCGCGGTTCATCAGCGTGCCATAATAGCTCGTCAGGATGACCATGAGCGGCAGCGGAATCATGGCGATGAGCGTCAGCTTCGGACTGATGGTGATCGCCATCGTAATCAATACTGCGCCCCCTGTGATGAGAGAGTCCGCAATGGTAAGGATTCCCGCGCCGGCCGTAGCCTGGACCGCCTGGATATCATTCGTCGCATGCGCCATAAGGTCGCCTGTGCGGCGCTTCTGATAGAATGCCGGGCTCATTTCTGAATATTTATTGTAGAGGCGGGACCTCAGGATCCTCCCAAGCCGGTAGCTCGCCCCAAAAATCATGATGCGCCAGAAATACCTGACTATGTATGTCAACACAGCAACAGCGATCAGCAGCAGTATGAACTGCAGCAGCAGATCCCTAGTCAGTGTCTCCTGCGCGATGCCGTCGATCACCCAGCCGATCACCTGCGGTGGAACGAGTTCCATAAGTGCCACCAGAATAAGCATGATGATCCCCACAGTATAGCTGCGCCATTCGCGGGCGAAGAACCACCCCAATTTCCTGAATACTTTCATACCGATCCCCCTTGCTGTCATATACATCTAAATTCTACCATATGTTTCGAGATATGAAATAATCAATAGATGAAGATCGTCGATTTTTATACCCTTATAAATCCGTTACATGTTTAAATGGAATGACATCGGGAAAAATTTAGTGTAATAAGTTATTCAGGAGGGTGATTATGTCGAAGTCAGGTATGAATACTCTAAAACCGGGAGAGCACTATAAAGCACATGAAATCGACAGTTTCATCACGACGACCGATGCAGTCATATTATCTACAAACGACAACGAACTCTTCTCGGATCCTGAGCGTGAGTTCAAAGTGACTCATGAATTCGAAGGTTTCTTCGAACATTCTTCGAAAGATGGAGAAAAACACTTCAGGGAAAAGAAAGCCTATATAGTTGAAAAAGTCTAATACTGCAAAAAATCCCGTCTGATTATTCATCAGGCGGGATTTTCATTTTGATATATGAATCAGTTATTCGAATGTCACATTTTCAAGCCTGATGTTGCCGACTGGATCGAGATCCACCCCACTCACCTGCGATGCGTTCACACCGATTGCGAAATTGGTGTGGAAGAGATATGCCGCCGGCGCTTCCTCGATCAGGATTTCCTGAGCCTGGCTGTATGCTTCAAATCGTGTATCTTCATCAGGTTCAGTACGCCCTTCATCGAGCAGGTTGTCGACTTCTTCATTCGTATAGAATGAACGGTTGCCCGTTTCACCATGGCTGTTTGAATGGAACAGTGCATACAGACCGTAGTCTGCATCTGCTGTTACCGTCGTCCAGCCAAGGATGAACATCTCATGGTCGCCCTGTGCTGTCCTGTCGAGGTAAGTGCCCCATTCGAACTGCTCCACCTGGACATCGATGTTCAGTTCGGAAAGCTTCTCCTGGATGTATACGGCAGTATCGATGATCTGTGGATCTTCATCCACCCAAATCGTCGTTTCGAAGCCATCTGCAACATCCGTTTCTGAAAGAAGTTCCTTCGCGCGTTCCATATCATATTCTACACCTTCAAGGTTCTCATCATGGCCCCAAACATCAGGTGCCAACGGACCTTCGGCCTTGATTCCCATGTCGTCATATACACCGGAGATGATTTCATCCCTGTCGATCGCATAGGAGATCGCCTGTCTGACCTTCACATCATCGAACGGTTCCTTCTCGGTATTGAAGCCGAGATAGGACATCCTTACAGATTCCTGTTCGACAAGTTCAGTCTCTTCCCCTTCTTCAATACGTACGGCGCTTGAAGAATCCACATCACCGGCAACCTGGATGCCGCCAGTTTCAAGTTCAGCCATGCGGGCGCCATTTTCAGGAATGACGCGGAATGTCACAGTTTCGAATTCGCGGTCACCGCCCTGGAAGTCGTCGAACTTCTCAAGTACAGTCTCTTCACCGGCGGAACGGGATGCGAACATCAGATGGTTCGTACCATCCGCTTCCGAGCCGATGACAGAGCCGAGATGCTCTGAAATCTGTTCGGCAACATCGTCATACTCTGAGCCGCCTTCCGCGCGGAGCTCATAGTACTCGTCTGCAGTCATGTCCACGCCCGCTTCATCAAGCGCCGCCTGGTAGTCGCGGTCGATGATGTCCTTGCTCATGATGCCTGCCGTATTATGGGCGAGGTGGCTTGGCAGCGGTGCAAATGGATATTCAGTATGCATATTCACTTCATAATCCCCTACAACTTCCACTTCGGAGATCATTTCGAACAGGAATGCAACCTGGGATGCAACCGCAGTGTCCCTTACACGGTCCATCGTCGCCTTTACATCTTCGGCAGTGAACTCAGACCCTTCGTGGAAAGTCGTCCCCTCCCTCAATGTGAAAGTCCATACGTCATCTTCAGTCGCTTCCCATTCTTCAGCAAGTCCTGGCGCGAGTTCCATATCCGTCTCCTGGAAGACAAGCGTTTCATAGATGTTCCGTCTTACCTGTGCAGAAGCGGAGTCGTTGCTCCCATGCGGATCAAGTGTAACCGCATCATCCATCATCGCAATGGTCAGGTCACCCGAACCGGAGCCACCCGATGCTTCAGAATCTTCGGAAGTATTCTCTCCTTCTGCACTTCCATCCGCGCCCTCCTCCACATTGGAATCATCCGTACATGCAGCCAGGGCCAGTGTCAGTACGAAAACCATAAGTAACATAAAATACCGTTTGTTCATTCATTTTCCTCCTTTGCTTGAATAATTCAAGTATATATGAATACTTATGCCTGTTCAATGAATATTCAAAAAAGTGTCAAATTTTAAAATTGAAGTGGCAGAGGTAGATTAAAACAAAAAAATAAACCCTTCCGCTCAGACGGAAGGGTTCATCTTTATTTTTTTGAAGCTTTCATACGATCTTTAGCTGATTTTGAATCCGTATTGCGATTCATCATCGTCATCATCTGATTGATTTTCTTCTGGGAAGGTTTCTGTCCCATCTGCATCATCATCATTCTGAGCATGTCTTCATTGATCGGCGGGTTCTTCTCAAGATAGTCCATCATGTACTTTCTTGCGAGGAAGAATCCAAGCGCAACGCCACCGATGAGTGCAACTATAACAATCAGTATCCATATCCAAGTAGCCAAACTGCTCACCTCTTTCTTCGTAGACCATAATAAAGTTTACATCAAAAGCAGGTGTTTTTCAACAGATTATTTATCCATTACAGTCTGCAGGATGCGTTCAACGGTGAAGCCGTACTTCTCCACGACGACATTCCCTGGAGCACTTGCACCGTAGGTGTCGATCGTATGCAGTTTGCCGTTCATGCCGATGAAACGGTGCCAGCCGAGGCTTGCGGCCATTTCGATCGCCGTCCTGTTCTCGATGTGTGTATTGAGTACACTTTCGATATAGTCTGCATCCTGTTTAAGGAACTGCTGCATGTTCGGGATGGAGGCGACCTTTACCCTGACGCCCTGCTTATCCAGTTGCTCCGCTGCCTTGACCGCCAATGGCACTTCGCTGCCGGAAGCGAACAGTATTGCATCATCGCCCTTGTCGACGGCGATATAGCCGCCTTTTCTGACGCCGGCTTCCACAGTTTCGTATGGGACATCGATCGCTTCGACGTTCTGGCGTGTCAGGACGAGGGCCGTCGGTGCATCTTCCGCTTCCATCGCCACTTTCCATGCGGCACGGACTTCATTTCCATCTGCCGGACGGATTGTATTCAGGTTCGGAATCGCCCTGAGGCCTGCGAGCTGTTCTACCGGTTCATGTGTCGGACCATCTTCCCCGACGGCGATGGAGTCATGTGTCAGTACATATGTCACCGGCAGCTTCATCAGTGCACTGAGTCGGATGGCCGGCTTCATGTAGTCGCTGAATACGAAGAATGTGCCACCGTAAGGGTAGATGCCGCCATGCGCCGCCATGCCGTTCAATGCAGCAGCCATGCCGAATTCCCTGACACCGAACCAGATGTTTCGGCCATCATAGTTTCCGGCACCGAAGTCTTCTTCGCTTTTGACGTTCGTCTTGTTGCTGCTGGCGAGGTCGGCAGCGCCGCCGAAGAGCGTCGGTACAGTTGCCGAGAGCGCCTGGATCATTTCACTTGAAGTCGCCCTAGTCGCCTTGGAATCACCCGCTTCATAGATCGGGAGGTCCTTGTCGTAGCCTTCCTGCAGACGATGGTTGATCGCATCATCAAGTTCGCTGTAGAGTTCAGGATGTTCATTCCTGTAGTCCTCAAGCATCTTGAGCCATTCCGCTTCCCTTCCATTGCTCCGTTCCTTCATCGTTTCGCTGAAACGGTCATAGACGGATGGATCGACTTTGAATGTTTCATCCGGGTCGAAGCCATAGTATTCGAAGGCTGCCCTGCGCTCTTCTTCACCGAGCGGCGCGCCATGGGAATCACTTTTGCCCTGCTTGTTCGGGGCACCGTAGCCGATGATCGTCTTCACTTCGATCATCGTCGGCTTGTCTGAAGACTTCGCCTCCTCTATCGCCTTGTCCACCGCTTCCACGTCATTACCGTCCGCCACTTTTATATAGTGCCAGTTGTAACCTTCAAAACGCTTCTTGATATCTTCCGAGAAACTCTTATCCAGGTCCCCGTCCAATGAAATGTCATTGGAGTCATACAGGACGATGAGTTTGTCGAGCGCAAGGTGGCCGGCGAGGGACGCCGCTTCATGGGAAATACCTTCCATCAGGTCGCCATCGCTTGCCACGACATACGTGTAGTGGTCCACAACGTTGTAGTTGTTGCGGTTGAAGCGTGCGGCCAGATGCTTTTCAGCCATGGCCATGCCGACGCTCATCGCGAAGCCTTGGCCAAGAGGGCCGGTAGTGATCTCGACACCCTCAGTGTGCTTGAATTCAGGATGTCCGGGTGTTTTTGATTCATACTGCCTGAAATTCTTCAGCTCCTCCATCTCCAGCGCACCGCTCAGGTGGAGCAGGCTGTAGACGAGCATTGAACCATGGCCGGCACTGAGTACGAAACGGTCCCGGTTGAACCAATCCATGGAATTCGGGTTGAAGTTCAAGTGACGGCTCCAAAGCGTGTACGCCATCGGTGCGGCCCCCATCGGGAGTCCCGGGTGCCCGGAATTCGCTTTTTCAACCGCATCGATTGAAAGTGTTCTGATTGTGTTGATCGCAAGCTGATCGGTTTTATCGAATGTCATAGTCATGCTCCTTTATTCTCTGATATTTTTTTCCTGTTGAATGCGTTTAAGTTTTTCAGGTGTTACATCATTGCCTTCTGGATCGACCACCTTGGTGTTCTCCACCTGTTTTCTGAAGGAGGATCGGAAATTCTCAAGATACTCTTCCCTGAGCCCCTTCAACTCTTCAAGTTCTTCCTTATTGATGCTGTCCGCCTTCTTTTTGGCGGCCAGTGCATTGATACGTTGCAGTTTTTCCTTTTCAAGCATTGCGAAACCTCCTGTCCACTCACATATAATTTAACACAAAAAAAAGTATGAGACCATTCCCATACTTGATAATCACTTTATAAAGCCGATCATTTCCATCAGCTGGTCCATATGCGTCCGTTCGGCGTACTGTTCGTCCGGAACAGGCGTTTCATCATCAGGCTCCATGATATCCATCTCCGTCACTACTTCATACTCATCTATATATACGATATCGGAATGTGCGTTCTCTGTATTATGGGAATCGAACATGAATATAAGACCGGCAACCAGGGCAAATGCAAAAATGGCACTCAACAGCTTGAATTCTTTCACTTTCATAGCGTCCCCCTCCAGAACATGTGTTTGTATCCACATGGTAACAGAACATCTGTTCCGGGTCAACAAGATTACGAACAAACGTTTGTAACACCACCATATATATGGTAAAATTGAATCAATAATGAGCCGGAGGTATATATATGAAGCCGCTAACAGATAGACAGAAGCAGATATATCAGTTTATAAAGACTACCGTACATGAGAAGGGCTATCCGCCAAGTGTCAGGGAAATAGGCAATGCGGTCGGCCTGCAGTCAAGCTCCACCGTCCATGGACACCTCGCCAAACTGCAGGAGAAGGGATATATAAAGCGGGATCCGACGAAGCCGCGGGCCATCGAAGTCATTACGGAGGAAAACGAACAGTATGGTCCCGTCATACATGTTCCTGTACTCGGCAAGGTCACTGCCGGTCTGCCGATCACTGCAGTCGAGAACATCGACGAATACTTCCCGCTGCCGGAACACTTCACGGCAAACCATAACAGTGAAATCTTCCTGCTGAATGTCGTCGGCGACAGCATGGTCGAAGCCGGCATACACGACGGTGACCGTGTCATCGTACGCAAGCAGAATATTGCGCATAACGGTGACATCATCGTTGCGATGACTGAAGAGGATGAAGCGACTGTCAAGCGCTTCTATAAGGAGAACGGCTACTACAGGCTCCAGCCTGAGAACTCCGCCATGGAACCGATCATACTGGACAGCGTGACCGTACTCGGCAAGGTCGTAGGACTCTTCCGGTCCTTCTGATGATTCCAGACAATAAAGGGCGCCTACCATTTTGGTAGGCGCCCTTTCTATTATCGCTTTTCCCATGCCACCCTGTCCATTCCAATCTCTTTCGATCGGCTATCTGCCAAGTATTATTCTTACCTGCTCCAAAATATCTTTCGCATCTTTCGTATCATTCTCATGTGTTTTACTGATCAACTGCATCCCCTCGTTCTACTTTTTCTATCAGGATGGGCCTTCAGGAAAAGATATAATCTTTAAAAAAGCATTTTAACGCTTTCTTTCCACTTCCCCTTGGAAACGTTTTCAAACACTTTTATTTGTATAATATTATACCATAAGAAAAATATTCCATCTACTTCTGGATATAATTTTCTGTGTAATATGGAATATCTTCATCATTGTATGCTGTACCTGTCCCAAGATGCGTGAATTCAGGCTTCAACGTGTTCACCCGGTGCTCCATCGAATTCATCAGGCTATGGTGCGAGAAGATCGGTGATGTATGGCCCATGGCGATGTTCTCGCCAGCCATGCGGTAATCCACTCCGGCTGCATCGACACGGTCCTTCAATGTTTCCCCATCGGGCGAATCATGGTTGAAGTAGTCGTTTTCCGCCATGTCCTCACTGTGTCCCTGTGCTGCCATGCCTGCTGCCTCATAGGCTTCGAGCGGCTGCACTCCATACTCGTGCCGGGTCGCATTCACAAGCAGATGGTTCATCCTTGAATTGTCCACGGCCTCCGGGTGGTTGTACAGTTCCTTGCCTGCTTCGACCTCCTCCTTCATCACTACAAGTGTTCCATTGACCTTGTCGTCTTCATGGAGGTCATAGAAAAAATAGACGTACCTGTCCTTCAGGTCATATACCGCATATTCGTTGCTGTCGACCCTGAGCCGCTTCCATCCCTTTTTGATCGATTCTTCAGGTTCACCGTAGGCCTCCCTGACACTTTCGCGGTCCATACCCTCGATGTTAATGTTGTCGATCGACACATCATCACTGTTGGTATAGGCCCCTGTGACCAATCCGTCATTGACGAGCACCATCCTGAACCTGCCGTAGTCTTCCTCGACGACGAAATCCCCTGCATATTCACTTCCGAGCACTTCCTGGCCATCGATATCATATTCACCCTCCATGGCCACTTCGATCTCTTGGGTCTGTGCACTATTGATCTCGTGTATGGTGCTCATATCATAGGTCGGATACACATACGTCTCCAGCCATTCCACAGCATATTCCCTGTTCAGACCATCCTTGAAATCGTAGGAATGGACTGCTGGGGCGAGGATCGTGGAAACGATATAGATGATGATGATGAAGAAGAGTTTCCCTGGCATGGCTGCACCTCCTTTTTTAAAGTTTAAAAAGAGTAATTAAACGGATGTCTAATTACTCATTGATGTGTATATTCGGTTTGTCTTTTTTCAATATACCCCGGGTCGACGATATTGTTGTCCTGATCGACGATTACCACTTTTGGCTCATAACCATCCAATTCACGCTCATCGACCTGGACATAGCTGATGATGATGATGACATCACCAACCTGCACCTTTCTTGCGGCGGCACCGTTCAGGCATATTTCACCAGAGCCGCGCTCCCCTTCGATGACATATGTTTCAAGGCGTTCGCCGTTATTGTTGTTGACGATCTGCACCAATTCATTCGGCAGGATGTTCGCCGCTTCAAGCAGTACCGGATCGATTGTAATGCTGCCTACATAGTTGAGGTTGGCCTCTGTGACGACCGCCCGGTGTATTTTACCGTTCATCATTGTCCTGATCATTTTTTATCACCATCATATTATCTATTAACCGTGTTCTTTCGAACTTAACAGCAATGAATATTATAACATCACCGTCAATGTTTTGAACAGGATTTAGATCGGGATGGGTGAATATCTGAAGGTCATCTATCATGCCGGAAGTGTGATCTTCTACATGAGCTTCGATGCGTTCCTTGACTTCCCCGGCATCAGAGACACCCTCCTGTATCATATCACGACCCATTTCAAGTGCCCGATTGATCTCCGGCGCCTCGGCACGTTCCGTCTCGGACAGGTTGACGTTCCTGCTGCTTTTGGCAAGCCCATCCGCTTCCCTTTCGGTCGGCACCCCCACGATGTCGATGTCGTGGTTGAAATCCGCCACCATTCTCCTGATGATCATCAGCTGCTGGCGGTCCTTTTCACCGAACACTGCAAAATCGGGCCGGATGATGTTGAACAGCTTGTTCACGACTGTCACGACACCTTCGAAATGACCCGGGCGCCTCACGCCGTCGAGGATTGAGGCCATCGTGCGGAGGTGGAGTTCAAGCTCCGGCGTCTTCGGATACATCTCCGCCTCTGAGGGGTGGAAAACGACATCCACCCCATGCGCCCTGCAGATTTCAAGATCGCGTTCAAGGTTCCTCGGGTAGCTGTCCAGATCCTCATCCGGGCCGAACTGGAGCGGGTTGACGAATATGCTCACCGCCACGATGTCCCCCTTTTTTTTGGCTGCCTCCACCAGTGCCATATGCCCTTCGTGGAGGGCGCCCATCGTCGGTACCAGTGCGACGCTTTTCCCGCGATGCCCATCCAGTATATTGCGTACTTCCTTTATTGTATCCGCTGTCTTCATCATTCCTCAAAAACCTTTCTCTTGTATGTTGTATCCTCATCCGGGAACCGGGCAGCCTTGACCGCTTCGGCGTATGCCCTGAGCCCGTCCACGCCGGCCGTATTGAAATCTGCGTACGGCTTGACGAATTTCGGCAGCCGATCGGTCCCGTACTGCAGCACATCATGGTAGACGAGCACCTGGCCGTCCACATCCACACCCGCACCGATTCCGATGGTCGGAATGGAGAGGGTGCTCGTGATTTTGCCGGCGAGGTCGGAAGGGATGGCTTCAAGCACCACCATGCATGCACCGGCCGTTTCCACTGCCTTGGCGTCCTCGATCAGCTGCATCGCGGCATCATGTGTGCCGGCCTGCATCCTGAAGCCCGTGACACCGACAGACTGCGGGGTGAGTCCAAGATGGCCGACGATCGGTACACCGGCAGCCACGGAGCGGCGGATGATATCGAGGCATCCTACGCCCTCCAGTTTGATGGCGTTTGCCCCTGTCTGCTGATAGAGCTTCAGTACATTGCCGACGCTGTCGTCATCATTTCCATGATAGGATCCGAATGGCATATCCACAACGACGTATGTATCCGGTGCTCCGCGTCTGACCGCCTTCGCATGATGGATCATATCATCCATCGTCACCTGCACCGTACTGTCGTAGCCGAGGACTGTCATCCCGAGCGAGTCGCCGACGAGCAGGGTGTCCAGTCCGGCCGCTTCACTCTGCTTCGCACTCGGATAGTCGTAGGCTGTGACCATCGTGATCCGCTCTCCCTCCATTTTCATCCGTTTCCAATCACTTGTAGCTTTCATGATGCTGCCCCTTTCCATTCGAAAGTAATATATTATAATCAGTTTACCATATATTTTATTAGTGCTACATCCAACCAGGAGGGAAATAAATGAAAGTTGCAGTCATCGGCATCGGTGCCGTCGGCAGCGTCATCGCACGTGAAATGATGATGTTGCCACATGATATTACACTCTTCGGCAGGTCACGAAAGGAAGGATTCACCATACAGGAAGACGGTGAACGCCGGCATTACCCCTACACCATCGAGGATATCTCAGCATATGAAGGGGACGCCTTCGACATCATCTTCATCGCCACGAAAGCTACAGCACTCAAGTCCATAAGCGGAATCATCCCTGCAATGGCCCACCGGGATACTGAAGTCATCCTTTGTGAAAATGGCATGGGATTCGACGAATACTTTGATGCACCGGTGCCCGCAGTCGTCTATATCAGCGGCCAGAAGCGTGAGGACCGGATCGAGCACTTCCAGGATGCACGCCTGCTCATCGGGGACAGACCCCTTCCATACACCGACCGCATCATAGATGATCTTGAAAACACGACCGGTGTGGAACTTGAAATCAAGAAGACTGAGGATTTCCGCCGCATCCGCTATGAGAAGCTGCTGATCAATCTCGGCATCAATTCCCTGACCGCCCTGTCGAGCAACACCGCTAAAATATTCGACCTCGAAAATGTTGCCGACCTTACCCGGCGCCTGCTCAGGGAAGGCCTCGACATCATCAACCGGAAGGGGGAGATCATCGATCCATCCTTCATCGACAAGGCGCTGTCGATCTACCAAAGCTACAACCGTGAGATGGGCACAAGCATGTACTATGACGTCATGGCCGAAGCCCGCACCGAATACATGTACATCCAGAAGTACTTCCAGCAGCATAAGGGCGACCTTGATACACCAGTCCTGGACATCATTGTGACCCTGCTCGATGCCTATCAGTATGAGAGGTAGGAATTTGAACGTATTGTGACACTTCTGAATCATCCGTACATCCGGACATGCCGGGTGTTACAATAAAAGAAAAATCAGGAGGTAATCATGAAGAGACTGCTGCTGCCCTTCATCCTTATAAGCATCATACTCGCTGGTTGCGGTTCAGAGGATGCGACCGGTGACATCAAAGCGCTCGTCGACGACTACAGCGCCAACAAGGAAGCGGAAGCCGCTTCGATCACGGGAACTGAACTCCTCATCGGCGAAGATCAGAGCGAGAGGCATTCGTTGCCGCAAGATGAATTCTTCGTCTCCATCGCCCCCTTCATCAACTATACACACCCTTGCGAGTTCCACAGCCTGACCGGCTGTCAGGGTGAACTCTCCTCAACGGAGATGGATGTCCGCATCACTGATGAAACAGGAAAGGTCCATGTCGACGAAACGATGACGACGCTTGAAAACGGCTTCCTTGATTTCTGGCTGCCGCGGGACAGGGAATACAACATCACCATCACCCATGAAGGCCTTTCAACTGAAGGGACGTTCACCACCTTTGAAGACGACTCCACATGCCTGACCGATTTCCAATTGAAATAGCACAGTAAAGAGAGCATACCGCCTGGTATGCTCTCTTCCTATTCAGTACCGTATCTCAGCCATCCCCATGCTTTCGGTACAAAAACGAACATCAAATGATTTTAAAATTCTTTTCACACTAAAATATGAACTTTAATTGAAAATGTTGTTGAATAGTTCGTTTATTATGTTATTATTATATCCATCTTAAATATTGAAGCACTCATATAATCGCAGGGATATGGCCTGCAAGTTTCTACCGGGATACCGTAAATGTCCCGACTATGAGTGGGTAACTTTCGTGGATTGCCGCGAAGCTGCTCATCTCATTGATGTGTGCTTCGGGCTTTTTTGTTTCAAAATAATATTTTGGGGTGTTATTCATGAAGTTGCTCAAAGAAAAGATTCTGGAGGAAGGTGTGGCGCTTTCCGATACGGTGCTCAAGGTCGACCACTTCCTGAACCATCAGATCGATCCGGTACTGATGGTCGAAATCGGCAAGGCATTCAAAGAAAGGTTTGCATCGGAAAAGATAACGAAGATACTGACGCTGGAGTCCTCAGGCATCGCTCCATCCGTCATGGCAGGCCTGGAATTCGGCGTACCGGTCGTATTCGCAAGAAAGAGGAAGTCCCTAACCCTGAGCGAGGGACTGCTCACTTCAAACGTCTACTCCTATACGAAACAGGAGACGAATACCATCGCAGTTGCCGACAAGTTCCTATCCGATGAGGATTCCGTGCTCATCATCGATGATTTCCTCGCCAACGGGGAAGCTGCAAATGCACTTGTCGACATCGTGCAGCAGGCAGGATCAGACATTGCCGGCATCGGCATCGTCATTGAGAAGTCCTTCCAGCCGGGTGGCGGAAAAATGCGCAATGCCGGACACCGTGTGGAATCGCTGGCAAGCATCTCCTCCCTCGAGGATGGAAAAATAGAATTCCTGTCCGAGGTGCAGGTGTGATGCAGATGTCCAAACCAAAACAGCTGTCACTCGGTTTTCAGCATGTACTTGCAATGTATGCGGGTGCCGTCGTCGTACCACTCATCGTCGGTGGCGCCATCGGCCTCACACCCGC
Source organism: Salinicoccus sp. RF5 (assembly GCF_020786625.1). Classification (NCBI taxonomy): domain Bacteria; kingdom Bacillati; phylum Bacillota; class Bacilli; order Caryophanales; family Staphylococcaceae; genus Salinicoccus; species Salinicoccus sp. RF5. Next base: position 579,713 of record NZ_JAJGRC010000001.1, read on the forward strand.
GCAGCTCACCTACCTGATCGCCATCGACATCATGATGTGCGGCATCGCGACCATCCTCCAGGTCTGGAAAAACAAATTCACCGGCATCGGGCTTCCTGTAGTGCTCGGTTGCACGTTTACAGCCGTCGGCCCGATGATCGCCATCGGCAATACATATGGCATCCCGTCGATCTATGGCGCCATTCTTGTGACCGGATTGTTCGTACTCCTCATCGGCAAGTACTTCAGCAAGATGATCCGCTTCTTCCCGCCTGTCGTTACAGGTACTGTGGTCACCACGATAGGCATCACACTCGTTCCCGTGGCCATGCATGACATTTCCGGCGGACAGGGCAGCGCGGATTATGGTTCCGGCCTCAATCTGACACTCGGATTCGGTACGCTGGCTGTAATCTTGATCCTGTTCAGGTTCGGCAGGGGGTTCCTCAAATCCATCGCCATCCTGAGCGGCATCGTCATAGTCACACTGGTCAGTTCATTCTTCGGCATGGTCGACCTCACACCGGTAAGGGACGCTTCATGGTTCCACCTGCCGCGGCTCTTCTTCTTCGGCATGCCGGAATTCAACATCATTCCGATACTGACGATGATGCTCGTGGCCGTCGTCAGCCTTGTCGAAGCCACCGGCGTCTACTTCGCACTCGGTGATATATGCGAAGATGACCTCGATGACACGGACTTGAAGCGCGGCTACCGTGCCGAAGGCCTCGCCATCATACTGGGCGGCCTGTTCAACGCCTTCCCCTACACGACCTATTCACAGAATGTCGGCCTCGTCCAGCTGTCCGGCGTTAAGAGCAGGCAGATCATCTACATCGCCGGCGTCATGTTGATTCTGCTCGGCCTCGTTCCAAAGATCGGCGCCGTCACGATGGCCATCCCGACGCCCGTCCTTGGGGGCGCCATGCTTGCCATGTTCGGCATGGTCATATCGTATGGCATCAAGATGCTGTCACGTGTCGATTTCGAAAATCAGAACAACCTGATGATCGTCGCCATCTCCATCGGCATGGGGCTCGGTGTCACAGCCGTCCCGGACCTTTTCGCCATCGTACCCGGAAGTCTCGCCGTCATTGCGGAAAGCGGCATCGTCCTCGGCAGCCTGACGGCGATTGTCCTGAACTTGATATTGAACACCAGAATGGACAAGAGTAGACAGCAGGTTCTGAAGGAAGGTCATGCTGCGAACTGATAATCCAAAAAAATCTTTTTATGGTCTCCCCCCACCAGAACACTTTGCTGATGGGGGGCATTTCTTGAGTTTGTATATTTTTGCATGACACCGCTCCACAAAGATCACATTGTTGACCTTATCAAAATGAACGTGGTTTTTTCCATTCCAACAGGGTAATGTACTGTAAAAGTACTTAGGGGGGCTGCATGTGAGTGAGGATAAAGATAACAGGATCGACAGGAATGAAATGAAGGAGCGGAAGGATGGGTATCAGCGGGACCCTGAAGAAATGTCGGATCCCGCTGAAAGGAATGCCGTTGAGAGCCAGAAGGGGCCTGAGGAACAGCATGGTGAGGAAGTCGAAAACGCGGCTCCCGGCAAGGAGCGCGCAGAAGCGCTTCGGGAGGAACGCAGAAGTGAGGGCGCAGAACAGCAGTATGAAACGAATAAGAAAATCGGAATCAGCGGGTGTCTGGTATTGACCGTCACCTTCCTTGCACTGCTGATCATACTCGGTTCATGTACCGGCCTCTTCTTTGGGGATGAGCAGGATGAGGAGATTACAGAAGATGAAGCACCCGGAAATCCGGAAGAGGATGATGTCGGTGACGATTCATCAAGTATTACGCCGGAAATGGAACTTGAAAAGGAATTCGGAATCGTATTCCATAAAAAAAGCCACCCTTCGGGTGGCTTTTACAGTATACATATGTCTATCCTTCCAGACTGACGCCCACCCCCGGTCCGAATGGAATGCCGAATATGAAGAAGACGGCAAGCAGTACGATCCAGATGCCGAAGAAGGCGATGCTGTATGGCAGCATCAGGGAAATGAGGGTGCCAAGCCCGGCTTTCTTATCGTAATCCTTCATGACGGCAAGTACCAGCATGATATATGGATTCAGTGGTGTAATGATGTTTGTCGAAGAATCGGCGATACGGTAGGCGGCCTGGATAAAGGCGGGATGATAATCCAGCAGCATGAACATCGGTATGAACACCGGTGCCATCAGTGCCCATTGCGCAGAACCACTGAAGATGATCATATTGAGGAGTGCCGTCAATACTGAAAAACCGAGTATCAGTGGCAGGCCGGTCATATCGATGCTTGTGAAGAAGTCTGCGCTGTTTACAGCAAGCAATGTTCCAAGGTTGCTCCAGTTGAAGTATGCGATGAACTGGGCAGCGGCGAAAATCAGTACGATGTATCCAGCCATATCCTTCATCGCATCCGTCATGAACCTCGGGATATCATCCATTTTTTCTATTGTACCTACAGTTCTGCCATAGACGACACCGATCGTCACAAAGAAGAGCAGCACAATTGGAACGATATTGCCGAGGAGTGGTGAAGGCACCAATCCGCCCTCTTCATTCCGTAATGTAGACCCTGGGAAGAACACCAGTCCGGCAATCACCGCCAGAAAGATTACGCCGGCAATCACTGCATTCCTGAGCCCTTTCGTTTCAATATCACTCACTTCTTCCAGCTGCCTGTCTTCTTCCGTCTCATCCTTGTATGTACCAAGGCGCGGCTCTATGATCTTATCTGTAATCAGCCCACCTGCAACGGCAATGAAGATTACTGAAGTCAGCATGAAATAGTAGTTGTCCACCGGGGTTACTATGACGGCATCGTCAAGCATGGCAGCTGCTTCTGTCGTAATGCCGGCAAGTGTCGCGTCCGTACCTGCAATGATGAGGTTCGCGGTGAATCCTGCTCCCGTGCCGGCAAACCCGGCTGAAAGCCCGGCCAGGGGGTGTCTCCCTATGGTATAGAATACCATTGCCGCAAGCGGGGGAATGATGACGAATGCTGCATCCGCAGCCAGGTTGCCTGTAATGCCGACAACGATGATGGCATAGGTGACAACGGATTTCGGCGCCTTGAGTATCGACTTCCTGATGGCAGTGGAGAGCAGTCCCGTCTTTTCCGCTACACCGATACCCAGCATGATACCGAGCACAAGGCCCAAAGGTGCGAAGCCTGTAAAATTATCAAGCATGGAGGACAGCATGTAGGCAAGCCCTTCAAAGGAAATGAGGCTCCTGATTTCAAGCGTTTCCCCCGTTCCCGGGTGATCTACCGTCGCACCTGTGAGATTGAAGATCATGGAAAGAACCATGACGACCGCTGCAAGTATCACAAAGATGAAGAACGGATCGGGGAGCCTGTTTCCCAGCCGTTCGATTTTTCCCAGAATACCATTCTGACTCTCTTCTTTCGCTTCACTCATAGGGTATATCTCCTTTTCAAGATGAATATCTGCAATATGCAGTATGATGCATTTTAATTTTCTCCCATATTTTCCAAAGTATAGCTTCACATAAAAATAATGGATTTATCCTATAATAATATCAGAATTGTTTAAATATTCAATTACTGATGACTTTTAAACTTATGGTGGTGCAGATACCTTTTCTCCAATGAGCGGCCCCCTCCCTCAGGGGAGGACGCCGGTATAATAAATGGCGCAATCAGCTTCCCCATGCCCGAATGCACAAAAAATGGCACAGCTCATCTGAGCTGTGCCAACTGAAGCCTATTCTTCCCTGTCTGATTGACGGGAAGAGTCAAGGGCATCGGGGGTGCTTTTGTATACTTCTGCATCATATTTGATTTTGTAGAGGCAGATGCTTCATTGCGGACTGGAATGGCGTTTCACTTTCCTCGGCAGTTCGAAGAACGGCTGGATATCCTGGACGTACTCCAGAATCCCCATGAAATCACCTGTTTCATCAAAAACTGCCTTGTACGTGACGTGGACATACTTGTCCTTCTTCCTGAACCACATCGTCTCGGACTCCTTCTTCCTCTTCTTCAGGTCATGGATGATATGCATCACCTTCTTGGTGCTCTTCGGCGGATGGCAGTTGGCGACATTCCTGCCGATGGATAGTGGTGTACGTATGAACATCATCTCTTCGGCTCCCCCGATTTCATTGAAGTACTTGAACAGCCCATTACGATCGACGAATGTGATTTCCACAGGGAGATGGTTCAGGATCAGATTCGCTTCCTTAGCGGTCAGATAACCTCCGCCAAACTGCATATGTACTGTATCATCGAGCGGGGCAGGCTGCTTACCGGAGCAGCTGTTTCCTTTACGGTACTTGCCGACGTACTCTATCGCATAGCCGAAGGCACTGCTCTCGGCTGCAATCGCCGACCAATCCTCTTCTTTGAAGAGGGACTGGGTCAGCGGTATGAAGAGATAGGACTCCTCAAGCATCATTTCACCGCATGCATCCCTCAAATCTTCGAATGATTTCTGTACATGACGGAATTCGATGTCGCCGATCTTCTCCACCCGTTTCCTCAAGGCCCGGAGCAGAAGGCGTATCGTGTCATGCTGCGCCCACATCTTCCGTGGAAGCGTGTAGATGCCGCGGCGCTCGAGAATCGGGAAATAAAGCTTCTCCTTCCTGTTGAAGTGGCAGGTGATGTCTTCAAATCGCACCACTTCCGCGATGAGCGTCTCCACCATCGTCTCATCCCCCGCCTCATAACACTCGAGGAGATGTCCGATGATCTCGAGGGAACCGGAAAGCAGCCTGTTCTCCTTTTCCAGCACATGCAGTGGATGGCAGTCATCTTTTGATATATGGATATCAGTAATCGACTTATGATAGAGATGCTCATGAATGTCCAGAAACTCCTTGATGTCATGTATGGTGATATCCTTCTCGACATATTTCACTTCTATAATCGCACCAAACATTTCACCCGGCTTCATTTCCTTGAGTGCCGTATTGAAGTCCTCCATTAAACTCTCCACCGGCTCTCCTTCATTCATCCTTTGCAGCAGCGGCCTTACCTTGCTGACATCTGTTGCCATTATGGACATGCAAATCACCTCTTCGAATAATTTTCCCGTTAAACATGTATATCTAATACATCTATTATATGACAGTTTGCCCTCCGGGTACCGTACTCTGGACATCGTTAACAATTTTTTCGCTATTATGAGATATTTCGGACACAAAAAAAAGCCCTCCAAGGCAGGCACATCTACTGTGTCCACTTTGAAAGGCGTTCATCTATATTGCATCATACCTTCTACTACAGGGATGAAAGTACTGTCGTCGCTTGATTCTGGCTCTCAGCATATGCTCCATATGAGATGTCGACAAAAATGATAAAGTTCGGTTATCCTGTTCCCCTCAAAGTATATCCCTGTCCGCATCGAATTCTTCTATTTCTTTCTTCAACCGTGCGTACATTTTCTTAAATACATCCACCTTTTTGAGGGTTATATGGTGCAGGATGCCGACGACCAGATATTGGACGACCAACATCAACTTCATGGTGCTTCTTTCGACTATCTGCATCTTTCATCCCTCCTTTAAATGCATAGTAGAACGCAATGTCCATCCGGGTGCGCCTAAAGCATAATCATGCCCTTCTCCCGCATCTCGAGAAGTGCCATTTCGAGCGCATGGACGACATGCTCGAATACGAGGCCGCCCTGGACGAATACGGTATAGGGCGCCCTGACCGGTCCGTCTGCACTGAGTTCGAGGGATGCCCCCTGCACAAAAGTGCCGGCGGCCATGATGACCGGATCCTCGTATCCCGGTATATCGCTCGGCACGGGAAGGAACTGGGAATTGACGGGCGATGCCTTCTGTATCATCTGGGTGAAGGTGATCATCTCCGCCTCCGTATTGAACGACACACTCTGGATCAGATCTGTCCGTTCTGCATCAGGCGCCGGATCTGTTGCCAGTCCCGCCTTCGACAGCAGGTGGCTCGTCAGTACGGCTCCGTTCAGGCTCTCCACTACCGCATGGGGGGCCATGAAAAAGCCCTGGTACATGTCAGTGTTCGCATTCAGGCTTGCTCCCATCTCCTTGCCGATGCCGGGCACGGTGAGCCGGTAGCTGATCCGTGTGATCAGATCTGCATTTCCCGCAATATAGCCGCCCATTTTGGCAAGCCCGCCGCCTGGGTTCTTGATCAGGCTGCCGGCGATGACATCCGCACCGGCCTCAATCGGTTCACGGGTCTCCACAAACTCCCCGTAGCAGTTGTCTACGAAGACAATGATGTCCGGATACTCCGCTTTTATCCTGCTGATCATCTCCTCCATCTCCCTGATGGTCAGCGACTTGCGCATGCTGTAGCCACGGGAGCGCTGGATGGCGATCATCTTCGTCCGGTCTGTTATGGACTCCATGACCGCCGCTTCATCGAACCGGTCATCCACTAGGTCGATGGACCGGTAGTGGACGCCCTTCTCACGTAGGCTGCCGATATCCTTGTCGGAACTTCCGATGACCTTGGCGAGCGTATCATAGGGTTCCCCGCTGATATAGATGAGTTCATCCCCCGCCTCGAGCAGTGCGAGCAGCACCAGGCTGATCGCGTGGGTACCTGAGATGATCTGGCTTCGGACGAGGGCATCTTCACTCCTGAAGACCATGCGGTAGATCTCTTCAAGCTTGTCACGCCCGACATCATCATATCCATAGCCTGTGGTGCCCGAGAAGTCGCTTTCGGCCACCCCATTTTCATGGAATGCCTGCATGACCTTCCTGAAATTTCTCCTTGCAATCTTTTTGTTCTCCCTGATGGTCGGATCGATCTCCTCGATCGCCTCCTCGACCAGCTGGTTGATATCTGTTTCTGTATACTCCACGCAGTTATGCCTCGTTTCTTTCTGAAATTCTCCGGCTCCATGAGCCGGGTGGTTCGTAGCCTTTGAGCCTGTATGTCCCCGCCTCTTCATCGATTTCCTGCTCATCGACGATGGTATACCGCTTGAGGTCATAGATCTTCTGCGGTTCCGACATCGGCAGCTCGGCCTCATACTCCTCCATGTACGTCTTCATGAAGTCTTCCAGCACTTCGAGTATATCCTGGGGCAGCATATCCTTGTTGACGTACGCATGCGCCTCACCCGGTGTGTAGTAGCGCCCGTCATCGATATCCGTCTTGTTGAAGAAGACGATTGAAGGGATATGCTCCATATTGAGCTGGGAGATGAGCTGCTTCACAGTGTCGTAGTGGGTTTCCAGGTTGTCTGAACTATTGTCGATGACATGGATCAGGAAGTCACTGTCGGCCGCTTCCTCAAGGGTGGACTTGAAGCTTTCGACGAGTGTCGTCGGCAGATTCTGGATGAAGCCGACGGTGTCGGACAGGATGCATTCGAACCCGGATGGAAGCGTGACCTGCCTCGTCTTCGGATCGAGCGTGGCGAAGAGCGCGTTCTCTTCATAGGTATCACTTTTCGCCATCGTATTGAACAGCGAGGATTTCCCTGCATTCGTATAGCCGATCAGCGAAACCTTCACGACCTGGTTGCGGTTCCTCTTTTCCCGGTACCTCTCACGATGGGCCTCCACGACTTTGAGCTGCTTCTTTATCTCCTTTATCCGCTGGTTGATGTGCCTGCGGTCGGTTTCGAGCTTCGTTTCCCCAGGTCCCCGCGTCCCGATGCCGGCACCGAGACGGGACAGATTGATGCCCTGGCCCTTCAGCCTTGGAACAAGATACTGCAGCTGGGCCAGCTCGACCTGCAGCTGACCGGCCTTCGACTGTGCCCGCATGCTGAATATATCCAGTATGACCTGTGTGCGGTCAATGACCTTCGTGTCCATGACAGCCTCTATCGCCCGGTTCTGGCTGGCTGTGATCTCGTCATTGACGATCGTATAGTCTATCTCTTCATCTGCATCATAGCTCTCGGATGCCTCTGCGAGGAAGCCTGTACCGACGTAGGATTTCGGATCCTTGGTCGTCCTGTTCTGGATGTGGACGCCGATGATTTCTATGCCGACCGATTCAGCCAGGCTCCGGAGTTCTTCCACTTCTGTATGAATGTCTTTTCTTTTCGGCGTATTCACTGCAATGATGACGCCGGTGTATGTGTTTGACACTTGAGCACCTCCTGCGTTACTTTAATATACCATACCCTTTCTGCTGAACAGATAGAGATATTTTTGTTTAGCATGGGTCTGTTTTGTCTAAATAAGTTATATATTTGTGTTTTTCGCTTTTAGAAAGGGGTCCAGAATCATGAAGACGCATCTATATGATATAGAAGTTCATGATGCTACCGGTACAAGGCTGCGTATGGAGGATTTTGCAGGCAAGGTCGTCCTCATCGTCAATACGGCCAGCGAATGCAGTTTCCGCAACCAGCTTTCCGAACTTGAATTCCTCTATCAGAAATACAGGGACGAAGGGCTCGAGATTCTCGTGTTCCCTTCAGATGATTTCATGAATTCCGAACCGCTTGATGCCCAGGCCGCCAAAACCCATTACCGCAATGAATACGGCGTGACGTTCAGGGTCATGGAAAAGGTACAGGTCAAAGGGGACGGCATCCATCCCCTATTCAAATATCTGACCGAGGGCAGAAGCGGCCTGTTCACCAATACAGTAAAATGGAATTTCACGAAGTTCCTCATTTCAAGGGAAGGCCGGATCGTAAACCGGTTTCCACCGCAGAAATCACCCATGTCATTGGAAGAGGATGTAAAGAATGTCCTCAGAGGTTAAAAAAGCATCCCACGGTGGGATGCTTTTTGCTATTTTGTGAATGTGCTGATGGCATGCTTATAGATCAGGTGGTTCTTGCCGCCGGAGTGGAGCTGGATGACGAATTTATCAAAATCGATGACGGTACCCCTCATCTGAAAACCGTTCACCAGAAATACGGTAACCTCGACTTCGGACTCCTTGAATTCGCTGAGAAACTTATCCTGTAGATCGCCATTAGTCATTTTTCTTTCTCTCCTTCGCCTGTAGGAATTGATATATATCCTCAAATATTATATCTGTGTTCACTGAATCAAGATCATACCATTTGACGGGAAGCTGGTTTCTGAAGAAAGTCAGCTGCCGCTTTGCGTACTGCCGGGTATGCTGCTTGATGGATTCCTTCACATCATTGAGGGATGCCTCCCCTTCGAAGTAAGGGAGGAATTCCTTGTAGCCGATTGCTGCACCCGCTGTTTTCGACAATGAACGGTGTTGGTATAGATTCCTCACTTCATCCTCGAGGCCCATCTCGAACATTTTATCGACGCGTGCATCGATGTTGCTGTGTATCAGCTTCCTGTCACGCGTCAATCCTACTATAAATGTATCATATTTCATTTCATCTGTGTAGCCGGGGCCGATCCTGTTGCTGATCCTGTCGCTCAGTTCATGCTTGACCAAGGCACGGATGACACGCTTGCGGTTATTCGCATGGATCTCCTCGGCAAGCTTCGGATCAATGGACTTGAGACGGTTGTGGAGGATCGGCGTCCCCATCCTTTCAAACCGCTCCGTCAGCGCCCGCTTCTCCTCGTCGTCCTCATCATCAAACTCATAGCCATAGATCAGCGCCCGGATATAGTGGCCGGTGCCGCCCACGATGAACGGCACGCGGCCGTCCTCGTGGAATTCATCTATGATTTCGTCTACATGCTTCTGGAACTGATGCACTGAAAATGTGGTGTCCGGTGGCATGACGTCTATCATGTAGTGCTGCACCCCGTCCATCTCTTCATCCGTTATCTTTCCTGTACCGATATCCATCCCCTGGTACACCTGCATCGAATCACCACTGATGACCTCCAGGTTGAACCGCTTTGCGATTTCAACACCGAGCTGTGATTTTCCTATGGCGGTCGGACCTACGAGTATAAGCAGTTTCTTCTTTTCAGACATGTCTCATCACCCATTCCAGTAATCTGTTATAGACCTGTTCACGATTTTTTTCAAACAGCACTTCATGGCGGCTCGTATCATAGAGCTGCACGGTCACTGAATCTGCATACCGGCGGTAGCGCCGCGCGAGCTTCCGTATATCCTTCCCCCTGTTGGAGAATGGATCCTCTCTGCCACCGATCAGGAGTATGGGGACCTCGGGATCCAGCCGCTTCAAGTTTCCCTGCTTCATGCTCATCCTGATGTGGCGCACGATTTCGGACAGCGCCCGGTTGCTCATCAGGAAGCCGCAGTATGGATCCCCGTTGTATTGTTTGACGTTCGTGTCATCTGCGGACAGCCACCTGTTCTTCCGGTCCCCTTCAAAAGCTGCATCATAGCCCAGGAAGGCCAGCCTGTTGATGGTTTTGGAACGCACTTTTGGTGCGGCTGCGGCCACAGTTCCCAGCAGTTTCGATGCAATGCCGTCAAGGAGGCCATCCTTGTTCCCTGTGCCGACGATGATGCCGCCATCATATACGCCATATTCAAGGAGCCTCCTGGCTGCGATGGAGCCCATGGAATGTCCGAGGATGAATTTCGGCAGGCCGCTGGGGATCACTGCCGACACTGCCAGGGCATCATCGATCAGCAGGTTGAAGTCGTCGAAGTGTCCTTCGTCTCCGGTGGCCCTGCCATGACCGCGATGGTCATGCATGACCACCATGCAGTCGTTCATCGCAAGCCATGTCATCATCTCGGTATAGCGCTCCTTATGCTCGGCCATGCCGTGAAGGAGCTGGATCGCGCAGAGGGGTCTTTCGGGCGAGAAGACGGTCGCCTCTATTTCCCTGCCTCCATTGTATATCATCTGTTCGCTGATCTTCATCTTTTGCCTCCCTATTTCATGATGCGGTTGAACATGCGCTCGATCTCATAAGTGCTCATATGGATGATGACCGGCCGGCCGTGCGGACAGGTATAGGGTGATCTGCAGGCCCTGAGGGATTCGAGCAGCGCTTCGATCTGCGGCCTGTCGAGATAATGATTGGCCTTGATCGACCGCTTGCAGCTCATCATGATCGCCATCTCCTCCTTATACTGGTTGACCGAGAAGTCCTCCTTCGATGAAACGAAATGGATCAGTTCCTCTATGTCCGCTTCCGGATTCCTTTCATCGATCCAGTTCGGATAGCGCGTCACTGAGTACTGCCTGATCCCCGTCTTTTCAATTTCAAAGCCGAGGGAACGGAGCCGCTTCAGCCTGTCATCTATTGCTATTATATCATTCATCGGGAATTCGAATGTGTATGGGATGAGGAGCGGGATGCCGTCGCCTTCCCCCTGGACGATATTCTCCGAATAGTATTCGTACTTGATCCGCTCCTGGGCGGCGTGCTGGTCCATCATATACATTCCGGTGTCGTTCTGCAGGATGATGTAGGTGCCATGCAGCTGTCCGACGATCTCGAGATAGGGCAGCTTTTCCCGCTCCTTCTCTCCAGGATGCGTATGCGGAACACTCGCCGGCGTATCCCGCCGTTTTGGCGGCGCAGACAATTCCGGCTTGCGGGCCCGCGTCTCCTTAAGTACTGTGCGCTCGGGTACTACCCTGTAGTCCAATTGTGTGCTCTGGTCTTCCCGGGTTCTCGGGGCCTCCTGTACTGGTGGTCCTGCTTTAGGCGGTGCCGACCGCTCTGCAGTGAAGTCCAGCGTCTCCTGGGTAGGTTTCTCCTGCCGCCGCGGCTTCTCCCGTGAGACATCCGGAATCAGCATCTCGTCCTTAATGTGCCTGCTGATTGCCGTCTCGAGCAGTTTGTTCAGCTCACGCTCCTTCGAGAAGCGCACTTCTATCTTCGATGGATGGACATTCACATCGACCAGTTTCGGATCCATTTTGATGTCGATGACCACGATGGGATACTTGTCCTTCGAAAGCAAAGTATGGTAGGCGTTCACGATGGACTGTGACAGCATGAAATTCTTGATGAACCTGCGGTTGACGGAAATGTTGAGGTAATTCCTGTTGCTGCGGTTGATCTCCGGCCGGATGGCATAGCCACGGATGGCAAAGTCGGCATCATTGGCCTCGATTTCTACCGCATGGCGGGCGACGTTCAGGCCGTATATATCACTGATGACCTCCTTAAGGTTGCCATTGCCCTTCGTCATGATCTTCTCCTGGCCGTCCAGGACGAGCCGGAAGCTGATGCCGGGATTCGCAAGTGCCATGCGCTGGATGATGTCGATGATCTTGCCGCTTTCCGTGCGCATGGAACGCATGTACTTCAGCCGCGCTGGTGTGTTGAAGAAGAGGTCCGTTATGGTGATGTCCGTCCCCTGCCGCTCCTTGCCCGGAATCTGCTCGACCAGGTTTCCGCCTTCGAAGCGGATGAATACCGGATTCCCAGTAGTGTGCTTCGTCTCAACCGTGACTTTCGCCACGGCGCCGATGCTGGCGAGCGCTTCCCCGCGGAAGCCGAGGGAACGGATCTGGAAGAGGTCATAGTCGGTATCGATCTTGCTGGTCGCATGCCGCTGGAACAGCAACGGTCCATCCGTATGATGGATGCCGTCCCCGTTGTCGACGATGCGGATCTGCTTCATCCCTGATTCCTCTATGAACACTTCCACCTGTGTCGCATGGGCATCGATGGAGTTTTCGGCCAGCTCCTTGACGACGGAGCTCGGACGCTCCACCACTTCACCCGCGGCTATCTTGTTCTGTATCGCACTGTCCAGTACTTTGATCGGACTCATATCATCACTCGCCTTCAAGCTCGTTTTTTAGTTCCTGCAGCTTCATCATCGCATCAAGCGGCGTCATCTGGTTGATGTCGAGCGACTTCAGCTGATTGATGACCGGATGCGCTTCAAATGCCTCCGTGTCATCAAGGGGAAGTGAAAGCTGTTCGTTGCCCATCACCCGTCCGTCCTGTTCGAATGTCTTCAGGAGGGCATTCGCCCGGCTTGTGACTTCATCCGGCAGTTCGGCAAGCTTCGCCACATGGATTCCGTAGCTCCGCTCCACCGGTCCCGGCTTCACTTTGTGCAGGAAAATCAGTTTGCCGTCGTACTCCGTCGCCTTCACATGCACATTCTTCAGATGGTCAAGCTCTGTGCTGAGCCGGGTCATTTCATGGTAGTGGGTGGAGAACAGCGTCTTCGCCCCGATATGATGGTGGATGTATTCAAGCATCGCCTGGGCCAGGGACATGCCGTCATAGGTCGAAGTGCCCCGCCCGATTTCATCGAAGATGAGGAGGCTGTCCTCCGTCGCATTCTGGAGGGCGTCATTCGCCTCCATCATTTCGATCATGAAGGTCGATTTCCCGCTGGCCAGGTCATCACTCGCACCGATGCGGGTGAATATCTGGTCGAATATCGGCAGCACTGCCGCTTCCGCCGGAACATACATGCCCATCTGAGCCATGATGCTGATGATGGCAACCTGCCGCATATAGGTACTCTTGCCGGACATGTTCGGTCCTGTAATCAGATAGATGAATGTATCCTGGTCCATGCTGAGGGAGTTCGGTACATAGGTGCTCTCGCCGATCACCTTCTCCACCACGGGGTGGCGCCCTTCAGTAATCGACAGTTCGCCTTCGCTGAACTCAGGGCGCACAAGACGATATTCATTTGCCACCGTCGCAAACGATACGAGGCAGTCCAATGTGCTGATGATGTCCGCCGTCGTCTGCAGCCGTGGGATGAACTGCTCCATATGTTCACGGAGCGCTACGAACAGCTCGTACTCGAGTATGACACTCTCATCCTGTGCACTGAGCAGTTTCGACTCCATCTCCTTGAGTTCCGGTGTGATGAAGCGTTCTGCATTCGTCAGCGTCTGCTTGCGCTGGTAATCGAACTTTTCGGCATCGAAATTCACCGCATTGCCTTTGGAGATTTCAATGTAGTATCCGAACACCTTGTTGAATCCAACCTTCAGGTTCTTGATGCCGGTACGCTCCCTTTCGCGTTCGATGTAGTCATTGAGCCACACCCTACCGTTGTTTGAGATGTACCGGTATTCATCGAGCCTGCTGCTGTAGCCCTCCCTGAAGATGCCGCCCTCGCGGATGGTCTTCGGCGGCGAATCATTGAGGCTATCCGCAAGCAGACTGTGGACATCATCGAGAATGTCGAAGGACCGGAACAGCGGCGTACCAAGCAGTCCGATCCGTTCGAGCATTTCCGCGATGGCTGGGAGCCCCTGGAGGGAATCCCTCAGCTGTACAAAGTCCTTTGCATCGATGTTGCCGAAACTCAGCCGGCCGACGAGCCGCTCGATATCATATACATTGTTGAGCAGGCTGCGCATGTCCTCACGCTCGATGAAGTGGTCGAGGAGGACCGTCACGGCCTCATGCCGCTCTTCTATTGCCTTCCGGCGGAGCAGCGGGCGCTCGATCCATTTCCTCAGTTTGCGCTTGCCCATCGGGGTCTCCGTCCGGTTGAGGTACCAGAACAGGGAGCCCTTCGTCTTTTTCGTCTGCAGGCTCTCAAGGAGCTCCAGATTGGAAAGTGCCGCATAGTTCAGCTGCATCGTCTCCTTGATGCGGTGCTTCTCCACGGTCCTGAAATGCTTCAGGTCCTTCATGTTGTGGGCGCGGATATAGGCCACGAGCAGATCGAGCGTCTCCCGTTCCCCTTCCGTGATATCCGTTCCGTATTCGAGCGGGAAATGCACCTCATTCGAAAACGGTGTATTCACCGGCGGGTCGGCATAAAGCTCGGACAGCAGGCCCTCGATGCCCTCCTCGACCACGATCTCCCTTGGCCGGATGCGGTCGATTTCACTCTTTAGCACACCAAGATCCCCGGTCGAAAATGCAAATATCTCGCCGGTCGAAATATCCGAATAGGCGGCGGTGAAAAGTCCGGATTCTTCATCCAGTGCAAGAATGTAGTTGCTCCTGCCGTCATCCATGCCGAAGTCATCGATCAGTGTACCCGGCGTGATGATGCGCACCACTTCCCGCTTCACCATGCCTTTCGTCTTTTTCGGGTCCTCCATCTGTTCGCAGATGGCAACCTTGTATCCCTGGTCGATCAGCCGCTCGATATAGCCCTTTGCAGAATGGTACGGCACGCCGCACATCGGGATGGGATCCTTCTTCTTGTCCCGTGATGTCAGGGTGATTTCAAGCACCTTGCTCGCTGTAATCGCATCATCGTAGAACAGCTCGTAGAAATCACCCAGTCTATAGAAGAGCAGCACGCCAGGGTGCTCCTCCTTGATATTCAGATATTGTTGCATCATCGGTGTTACTGTAGCCATCTAAACACTTCCATTACTAAAATATATCTGCATTATATCATGCACCCCTTCAAATGTTGAACTGCTTTAGGACCCCTTTTTCATCCAGCTGTCTGAGCAGAAGCCATGAGACCACCGAGCCGATCACGGTGCTGATGAGAAATGCCGGTGCCAGCACCCAGAAGAAATCCCTGTCCAGGCCGAGTATCATGATCAGCGGAAACGTTGCGAGTGACCCGATTATCCCCGTCCCGAGCACTTCTCCGACGGCAGAGAAACCAAGCTTTCTGAATCTCCTGTACAGTATGAATGCGAGGAGCGCCCCGAGCATGCTGCCGGGATAGGCGAATGGGGAGCCCGTTCCCATCATGATCCGTATCGTGGATGACAGGAATGCCTGGACGATGGCCCAAGGACCTGTAAATACGACCGAGAGGACATTGATGAGATGCTGTACGGGTGCTGCCCTGATGGGCCCTATGGGGATGATGATGAACATGCTGAGCACGACGTTAAGCGCAACAAGCACACTAGTGATGGTCATTTTTCTGGTCATTCCAATACCCCTCCTTCAAAAAAAGGACCACGCATCCCTATACGGATGCGCAGCCCTTAAATTAAATATTTATTTATCTTCTTGGTTCGGCATGTTCCTCATCGCCGCACCGGTTTCCCCCTGGAGCAGATCTCCGCCCGTGGACGTGATGATGTCATTCGTCACCGTCTGGCTGATGGCATGGGAGACCATCTGGAGCAGTTCGTTGACCTGACCCTGGGATTCCTTGAACTGGTTGACGATCGGCATTTCGTCGAGTTCCGCCTCGACTTTCTTTATTTTCTCTTCCGTCATCTGATAGGCGCGTTCCTTGCCGTAGTTCTGGAAGTTGACCGCCTGCTTCTGCAGACTTTTCAGGCTTGCCATCTTTTCCCTGACATCCTTGTTTTCATGGATCTTGGCTTCGGCCTTCTTGAAGAAGTCCACCTGTTCCGTCTGGGCGATCATGTTGCCGAGTTCCTTCGCTTCTTTCACAATATCATCTTTCGTATACATTGTACTGCCACCTTTTCCCTATTTTAAAACCATCCACCGGATGATCCACTATATTTTCATCCATCGTCCGCAATCTGATGCGGCTGTTGAAATCTCCTATCAGTATATATGTTTTTCTCCCATATTTCAAAACTATTCGACCCCCGGATTTCATCTCGCATCCACAGTGTCAAATGGGCTGAACCACTCCCCAAGGAAAGCGGAGATGATGACACCGGATACGATGAGCAGGACGAAGTGAAGGTCATGGATGGAATAAGTGGTGCGGTGGTAGTAGGTCCTCGGTCCGTCGTCAAATCCTTTCGATTCCATGGCGACCCCAAGGCGCCAGGCACGTCTGATGCTCTGGCTGAGGAGTGTGACAATCGCTGATATGAAGCCCTTCAGTCCAGTAATGTACTTGCGGTGGATCAGCGCCCGCCTCACTTTGCGCGCCCGTCTGAGTGCCATGTATTCACCGGCAATGATCGGGACCATACGGACTGCAGCCATGAACGAATAGGCATATTTCGGCTTCAGCCTCCCCTGCTGCATCAGGCTGTAGAAGACATCGGTGATCCGCGTGGTGAAGACGATGAGTGCACCGAAGAAGGACAGTGTGATGCCGCGCATCATGATGTGGATGCCGCGTACCGCACTTTCTTCGGTGACATGGATGATGCCGAACCGGAAGATCGTCGTCGTCCCTTCGCCGTAGAAAATCATATACAGGCTTGAAATGAAGCCGAAAAACAGGATGACGCCCGTCAGGAGTGCAATATAGATGTACTTCACACCACTCAATATGAAAAGCAGAATGAACATAATGACCGCCAGATGGAAAAGGTGGTTCGGGTTATGGATGAGGATGACGGTCAGGAACAGCGCGATGGCCACAAGGATCTTGACGAGGGGATTGACCTGGTCGGCGAATGTGCTGTACCGCTTCACCGCTTCAGGCATATCCATCCCCCCTTTCCACAAGTCGTCCGGCTTCAATCTTGAGGCGTCTCGAGGGATAACGCTTCATGATCTCCGCATCGTGGGTGATCATGATGACGCTCGTCCCCCGCTTCACCAGTTCGTGGATCATTATGAGCAGATTGAAGGCATGATGCTGATCCAGACCGAAAGTCGGTTCATCGAAAATGAGGACTTCCGGTACCCCGCCTGCTGCCGTTGCAACACTCAGGCGACGCTTCTGCCCGGTGGATATTTCGAGCGGATGCAGATGCGCCACATGCGAAAGTCCGAAGCGTTGAAGCAGCGCGCCGGTTTCCCGGCGTGCCGTCCTGTCATCATGGTGCATCTCCAGATTGATGAATACTTCATCGAACACACGATTTGTAATGAACTGAAGTTCCGGATTCTGGAAGACCGGATAGACCCTGCCGCGGAGATGGCGCGTCCGTCCGATCCGGTCGCCTCCAAAAAGCACCTTTCCTCCCGAAGGGATGAGCTTCATCAACGCGAGCAGCAGGCTCGACTTGCCCGACCCATTATCCCCTTCAAGTGTGATCCACTCGCCTTTTCCGATCCTCAGGATGTCTACCGTCAGAAGGTGCCTGCCTCCTCTCTTGATGGAGAGATTTTTTGCTTCCATCAATGTACTCGATTGAGGCGCAATTTTAGGGAGGCGCGGGGCCGCATCCCAAGAATGTGGATGCCATACGCCATATTGGTCAAGCAGCCGGCGGTGCACCTCCAACATCTCCGCAGGAGATGCAGAACATGCGATTCCGCCCGTGTCATCCATCAGTATCACCCGGTCGACCCTGTGCCATAGTGCTTCGACACGATGTTCGATGATGACGACCGTCAGCTCATCCCACATCGCCCTGACGGTGTCCCAGAGATGGCACGCCGATATGCCGTCCAACATGCTTGTCGGCTCATCGAGGAACAATGTGTCCGCCTGCTGGAGCAGTGCCGAGGCGATGGCGAGCTTCTGCTTCATTCCTCCGGAGAGTGTCTGTATGGCACGCTCAGGCGCCACATCAAGTCCGACCATGTCGAGCGCCTCCATGAACAGGGGCTTCATCTCTTCCTTTGCCACCTGTCTGTTCTCGAGTACAAAGGCGAGTTCCTCAGCAACCGTCGGCATCGTGAACTGGGAATCCGGGTCCTGGAAGGCGTACGCACTGGATTCGGGCAGTTCAAGTCTATCGGCCTTCATCGGTATCGTGATCGTATCCGGTATGAGCCCTCCGAGCACATTGAGCAACGTGCTCTTGCCGGAGCCGCTCGGCCCCACGATGAGCACCTTCTCACCTTTACCTATCTTCAGGTCGAGGCCGGTGAAGAGGGGTGACTCCGATTCCGGAAACTTCAGACGCAGCTTTTCCACTTCGATGCACATGGTCAAAGTCCTTCTTCAGCAGCATGTTTATTGCCGACGAGTTTCAGTACACCTGTCTCCTTCAGTGCACGATACAACAGGTGCGCGAGCCAGCCGGCGATGAGTGCACCACTCAGCACTCGGAAGCCGAACATCAGCAGCAGATTCCATGTCTCAAGCTGGCCGAGGTAGCCGTAGTACCAGTCGAGCGGGAATGTCGCAAGTGCAGCCGAAATGCCGGCTGTGACCGCCACCATAAGGGATGTGCTTTTGTATTTCACGAGGGCGAATATGATTTCGCATGCAAGGCCCTGGATGAGCCCATATACGATCAGCATGACATCGAACTGCAGCATGACGATCGTTTCTCCGGATGCCGCAGCAAATTCCGCAATCAGCGCCACGCCGGGCTTCCTTATGACGAGATAGGCGACCACTGCTGCGATGAACCACATGCCGTAAAGCAGCTGGTTCAGATGCAATCCAAGCGGTTCAAGCGCCGTATAGACGCCGCCCCATATCGAATAGACGAACGAGAATACGAGGGCGATGACGACCGTGATCAGCACATCGGTCAAGGTCAGCCCTTTTCTTTTTACCATTATAAAAGCCTCCATATAATATATTCCAAACTAAAAACACACCACTAGCGGAGTGGTGTGCATATTATATGTAAAATATGCCACTTCCCTACGCTAGTATGATCTAGATCAGGTGATAAGGGTAATTCTCAGTCCTTGCGGACACCCCTAGTGGTGGTTATTTATTCGGTTGGCTCCATCATAGTACACTTTCTGAATTTTGTGAAGTCATTTATTGTCGTCGACCATCTGATAATAGCGGCCGCGCTGTCTGACGAGTTCCTCTTCAGAACCGCTTTCGACCAGTTCACCGAGCTCCATGACGAAGATGCGATCCACGGCCTTTATCGTATTCAGCCTATGGGCGATGATGATGCTTGTCCGGTCCTTCATCAGCCGCTCGAGCGCCTCCTGAATCTTAAGCTCCGTCACCGTATCGATGCTGCTCGTCGCCTCGTCCAGGAGCAGTATCGCCGGATCCGTGATCAGGGCGCGGGCGATTGATATCAGCTGCTTCTGCCCCTGGGAGATGAAGCCTTCGTCGGCTTCCAGAACCGTGTCATAGCCCTCTTCCAGTGCAACGATGAAGTCGTGGGCGTTGGCAAGCTTCGCCGCCTCGACCACTTCCTCATCCGTCGCATCAAGTTTGCCGTAGCGGATGTTCTCGCGGATCGTCGATTCGAACAGGTAGGGATCCTGCAGGACGAACGCCGTCTGCGAACGGACGGTCGAACGGCTGTAGTCGAGGATGTTCTCCCCATCGATCCGGACCTCCCCGGAATCCGTTTCATAGAACCTGGCCAGCAGCTGCATGACGGTCGTCTTGCCGGCACCGGTCGCACCGATCAGGGCGACCGATTCGCCCGCATCGATCCTGAAGCTCAAGTTTCTGATGGTCGGGGTCTTCTGCGTCGGGTCATAGGAGAATGAGACATCATCGAATTCGATCTCACCCGCTATGGTCCTGCCGGTGATCTTCCCTTCATCCTTCTCCGGCTCGGAATCGATGATGCCGAATACGCGCTCCGCTCCGGCGATGGCCGAAAGCACCTGGTTGAACTGGTTGGAAAGATCGGCGAGCGGCCGGGTGAACTGACGTGCATATTCTGCAAACACGACGATGGTACCGATCGTGACGATACCGTCCGTATAGAAGACGAGCAGACCGCCGGCACCGGCCACAATCGTGAAGCTGACATTGTTCAGCATGTTCATCACTTTCGGGATGAAGCCGGCGTACAGGAATGCCCAGAAGGTGATGTCCCTGAGATTTCCCGCCTTTTCATTGAAGTTGCGGATCGCCGTCTCCTCCTGCGAGAAGACCTTGACGATCTCCTGCCCGGATACCATCTCTTCGATATATCCATTCAGTTCACCGGTCGCCCGCTGACGCTTTTTGTAGAGCGGTCCGGTGCGCCTGGTGATGAAGCCGACAGCGAATATCAGCACCGGGATGATCAGCACGGTGAGGAGTGTGAGCAGTGGACTCAGATAAAGCATGACGCTGATCGTACCGATCAGGGTGACGATGCTTGTCGTGAACTGGATGAATGATGTATTGAGCGTCTGTGAAATCGTTTCGATGTCATTGGTCATGCGGCTCATCAGCTCGCCGTGCTGCCGCTTGTCGTAGAATGATACCGGCAGCTTCTGCATGTGTGAAAACAGCCGGCTCCGCAGCTTATAGACCGTCCGCTGGGACAGCCCCACCATGAAGAAGGCTGCGGTATACTGCGTCGATGACAGCAGGATATAGACGACGAGCAGGAAGAGCAGTATGGTGGACAGTCCGTCCATCTCCCCGGGTATGAAGTAGTTGTCCACGATATACCCGACGAGGAAGGGGCCTGTGATGCTCAGCAGGCTGGTCAGTGTCACGAGGAAGATGATGCCGTACAGAAGCGCCCGCTCCTCCGAGATGAACTGCCACATCCGCTTCAAGGTGCCGATGATGTCGTTCGCCCGCTGGTCCTCCTTCTTTTTCTTTCGGCCGATCTCCTCCTTTTTGAGGACCGGTTCATGCCCGAATGGCCTTCTGATGAAATCAATCATCCAATTGACCCCCTTCCATTTGGGATTCGACGATGGAACGGTAGAGTTCGGATTGTTCCATCAGCTCTTCGTGGCTTCCGAGCGCACTGATCTCCCCATTGTCGAGGAGCAGGATGCGGTCGGCCATCCTTGCTGTAATGACCTTCTGCGTGACGATGACGCGTGTCGTATTCTCATCCTTGATGGACTCCCATAGTGCCGATTCCGTACGTATGTCGAGTGCGGAAGTGCTGTCATCGAGGATGAGGATGCCCGGTTTCCTGACAAGGGCGCGTGCGATCGACAGGCGCTGCTTCTGTCCGCCGGAAAGTGTGACGCCCCGCTGTCCGACGCGCGTATCGTAGCGGTGGTCGAACGATTCTATCGAGCGGTGGATCTGAGCCTTCTGAGTCGAGGTGAAGATTTCGGATTCGCCGGCTTCAAGGTCCCCCCACAACAGATTTTCAAAAATGCTGCCGGAGAAGAGGACTGCGGACTGCGGCACATATCCGATGGTCTGCCGCAGGTCTTCCTCGTTCCAGTCCTTCACATTGATGTCGTTGACATAGACATCGCCTTCCTTTACATCATACATTTTCGGTATGAGGCCGAGCAGTGTGCTCTTGCCGGAGCCCGTACCACCCATGATGACGAATTTTTCATTCTCTTTGATGTCGAATGTGATATCCCGAAGCACATAGCGTGTAGACCCTGGATATTTGAAGGACACATTCTCGAATCTCACGGTCCCCGCCCGATCCACCTTCTTTATTTCATCGTTGTCATTCACACTGACCGGTGTGTTCAGGACTTCCGCCATCCGTTCACTGGAAGCCTTGGACCGGCTGAATGCGATGATGATGAAGGCAAACATCGAGAATCCACCCTGCATCCTCAGGGCATAGTTGATGACTGCGACGACTTCCCCGACCTGGACGGTATTGTTCTGCAGCAGGTCGGAAGCCATCCACAGGACGATAAGCAGGCTACCGTTGATGACGAGCAATAGGACCGGCATGATGGACTCCATCAGCCGGAGTGCATAGATCGTATCGTCCCTGAGCCTGCCGGCCACTTTACTGAACTTGCTGATTTCAAACTTTTCCCGGTCATTCGCCTTGATCAGCCTCACAGCCTCCAGGTTCTGCTGGATGAAGCGGTTGATCTTATCCAGACGCTTCTGCACGCGCAGGAAGACCTCCCCGCCCTTGCGGGCAGTGAAGATGAGGAAGATCAGCAGCAGCGGTGTCAGGAACGACAGGTAGAACCCGAGTGTCGGGTTGACGACGAACGACATGATGAGCGACCCGACTACGAGCAGCGGGGCGCGGAGTATGATGCGCAATGACATGTAGAGGAGCATCTCCGTCTGCAGCACATCCTGCGTCATGCGGGTGATCAGGCTGGATGTTGGGAACTTGGACAGGGTGGCCAGTGTAAAGTACTGGACCTTCCTGAACAGTGCCGTCCTCAAGTCATAGCTGAAGCTGTTGGCGACATGGCTCGAAAAATAGGAATTGATGATACCGCTGATGAACGCGGCCATGCTGATGGCGAACATGACGGCCAAATAGAACCATACCGTATCGATGTCCTGGGCGACGATGCCGTCATCAATCACCTTCGAGATGAGGTACGGCTGCAGCAGCTCCACACCAAGTTCGATGAACATGAAGAACAGGGCCACTGCGATGAACCATTTATATTTCAGAGCGTATTTATAGACTGTCAGCAATTCTTTCCACCCATTTCTTTCGGTTACCGAAGTATTAAGTCAATTATGACATAATTCTGTCTTTTTTTACAGGCAAAATAAAAAATACACCTGAAGCTTCTTTACTTCAGGTGTATCGTACCGCATTCTATCTGAATTCGGCCATCAGTTCATCGAATGTATCGTTTTCGATCGTCATTTCCTTCTTGACCAGTGGCTGGTCGAGGTAGCCGTCGATGTTCTCCTGATAGGATTTCGCTTCCTCGTCATGGTAGATGATGCCTTTCAGCATCCCTTCATGCGCCATGATGTTCTGCATCGCCGATTGTGCATCGGTATGGTCATAGTCGGCAATGTCCTCGACTGGTATGAGGTTCTCCTTGAACCAGTCGTACGTATTCACCTTATTGTACGTGACACACGGACTGAATACATTGATGAAGCTGAAGCCCTTGTGGTCCATCGCCTGCTGGATGATGGCGGTCAGCTGCTTGATGTCTGAACTGACGCTCTGGGCGATGAATGTCGCTCCACTCGCCATGGCCGTCTTGATCGGCTGGATCGGCGTCTCCTTGGAACCGTCAGGCGTCGTCTTCGTGACGAAGCCCTTATCGGATGACGGGGAGGTCTGCCCTTTCGTCAGGCCGTACACCTGGTTGTCCATGACGATGTAGGTGATGTCGATGTTCCGCTTCAGTGCATGGACGGTATGCCCCATGCCGATTGCGAAGCCGTCGCCGTCGCCGCCGGAGGCGATGACGGTCAGATCATCATTCGCCATCTTGACCCCTTGGGCTACAGGAAGACTGCGTCCGTGCGTGGCGTGGAAGCCGTATGATTTGATGTAGCCGCTCAGACGGCCGCTACAGCCGATGCCGGTGATGACTGCGAGCTCATCCGGCTCCAGTCCATTTGCCGCACATGCTTTCTGTATGGCTGCCTGGACACTGAAGTCTCCACAGCCGGGACACCAGTTCGGTTTGATATTGTTTCTGAAATCCTTGAATGTCGCCATTACATAACTTCCTTTATTTTAAGAATTGAATTGATATGCGCTTCAATTTCATTGGGTTTGAAAGGCGTGCCATCGTATTTGACATGGGAACGGATTCTGTCGTGTCCATGATAGTTCATCTTGAGTACGCTCTGTAGCTGTGCGCTGTAGTTCTGCTCGATCACGAGTATTTCCTTCGCACCGTCCAGATATGGCCTCAGTGCATCTATCGGGAATGGGTGGATCTGCTTGAGGTTGATGGTCGTAATGTCCGCATCGATGCGTTCAGCCGCCTCATTAGCGACACCATTGACGCTCAGGAAACTCAGGATGAGCAGTTCGCTGTCCACACCGCCCCTGGCTTTGAATGGTTCGTCCATAGTAAAGTCCTTCAGCTTCCTCATGCGCTTATCCATCTGCAGCTGACGGTTCTCGGGCCCTTCGTTCGGGGTGCCGACCGTGCTGTGCTCCACGCCTGTGACATGGTGGATGCCGCCCTTGGTGCCCGGGATCGGCCGTGGTGATATGCCGTCCTCTTCGTCGCTGTAGCGCTCGAAGTAGTCATCCTCCTGCCCCTCGATGTCTTCGGTGATCGTCTTGCCGCGGTTGATCTCCACGCGGGACATGTCGAATGGTGCAGAGGACTGCTTGCCGAGGGACATCTGCAGGTCAGACAGCAGTATGACCGGCACCTGGTAGTATTCCGCCAGGTTGAACGCCTCTATCGTCGTATAGAATGCATCCTCCACATCCGACGGGGCAAGGACGATTTTCGGGATGTCACCGTGTGTACCGTAGATCATCTGCATCAGGTCGGACTGCTCCTGCTTGGTCGGCAGTCCGGTCGATGGGCCACCCCGCATCGTATCGACGATGACGAGCGGTGTTTCCGTCATTCCTGAGAGCCCGATCGATTCCATCATGAGCGACAGGCCCGGTCCGGCTGAAGAAGTGAAGCTTCTGGCACCGGCGTAGTTCGAACCGATCGCCATCGTCACCGCAGCGATCTCGTCCTCAGTCTGGATGACCGTACCGCCAACCTTCGGCAGATGCGAGATCATGTATTCCATGATTTCACTCGCCGGTGTGATCGGGTATGCCGCCATGAACCGTACGCCTGCGTTCAGTGCACCGAAGCTGATGGCGTCATTGCCGATCAGGAAGAGGCGCGGGTCGCTATCGGAAGGAAGCATTTCGAAATCTCCCCTGAGCGTGTCCATTTCATCATCCATCAGCTGATAGCCCTGGATCAGCGCCTCGTGGTTGGAATCGACGATCTCCTGGCCCTTTTTGATGAACATGGTATAGATCATATCCTTGAACGGTTGAAGTTCCAGATTCATCAGCCTGGCACTTGCACCGATCGCCACCATATTCTTCATGAGCTGGCTGCCGAGTTCCTTCGCCGTAGCGGTGAATGGGATGGATATCAGCTGTACATCCAGATCCTCATCCTTCTCGGGATTGAATTTGCTGTCGGCAAGAATGATGCCCCCCTCAACAAGCTCATGGCTGTTGAGATCTATCGTCTGCTGGTCGAACGCGACGAGAATATTGATGTTGTCGCTGACCGCCCTGACTTCTTTAGTTGAAATCCTTACATTATTGTTGGTATGGCCACCCTTGATGCGGCTCGAGAAATGCCGATAGCTGTAGAGGTGATAACCCATGCGGTTCAGCGTCGTCGAAAAGATCTCTCCAGTCGATTCAATGCCTTCACCCTGTTGGCCGCCGACTTTCCATGACAATTGTTCATTCATACACATTGCCTCCTTATCCTTATCTAATATACCAAAATTCGGGGCAATTTTCGATGTTCATCCTACGTATTCAGCGAAAATCAGCCTATTGGATGACCGCTATTCCCTGATGCGGATCGTATCTATCTTATTGGTCTTCGTGTCGATGATCACTCCGGAAAGTATACCCGGCCCCTCCTCGGGTACGTTGTGCCTTACGGGCATCTGATGGAGGAACCGTTCGATGACCTCCTCCTTGCGGATGCCGAGTATGCCATCCCTGAAGCCAGTCATGCCCACATCGGTTATATACTTCGTCCCTTCCGGCAGGACCTGCTCATCATTCGTCTGGACATGTGTATGGGTGCCTACGACGGCGTCGACCCGTCCGTCGAGGTAATGTCCCATCGCCAGGCTCTCGCTTGTCGTCTCACTGTGGAAATCGACGAATATCTCATCGGCTTCCACTTCTTCAAGAATACCGTCCGCCTTTCTGAACGGACAATCGATGGCATTCATGAAGCTGCGGCCCTGCAGATTCATGATCAGCAGTTTCACCCCGTTGACATTCACAACACCATGGCCACGGCCCGGAGCGCCTTCCGGGAAGTTTGCAGGACGGATCATGCGTATGTCCTCATCAAGGAATTCATACACATCACGCTTTGCGAATGCATGATTGCCGAGCGTGATGAAATCCGCCCCCGCAGTCAGCAGCTCCTTGTAGATCTTCTCGGTGATGCCCTTGCCATGGGCGGCATTCTCTCCATTGACGATCGCCACCTGTGCCCCGTGCTGGCGCTTCAATTCAAGCAGATGCTCCTTCAGCATCCGCCTGCCGATCTTTCCAACGATATCTCCGATAAATAAAATGCGCATTCATTCTCATCCTTTGATTTTCAATTTGATGTTTATTATACATGTTTTGGGGAATCTATAATCTATAAAATATCTAGGAGTGAATAATGTGACATTATCCATTGATCCCAAAGAATTTGCGAAGCTGACCCTCTTGGCCAATCCTTCAACGAGCGAATCCGCCGAAGACAAGGCGAAGGACAGCCTCGAACTCTACCTGAGCGCCTACAAGCTCGCCGAGAAATACGAGCGGTTTTCCAACAGCGCCCAGGAGACGAGCGAAGCCTTCAAGAACATACGTGACATCGACCTCAACCTCTAGCATATAAAATGAGAAAAACCAGCAGGGCTACCTGCTGGTTTTTCTATTTGGCATATTCCACTGCCCGCATTTCTCGGACGACTGTCACTTTGATATGGCCAGGGTACTGAAGTTCCTCTTCGATCTGCTTCTTGATGTCCCGTGCCAGACGGTGCGCCTTCAGGTCATCCAGTTCATCCGGCTTGACCATCACGCGTATTTCCCGGCCTGCCTGGATGGCGAATGTCTTCTCGACGCCATCATATCCTTCGGCGATCGATTCAAGGCGCTCGAGACGTTTCACATAGTTTTCAAGCGTCTCCCTGCGTGCGCCCGGCCGTGCTGCACTCAGCGCGTCGGCTGCTGCAACGAGTATCGAAATGATACTTGTCGGTTCAACATCACCGTGATGGGAATGGATGGCGTTGACCACCGTTTCATGTTCCTTATAGCGCTTTGCGAGTTCAACCCCGATTTCGACATGGCTGCCGTCGACCTCATGGTCGATCGCCTTTCCGATGTCGTGCAGGAGGCCTGCACGCCTTGCCAGCTGGACATCCTCACCGAGCTCACTTGCAAGCATGCCTGCAAGGTAGCCCACTTCGACGGAGTGCTTCAGCACATTCTGTCCATAGCTGAGTCGATATTTCATTTTACCAAGATGTTTGATGAGTTCAGGATGCAAGTTGTGGATATCAAGTTCAAACGCAGCTGCTTCCCCTGCATCACGGATATTCGTTTCCATGTTGCGCTTCGCCTTGTCGACCATCTCTTCTATGCGTCCCGGATGGATCCTTCCATCCTGTACGAGCGCTTCAAGCGCATTCTTGGCGATGGATCGGCGGATCGGGTCGAAACCGGAAAGGATGACCGCTTCAGGTGTATCATCGATGATCAGGTCTATTCCGGTCAGGGTTTCAAGGGTGCGGATGTTCCGCCCCTCCCTGCCGATGATGCGCCCTTTCATCTCATCGTTCGGCAATGTGACGACTGATACTGTGGATTCACTTGTATATTCCGCTGCATAGCGTTGTGCAGTAACAGCAAGCAGTTCTTTAGCTTTCTTGTCCACTTCCAACTTCATCTGATTCTCTTTCTCTTTGACCATTACAGCCATATCGTGTGACAGTTCCCGCTCTACTTCAGCGAAAATTTCCTCCCGCGCCTCTTCGCGCGTAAGTCCGGAGATGCGATTGAGTTCTTCTTCTTGCCGACTGATAATTTCTTTAATCTTCTGATCCTCGGCATCAACCATTTGCTGTTTTTCTTCAATTTTGGCTTCCTTCTGATCCAGCGCTTCATCTTTCTTATCAAGGACTTCGCTCTTTCTATCAAGAACTTGTTCCCTGTTCAGCAATCTGGATTCCTGTGCCTTGAGTTCATCTCTTTTCTCATTGGATTCACGTTGGAATGTATCCTTGAGATTTTGATTTTCCTCTTTTGCCTCGAGCAGCTTTTCCTTCTTGAGGCTCTCCCCCTGCTTCTTCGCTTCATTGATGATATGCTCTGCAGAAGTCCGCGCCTCTTGCTGCCGTTTAGTCAAAGTGTTTCTGACGATAAAATATCCGATAACAACACCTAGAATAATGCCAAGCAAGATTAAGAAAATGTCTATCATGTCCACAATAAACACCTCCCTAACAGGCTCTAGCTATTGTTTTATATAATATCATTCGAATTCAATATTATATACACCCAATTCTAAAGATAATCACATAAATATGCAAGCACCAGAATCCAATAAAGGCATTCTGGTGCTTGAAAGGTATTCATGCTATCCTGTTAGATTTCATCCTCGTCGAACAGCTGATCCGACGCTGATTCGTCTTTGACATCTTCTTCCTTCTGCTCTCCGCCGAAACCGAGTGCAGTACGCAGTTTGCCCTCAATTTCCTCAAGCAGCGCCGGGTTGTTGGCAAGATGCTCTTTTACATTCTCCTTGCCCTGTCCCAGACGTTCGCCTTCATAGGAGTACCAGGCACCGCTCTTCTCGACGATGTCGTACTCCACACCAAGGTCGACCATCTCTCCGGTCTTGGAAATGCCCTTACCGTACATGATATCCACTTCCGCAACACGGAATGGTGGTGCCACCTTGTTCTTGACGACCTTGATCTTCGTACGGTTGCCGACGATCTCCTGGCCGAGCTTCAACTGTTCGGCACGTCTGACTTCAAGACGCACGGAGCTGTAGAACTTCAGTGCACGCCCGCCGGAAGTCGTTTCCGGGTTCCCGAACATGACGCCGACCTTCTCACGGATCTGGTTGATGAACATCGCTGTCGTATTGCTTTTTGAAATCGCACCTGAGAGCTTCCTCAGCGCCTGAGACATGAGTCTGGCCTGGAGGCCGACGTGGGCGTCGCCCATCTCCCCTTCGATTTCCGCCTTCGGCGTCAGGGCCGCCACCGAGTCGACGACCACAATATCCACTGCGCCGCTTCTCACGAATGCCTCGGTGATTTCCAGTGCCTGTTCACCCGTATCCGGCTGGGAAAGGTACAGGTTCTCTATATCCACGCCAAGGTTCTTCGCATAGTCGGGATCCAGGGCATGCTCTGCATCGATGAAGGCTGCAATGCCACCGTTCCTCTGTGCTTCCGCAATCGCATGCAGTGCCACGGTCGTCTTACCTGAAGATTCCGGACCGTAGATTTCTATTATGCGGCCTTTCGGATATCCGCCTACACCAAGCGCCTTATCCAGGGTGATGGACCCCGAGGAAACTGTCGACACCTTCCGTCCAGCGTCGTCGCCAAGCTTCATGACTGCGCCTTTTCCGAATGACTTCTCCATGTTCTTTATCACTGTATCTATCGCTTTTTGTCTTTCGTCCATAATTACCCTCCATTAATTCGCTTCGTAATATATTATAGCATAATCAACACCAAAAAGCGAATATATGTTCGCTTTTGAACGCTGTTTTCAGACTGCTGTCCGCAGCTTTACGAATACTGTATGCGCATGCATCCAATTACGGCCTAATCAACTGGATCGGCTGCAGAAATCATTTGCTGCCATCCGCTTTGAAGACGGCCCGCCCCTTATAGAAGTACTCTATGCCGGACAGGATTGTAAAGAATACGGCAATGTACATCGTGATGATTCCTGGTGAAAAAGGCAGATACTGTGTAAACATATCGCCGAACAGGAGAAGCACGAGTGCAATCATCTGGAAGACCGTCTTGATCTTGCCAAGCTGGCCTGCAGCACTTACATACCCCTGTTCTATCTGCAAGAGACGCAGACCGGTCACGGCGAACTCGCGGGCGATGATGACCACTGCAATCCATGATGATATCACCTGAAGCTCGACGAGGACGATCAGGCCGGAAGTCACAAGGAGCTTGTCGGCGAGCGGATCGAGGAATTTCCCCATATTCGTGATCAGATTCCATTTCCTTGCCAGGTACCCATCGAGGAAGTCGGTCAATGCCGCCACCACAAAGATGATGGCACCGATCAACTGGCTCACGGTCATCGGTTCACTGCCGAGGAAGGAAACCGTCCCCCAGCCGAAATCGACGAGTATGAATACAAGGAAGACTGGAATCAGGATCACTCTGAAAACAGTCAGCTGATTTGGTATATTCATGTCCCTACTCCTTTATCAAATTGAATTCGTAATAGACTGTGACCGAATCACCCTGCCTCGGATTCTCCAGTGGTTCGCCATCGATCGACACTTCAAAGTCGGTTGCATCCCCCAGTGTCAGATAGAGGATATCCGCGTCCGGTGAAATTTCATACTCGCCTTCAGTCAGGCTTTCATAGGCGTAGGTGTTATCTGCATCATCAGTCAGCGACACCCAGGAAGGGCTGTCACCGGACAATGATATCGTAAGCGGCGGCTCGACACGGAGGTCATAGTAGAATGTACTGCCATCCGCACCGCTGAATGCATAGTCCGTCACCGGTTCTTCCGTCGGTTCCTCGGTGGGTTCCTCCGTAGGTTCCTCCACCGTTTCAGCAGGCGCTTCCTCTTCTTCACTGTCCTCACTTGAAGCGACTGCATCCTCGTCCACTTCATATATCGGCTTCTCCTCGAACATGTCGGTTTCGGAACCGATCTGGAGCAGTACCATCCATCCTGCAAAAAGCACGCCCACCATGACCAGGAAACCGACGAGCACCTTTTTGAAGTACTGGTAGTCCCCATCTACCGACTGCTGCCTTTTCCTCTCATTCGGACTCTCTTCGGGTATCTCATCTGAGAACCGCTCCGACAGTCCATCATAGTCCAGGCCGACCGCTTCCGTATACTGCCGCAGGAGGAACGGCGCATGGCGGGGCTCGGGGAGGGCCTTCAGATCACCGGCTTCGATCATCCTGATGATGTCTTTTCTGAGGCCCGACTTCTCCTGCATTTCCTTAAGCGTAATTCCTGATTGTTCTCTTTTGTTTTTCAAATAAGCACCGAGTTTCATGGGACCTCCTACATTCCACCAAAGAAGTTCATATCTTCATCTTCGAACCAGTGCTGCTTCCTATGCTTTTCATAGGTGATCTCCTGGTTCTCGTCTTCCCGCAGTTCAATGATGTAATCAAAATCCGACAGGCTGTAGTCCATGCCTTCAATGAAAAGGTCAGGGTGTTCGACGACCTTGATTGCAGGGAAGCTCATGATTTCACGGATCAGCTGCCTGTGCGACTCATCCATAGATTTGCTTGTTACCGCCCCATCGATGATGAAGACGTTGTTCTGGTCATATTCACCCTTGAGCAGGCTGGTACGCTCCGTCTGCTTGATCAGTGTGGAGGAGAGGAAGAGCCATTTCTTCTTTGCCGTGACGCTGCCGGCGACGATCGACTCCGTCTTCCCTACACGGGGCATGCCCCGGATCCCTATGAGCATATGCCCTTCTTCCTGGAATATTTCCGCCAGGAAGTCGACCAGAATACCGATTTCCTGCCGGGTGAACCGGAAGAGCTTCTTGTCCTCCTCATCCCTTTTGATGAACCGCCCATGCCTGACGGCAAGACGGTCCCTCACCTGGGGTTTCCGGACCTTCAGTATATTGATGTCATCGATATACTTGCTCATGTATTCGAAGCGCTTCAGCTTGTTCAGTTCATCGGTCCTGAGAAGCAGTCCCCGCCTTCTGTTCTCTACCCCATTTATCGTGTCGATACTGATGCCGAGGTTGCCGAGCAGTGAGGAGATATCCCCCAGGAGCCCGGGACGGTTGTTCAATATTTCGTATTCCATATACTGTTCGATGTTCCGCTCCGGATACATCGGCTTTTTATTCTCTGTCGTACTCATGTATACCATCCCCCATTGATATTCATTATTTCACCTGTAACGGACTGCGCTTCGGCGGCGAGCAGGTATTTGACCGCATGGAGAACCTCCTCCGGCCGGATGAACCTTGACTGGGGCAGGTCTTCGAGCAGGTAGGCCTGCTCTTCTTGTGGAAGCTCTTCTGTCATCTCCCCTTCCACGACACCCGGTGCGATGCCATTGACCGTAACACCGGTACTTGCGAATTCCTTCGCAAGCGATTTGATGAGTGATTCCTGTGCCCCTTTCATGGAGGCATAGACACTTTCATAACTTGCTCCATTGCGTCCCCATACGGAAGTGATGACGATGATGCGGCCCGTTGTGCTCCGCTTGAGCTTCGGCAGGAGGATGTTGATGAAAGTGATCAATGAACGTATGGATATATTATACTGTGCATCAACCTTCTCTATGGGTGTTTCCTGCAGCAGCCCGAAGAGTGTCTCCCCGGGACACCATATCAGCGCATCGACACTATCGATTCCGCTGAAGATATCTGCCACCCCAGCCTCATCGAGGGGACGCGAGAGGTCGAGGAAATGATGGTCGCCTTCATGGACCGGGACCCGTGTCCTGGAAAATGAAATGATCTCGGCATTGTCCTGCAACCCGCCATGGATGGCGCTGCCGATATCTCCGGTGCTTCCTGCGATGACATACCTATTCATGTGGTTTCAATATACACTCTACCATGTATCTGCTGTCCATCACATCGATAAAGTGCTTCTCCACATCCTTAATTGTGATTTCATCGATGATTTCAGGAAGACGGTAGAGGTCATAGCCATCCAGGTAATATTTTGTATATTGATTGGCGATGTATTCGGGGGAATTCAGACTAGAGAGGTAATCCCCTATGATTTCCCTTTTCTGGACCCTCAGTTTCTCCTCTGTGAAGAAGCCGCTGTCCTTGACCGCATCACTTATACGTCTGATTTCCCCGGCGAAGGCTTCAGTCTCCTCCGTGTTGGCGGCAAAGAGCACATGGGAAAATGCAGCCTCTTCAATATGGCTGAAGCTGAAGGAATCATCGATCAGTCCTTTTTCCATGAGCTCATAATAGTATTCGGACTGCTCGCCGAAAACCATGTCGAGCGCAAACATCATGGACAGGTCGCGCCTGAGCCGTTCTGATGCATCCGTGCTGTCCTGGTTGTGCTTGAAGCCGAGCATCACCCGCGTCTCCTCAACATCCATCTCGAGCACACTGCGCTGCTTCACGATGTCCCTCGGCTCCTCGGGGAGGATCCTTTCTATCTCCGGCCGCCCATCGACATTGCGTTCCCTCTGATGCCCATCGATATACTCGATCAGCGGATCGACATCGAAGTCTCCGACGAGGATCAGCACCATATTGGAAGGATGATAGAATGTGCGGTGGCACAGGAACAGGTGGTCGCTTGTAATCTGGCTTATCGAGTCTTCCGTGCCTGCGATGTCACTCTTTACAGGCAGGTTGTGGTACATCTGGTTGAGGGTCTCGAAATAGAGCTTGTACCCGGGATTGTCCTGGTACATCTTTATTTCCTCATTGATGATGCCGACTTCCCTCGCAACGGTCTCCTCCGTGAAATAGGGCTGTTCCACCATATTCATCAGCAGGGCCAGGTTCTTCTCGAAGGATTCCGTCGTACTGAACAGATATGATGTACGGTCATATGAAGTGAACGCATTCGCACTGGCGCCATGCTTTGAAAACAGGTTGAATACATCCCCCTCCTCCTTCTCGAACATCTTATGCTCCAGAAAGTGTGCGATGCCGTCAGGCACGTTGAACGCTTCCCCATCCACCCTGAAATGGTCGTCCATCGAACCATACTTCGTCGTATAGGTGACGAACTTCTTGCTGTAGCCGGGCTTTTGTATGATGAAGACATCAAGGCCATTATCACATTGGTGCCGGTATACGCTTTCGTCTATCTCAGGATAATCAATTCTATTCATCTTCACCACTCCTTGTAAGGACATATACGGTGTCCAATGCTGTTTTGCGGCTGATCTCCATGATCATCTCCCTGTCCACCGCTTCGAGGCGCTCCTCCCAGGAGAGTGGATGCGCCTCCTGGAGCATACGGTTGTACTCCAGCGTCAGGAGGCCTTTCGGCTTATCCATGACTTCCTGCCTGTTCACCTTCATCATGCGCTTCACTTCTTCGACGAACGCCGTGTCGAATTTCCCTTTCCGCAGTACTTCCAGCTCTGCGAGTATGGCCTGCTCTGCAGTCTCTACATTGCCGGGATCGACACCGCCCATGACGAACATATAGCCGTTCCGCACATCGACCTGGGAATGGATCTGATATGCCAGGCTCAGCTTCTCCCTGATGTTCATGAACAGGAGGGATGAGGCGGAGCCGCCGTACATCTGGTTCATGACATTGAAGGCCATCTGTTCCTGCAGATCACTCACATCGGCCCTGAAGCCCATGTTCAGCTTGGCCTGTTCTATCTGCTGTGTATCGCTGCTTCTTGTGACATCTTCGGATGCCCTGAAAGGATAGGCTTTGTGAGGATTTTCCACCTTGGCGCTGCGCGCCGTGATCTTCTCCAGGTCCTCCCTGATGGATTCATCCACAGCACCGACGACGAGGATGGCCACATCGTCATCCTTCATCATCCGTGCGTGCTCCTCCTTTATCTCGTCGAGGGTGGTGCCTTCGACATCTTCCAACACCCCGTGCGGGAGATATTTATAGTCCTCGTCCCGGAACATGACATCGAGCATCGCCTGGAAACTCGCCTGCGCCTTGTTGTCCTTCATGCTTTTGAGACGGTTCCTGTAGAGGCGCTTCTCCTTGTTGAAGAAGTCCTGGTAGGCATCATCATAATGCGCGGGTGTGTCGAGGACATCGTGGAGCAGCCGGCACATTTCACCGATGACATCGAGTTCCTCCCGGATGAAGCGGTCATTCACGAATTCCATGCTGAAACTCACGATATGGTCCTGCCCCTTGCGGCCGACATTCGATGTCAGATGGGCACCATAGTAGTGGGCCAGATGTTTGAGAAGGTCCGCCTCCTCCTGGAAGGCGGCCGTCCTTTTGATCATCATCTTGGACAGGATGTTCCGCTTCGTCACACGTTCCCGTTCCATCCTGCTTCTGAATTGGAGCTGTACCGTCACCGTCTTGAATTTATCTGTCTCTATGATTGCTGTCGGAATATGATTGATTTCACTGCTTTTCACTTTATACATATAGGACTCCTTATTCTTCATTCTCTACAAGCACGCTTCTCGGCTTGCTTCCGCTGCTCGGCCCGATGACACCATTCGCCTCGAGGTCATCGACCAGCCGTGCAGCACGGTTGTATCCGATCCGGAACTGGCGCTGCAGCAGGGAGGCGCTGGCACGCTGCTCCTCTATGACGAACCATTTTGCATCCGGGTAGAGTTCATCCTCTGATTCCTTCTGCTCCTTCTGGACCGGTTTGTTCATGATCGACTTTTCATAGTTCGCCTTCATCTGGCTTGTAATGTGGTGCACGACATCGCTGACTTCATTATCCGAGAGGAACGCCCCCTGGACACGGATCGGCTTGGATTTGCCCGATGGCAGGAACAGCATGTCCCCGCGTCCCAGCAGCTTTTCCGCCCCCTGTCCATCGAGGATGGTTCTGGAGTCTGTCTGGGAGCTGACGCTGAATGCGATTCTGGATGGAATGTTCGCCTTGATGATGCCGGTGATGACATCGACGGATGGCCTTTGTGTGGCGATGATCAGGTGTATGCCTGCAGCACGCGCCATCTGTGCAATCCGTGTGATCGATGCTTCGACATCCTTCGAGGCAACCATCATCAGGTCGGCGAGCTCATCGATGATCACGACGATGTATGGCAGTTTCTGCACCTTCTCCGGCTCTTCACTTTCACGCTCCAGGTATTGGTTGTAGGCCTCTATATTACGTGTATTCGAATGGGAGAACAGATCATATCTGCGCTCCATCTCGCTGACGATGCGGTTCAGTGCATCACTTGCCTTCTGTGGATTGGTGACGACCGGACTCAGGAGGTGCGGAATGCCGTTGTAGACATTCAGCTCCACCATCTTCGGATCGATCATCATCAGCTTGACTTCATGCGGCTTGGCCTTCATCAGCAGGCTGATGATGATGCCGTTGATGCAGACCGACTTCCCGCTGCCGGTGGAACCTGCCACAAGCAGGTGGGGCATCTTGTTGAGCTCTGCAGTGATAGGGCTGCCTGAAATGTCCTTTCCAAGCGCCACTTCGAGCGGGTTGTCCGAAGTTTTGCGCTTGAGCACTTCACGCAGGGTGACCATGCTGATCACCGAATTCGGCACTTCGATGCCGACCGCTGATTTGCCCGGTATCGGCGCCTCTATACGGATGTCCTTCGCAGCCAGGCTGAGCGCAATGTCATTCTGGAGATTGATGATTTTGCTCACTTTCACGCCGATGTCCGGCTGGATTTCGAACTGGGTGACGGCAGGGCCGATGCGGATCTTGGACACTTTCGCATTGACGCCGAAATTTTTGAGTGTCTCTTCCAGTATTTTGCCCTGCTTCAGCACTTCCTTATTACTGACCGACTCCGTCACTTCTGCATCCTTCAGCATCGTGATCGGCGGCAGTTCATACTGCTTCAGCTGGTTGATCTCCTCATCATCGAACGTCTCCAGTTCTCCGCCCTCTTCCGAAGTTCCGACCGGCACATCCGTTTCATTTCCGAATTCATCCGTTTCATATTCTATCTCTGTCGCTTCGCTGCTTCCCGTTTCAATCTTCGCTGTGCTGTCCATATCACTTTCTTCTTTCGGCATGGATGCCGTTTCTGTCTCATTTTCGGCACGGTCATATTCATGCATCGTCTCGATGATGGATTCGTCCGCTTCGAAGTCTGCAAGCTGTTTCGGTTTTGGCTGTTCTTCTTTACGGCTCTCAAGTTCAGCCGGTGCCTTCTTAGCAGGTTTTGCCGAAGCCGCCGGTCTGCTGCGGTCGGAAACTTTCGCCGATATCATCGAGAACAGCTTTGCCAGCTGGCTGCCGGCTTCCTTCAACCCCTTGATCAGCGCATTGCCAAGCTGCTTCATCAGCTCAGAAGCTTTGATGAGGTCGTGTGAAATCGACTGCTCGATGTCCTTCGATGTGATCAGCAGATAGCTGAAATAAAGGAAGATCAGTCCGAGCAGCAGCGTCCCCACCATGGAGATGCCGGTGGAAGAGAAGGAAAACAGTGCCTGGCCGATGATGCCGCCCCCGAAGAATACCATGATCCCACTTGCCTCTATCGCCTCGACCGTCTCACTGAACGTATAGAAGTCCTCTATGCGTGTGCGGTTCAATAGATAGAGCAGCGTGTGGAAGAGGAACAGCATGCCGAACTGCAGCAGTATATAGCCGCCCATCCTGCGCGTAAATGGTATTTTCTGTTCACCTGCCAGGTAGATGCTCATCAGGAACAGCATGAGATATGTAAAGTATCTGCTCGTACCAAAGAGGTAGGCAAAAAATGCATCAATATATGTCCCGATGACTCCGAGCTGGAAAATGGTGATGAACAGGATGACGATGAGGACGAAGGCGGATATGGAATAATATGACCGGTTATCCTTCTTTTTCTTCTTTGTCTTCCTCTGCTTCTTGGCCATCGTATGCTTCCCTCCTATTTACAATGAGACTGCCAGAACTGGCAGTCTCATTGCTGTTTTATATTTCGGATATGATCGGGATAATCATTGGGCGGCGCTTCGTATTATCGTACAGATATTTGCCGAGGTCATCACGGATGCTCTGCTTGAGTGTGCTCCACTCAAGTTTCTTCTCATCCATGGACTCGAGCACGATATTGTATACGCGCTGCTCCGCCTCTTTCAGAAGATCTTCGCTTTCCTTTACATAGACGAATCCCCTTGACTGGATTTCAGGTCCTGCCATGATCCTGCGTTTTTTCGGATCGATCGTCACCACTGCGATGAAGATGCCGTCTTCACTGAGCAGCCTGCGGTCCCTGAGGACGATGTTTCCTACATCCCCGACACCGCTGCCGTCTATCAGCACATTGCCGGCAGTCACTTTATCCGCGCTGATCATCTTGTCCCCATCATAGGAGACGATGTCCCCCTTCTCCAGAAGGAAGATGTTTTCAGGTGCTACACCCGTCTCTGCTGCAAGCTTCGCATGGGCAATCTGCATCTTGAACTCGCCCTGTACAGGGATGAAGTACTTCGGCTTCATGACATTGAGCATCGTCTTGAGCTCTTCACTCATGCCGTGGCCGGATGCGTGGATGTTCTGCTCCGGTGTAACGACATGGGCACCCGCCTTGACGAGTTCATTCATCGTACTGTAGAG
This sequence comes from Salinicoccus sp. RF5, assembly GCF_020786625.1. NCBI lineage: Bacteria > Bacillati > Bacillota > Bacilli > Caryophanales > Staphylococcaceae > Salinicoccus > Salinicoccus sp. RF5. The sequence goes on from NZ_JAJGRC010000001.1 coordinate 617,979, forward strand.
GATGACTTCCATGCTTGAGGATGGTGTCGTCAGGATATAGACGTTGTCGCCCTCCTTGATGTTGGTCACTTCATGCTGTCCACGTGACATACTGCCGAGTGCTTCGATCGGTTCCCCCTGGGACCCTGTGGCGATGATCACCACTTCGTTGTTCGGGTAGTCGCCGATTTCGTGGCTCGGCACGAGCAGGCCTTCTGGAATATCGAAGTATCCCATATTGCGGGCAACCTTGAAGGAACTCTCCAGCGTGCGTCCGAGGAAAGATACCTTCCTGCGCGTTTTTGCAGCATTCGTCAGCACCTGCTGGATGCGGACGAAGTTCGATGCATAGCACGATACGATGATCCTGCCACGTGTTCTGGCAAATCCGTCCAGGATATGCTCTTCAATGATGTTTTCAGGTGTATTATAGCCCCTTCTCTCCGCTTCAGTGGAATCACTGATGAGCGCCAGGACATCCTTCTTAGCAACATCATACATCTTGGCCATGTTGTAGCCATATTCGCCCGTCAGGCTCTGGTCGAACTTGAACTCTCCCGTGTAGACGATGGAGCCGTATTTGGTTTCAAGACTCACACCATATGAATCAGGGATGCTGTGGCTCGTTTCGAAGAACACCATTTCCGCATTTTTGAACTTCATGCGCGACTGGCTGTTGATCGTATAGAACTTCACCTTCTTGTTGACGCCTTTCGCCTTGAGGCGGTCCTTGACAAGTGCGAGTGTCAGTTTCGAACCGTAGATCGGTACATTCAGTGATTCGATGATATAGGGAATCGCACCGATGGAGTCTTCATGGCCATGGGAGAGGAAGATGCCTTTCAGCTTCTGCTTGTTCTCCTGGACATAGGTTATATCCGGAATGACGATATCGACACCGAGCATCTCATCCTCGGGGAACATCAATCCCGCATCAAGGATGAACATCTCATCATCGACTTCGACGACATACATGTTCTTTGCTATCTCGCCTACGCCGCCCAGCGGTATGATCTTTACTTTCGCTTCTTTTTTTGCTTCGTTCAAAATATTTCCTCCTAGAGCCTACTTGAAAGTGGCATGGTAGAACTTCCCATCAATCGTGATATGGGATACTTTTACATTTTTTGTATCGTATCTTGTCTCATCACTATTCTTGAGTACAAGGTGATCGATGTTTGCTTCTTTAGTATGCAGATCCTTAAGGTTGTTGCCGAACATGATGTCTTCAAAAATGATTTTTGCTTCGTTATCTTCCTTGATCCTTAGCTGGCCGTCAATGTCATAGGTCGTACCATTAAGTTCAACTTTGTTAAAAATCAATTTTATTACTCTCCTTTTTCATCCTCCAGCAATACTTTGCGTGAGGCATTTACTCTGCCCTGGTTGTCGATGTTCGTCACCTTCACCAGGAACTTGTCCCCGATCTTCACGACATCCTCCACTTTCCCTACCCTGGACGTATCCAGCTGTGAAATGTGGACGAGGGCATCCTTGCCTGGGAACAGCTGGACGAATGCACCGAACTTTTCGATGCGTCTTACTTCCGCCATGTAGATCTCCCCGACTTCTGCGACACGTGTCAGGTCCTTGATGATCTCCTTGGCCCTCTCTATCATGGAAGCGTCGCTATGGCCGATGAATACTGTGCCATCCTGTTCGATATCGAGCTTGACGCCCGTTTCATCAATGATCTCATTAATCTTCTTGCCACCGGGTCCGATGACATCACGGATCTTATCCGGTTTGATGTGCATGATTTCAACCTTCGGCGCATACTTGCTGAGCTCTGCACGGGGTTCGCTGATCGTCGCAAGCATGTTGTCGAGGATTTCCTGACGGCCGCCCCTTGCCTGTGCGAGGGCTTCCCTCAGGATGTCTTCGCTCAGCCCCTCGATTTTGATGTCCATCTGTATGGCAGTGATGCCGTTTTCTGTACCGGCAACCTTGAAGTCCATGTCTCCGAGTGCATCCTCCATGCCCTGGATATCCGAGAGGATCGTGTACTGGTCCCCCTTCATGACGAGGCCCATAGCGATTCCGGCGACTGGCGCCTTGATCGGCACACCGGCGTCCATAAGAGCCAGGGTGGAGCCGCAGATGGATGCCTGGGAGCTCGATCCATTGGATTCCAGCACTTCTGATACGAGACGGATCGTATATGGAAATTCCGTTTCGTTCGGAATGACCTGATAGAGTGCCCGCTCACCGAGCGCACCATGACCGATTTCACGGCGCCCCGGCCCTCTGATCGGGCCGGTTTCACCCACCGAGAAGTTCGGGAAGTTGTAGTGGTGCATGAACCGCTTGTTCTCCTCTACACCAAGGCCGTCGATGATCTGGTGTTCACCGAGTGCGCCCAGTGTACAGATCGAGAGCGCCTGTGTCTGCCCCCTTGTGAACAGGCCTGAACCATGCGCCCTCGGCAGGATGCCTGCCTGGGAGTTCAATGGTCTGATCTCGGCAGGTTCACGGCCGTCCGGACGTACCTTCTCCTCCGTGATGAGACGACGGACTTCCTCTTTAAGCAGCCCTTCCACGATTGCGGAAGCCTCGGCATGGATTTCTTCATAGTTCTCATCCGTTTCGTCCAGCGTCTCGAGGATGCGCTTCTTCGCTTCACTGATCGCATCTTCACGCGATTTCTTGTCCGGATCCTGGATGGCATCGTAGAGGCCCAATGACTGTGCCTTCTCCTCCATATCCCGTTTCAGGTCCGCATCCGTCTCCGGCTGCTCGAATACACGTTTCTCAACGTGCAGTTCATCAAGGATCTCCTGCTGGAACTCCACCATCTTCCTGATGCTCTCATGCCCGAACATGATTGCTTTGAGCATCGTCTCCTCAGACACTTCCTTCGCACCGGCTTCAACCATGTTGACGGCATCCTTCGTGCCTGCCACCTGGAGCTCGATCTCGGAGTGTTCAAGTTCATCTGTAGACGGATTGATGATGAATTCCCCATCGATGAGTCCGACGGTCACACCTGCAATCGGCCCGTCGAAAGGAATATCACTCACGCCGAGTGCCAGGGAGGAACCGAGCATCGCCGCCATCTGCGGGGATGCATTCGGGTCGACCGACAGCACGATGGACATGACCTGTACATCATTCCTGTAGCCATCGGGGAACAGCGGGCGGATCGGACGGTCGATCAGACGGCTTGTAAGGGTCGCTTCCTCACTTGGCCTGCCTTCCCGCTTGTTGAAGCCGCCGGGGATCTTCCCAGCTGCATAGAGCTTCTCTTCATAGGCTACTGTCAATGGGAAGAATGGCAGATCCCTCGGCTCTTTTGATGCTGTGGCTGTACTCAGTACTACAGTCTCCCCGTAGCGGACGAGTACGGCACCGTTCGCCTGTTTCGCCATTTCTCCATACTCGACAGTAAGCTTATGCCTACCCCATTCTGTTTCGTACACTTTTTTTGCTGATTCTATCATAATTTGTCTACTCTCCTTAGTAAGGCTACTTGATTCAATCATATCACTTTTGTAAAAAAATATACATAAAAAAAGGCATATCCGGAGGATATGCCTTGCCATTTCTTATCGACGGAGACCGAGTCTTTTGATCAGTTCACGGTATCTCTGAATATCTTTGTTACGCAGGTAAGTCAGCAGGTGTTTTCTGCGTCCGACCATTTTGAGAAGACCTCTTCTGGAGTGGTGGTCTTTCTTGTGGGTGCGCAGGTGATCGTTGAGTGCTGTGATTTCAGCAGTCAGTACAGCGATCTGCACCTCTGGTGATCCTGTATCGGATTCATGCGTACGGTATTCCTGAATCAGTTCATTTTTGCGTTCTTGTGTAATTGCCATGTATAAACGCCTCCTTGTTTATTGTTCACCACTATCCGAGCAGATGTCGGAGATTCGCTCTGCCAAGAGTAGGGCACTTGATTCATTATACTGGATGACTCATATGTTTTCAAGTAGTTCAACGGCTTTTTGCTTATCTTTCGCAATCTGCCCCGTCAGCTCATCTATGCCGGAGAACTTCTGCTCCCTGCGTATGAAATGGTGCCAGTAGACGGTCACATTCTCCCCGTAGATGCTGCGGTCGAAGTCGAACAGGTGCACTTCAATCGACACGCGTTCCAGGTTGTCATGGAAGGTCGGTTTGACCCCGACATTGCATACACCGCTGTAGACCCTGTCTTCATTATCGAGTCGCAGGGTCACTGCATAGACGCCCTTCGCCGGAAGATGGTACCGGTATTCGGGTTCTATATTGGCAGTCGGGAATCCGATTGTACGCCCGCGCTTCTCACCCTGGACGACGACGCCCTTCACTTCATAGGGGCGTCCGAGAATCAGGTTGGCGTGCTCCAGCTCGTTCTTGGCCAGAGCCTCACGGATGCGTGTCGTTGATATCTTCTCTTCGCCCTCTGTAATCTTTTCGACACCGGTCGTGTTGAATTCGTCATGGGCCTTCAGTGTATCGATGGTGCCCCTACCATACCTGCCGTATGTAAAGTCGAATCCGGCCACCACTTCCCTGACATTCATCCGCACGATGTACTGATCGACGAAGAAGTCGGGCTCAAGCCCGGCCAGGGCACTTGAGAAGTTGATGACGAAGCAGTAGTCGATCCTCTTCTCCTCAAGCATCTCAAGCTTGATGTCAAGCGGCGTCAAATATGTCGTACGCTGTTTCTTCGGACTCAGGACGACCGACGGATGCGGATCGAAGGTCATCACCGCCTTCTTCAGGCCTTCCGCTTCCGCGATATCCTCCATTCTGCCGATGACATCCTCATGGCCCCTGTGGAGACCGTCGAAGAAGCCCACCGCGACTGCAGAAGGTTCCAGATTGAGTTCTTGCTGATCATGTGGATAGTGGAGTCTGTAAATTTTCATCTCATCGCCTCTTATATATTGAACATTTTGTATGGTTTCATTATATCCGTGTGTTCAGGATGATCATAGTATATGCCGACGGGTACGCCTTCGCTTGTAAAGGCGACCATATCTGCATCATCTTTCCCTACTTTTTCAATGATATCAGATTTATCCATCTTCTGCCCATTACGAATTTTGAAAAAGAAGGATTCGTCGGTGATTTCGACCGATGGAAGGTCTTCGATGAGTTCCGATATCGGCACGATGAAGCCCCGCGGCTCCCCTTCCTGGAGTGCTTCGAGCGTCACTGCCCTATCCAGTGTCAGACCGCATGATTCCGTCCTGACAAGGGCGGACATGTGGGCCTCGACCCCAAGTTGCCTTCCGATATCCACAGCAAGCGTACGTATGTACGTCCCCTTCGAACATGACACATCCAGACTGAACCGTACGAGTCCCGCTTCCCTTTCCACCCTGCCTGTCCGTTCTATCTCATGGATGAAGACCTCCCTGACGGGGCGTTCGACTTCAATGCCCTTCCGCGCATATTCATACAGCTTCCGTCCATCCACCCTGACGGACGCATACTTCGGCACCATCTGATGGTAGCTCCCCGGGAAGGAGCCGATCGCCTGATCGATCGCTTCATCGGAGATGCCCGTGACACCCTCGCTTCTCCCGGTGACTTCACCTGTCTGGTCTTCCGTATCCGTCGAGAATCCGAGTGTCACCTCGGCGTGATAACGCTTCTTCTTCGTCTGCAGATATTCGGTGAGCTTGGTCCCCTCCCCGATGCAGATTGGCAGGACGCCTGTAACTTCCGGATCCAGAGTGCCGGTATGTCCCACCTTCTTCATATGTAGTATCCTGCGCATGCGCATGACCACATCATGGCTGGTCAGTCCTTTTGGTTTATTGACAGGTATTACCCCATGCATATCTGTACGCCTCCATATAAAAATAAAAACCTGGGGGGAGTCCCCTCAGGTTTATTTGTCTTTGATTTCATTCAGAAGATTTTCGATCTTATGGCCGTACTCAATGGAAGTATCATACTTGAACTGCAGTTCCGGCGCTTTTCTTATCCTGATTTCCTTTGCCACTTCGGAGCGGACCAGACCTTTCGCCCGGTCGAGCCCCGCTTCCACTTCCTCCCTATTGTCGTTCAGGGAAGTGTAGTAGATCGTCGCAATCTCCATCTCCTTAGTCAGCTCGACATCCGTCACTGTAACCATCCCGATATCGGGATCTGATACTTTTGTGCGGAGTGCCTCACTCACCACTTTTTTTATTTCTTCGGCAACTCTTTCATGTCTGTTGCTCATAGTCATCACCTTTCAATTTCAACCATGATATAAGGTTCGATCTGGTCCCCCTCTTTAAGGTCATTGAAGTTCTTGATCGTCAGACCGCATTCGTAGCCCGCGGTCACTTCCTTGGCGTCGTCTTTGAAACGCTTGAGGGTATCCAGTTCACCTTCGTAGATTACTATACCCTCTCTGATGACTCTTACACCTGAATCCCTGGTGATTTTACCGTCAGTGACATAGGCGCCGGCGATTGTGCCCACCTTGGAGACTTTGAATGTCTGGCGGACTTCCACGTTGCCGATGACCTTCTCTTCATACTCGGGATCGAGCATGCCCTTCATCGCAGATTCTATCTCTTCGATGACGTTGTAGATGATGCGGTGGAGCCTCATATCGACTTTCTCACGTTCTGCCGCCTTCTTGGCATTGACATCCGGACGGACGTTGAAGCCGATGATGATCGCTTCGGATGCGGAGGCGAGTGTAACGTCGGATTCGTTGATTGCACCGACGCCCGTGTGGATGATGCGTACATTGACGCCTTCCACATCGATTTTCATCAGGGAGGCGCTCAATGCTTCGACAGAGCCTTGCACGTCCCCTTTGATGATGAGGTTGAGGTCCTTCGTTTCGCCTTCCTTCATCTGTTCGAAAAGGTTGTCCAGTGTGACTGCAGATGTCTGCTCACGATCCTTCATGACCTGCTCTTCGCTTCTCGCTTCACCGATGCTGCGTGCTGTCTTGTCATCCTTGAAGACGACGAAACGGTCGCCTGCATGCGGCACGGCGTTCAGCCCTGTGATTTCGACAGGCGTGGATGGACCAGCCTCCTGGATGCGACGTCCAAGATCATCGACCATTGCCCTGACCTTGCCGAATGTATTCCCGACAACAATCGAGTCGCCGACCTTCAGCGTGCCGTGCTGGACGAGCAGTGATGCGGCAGGGCCCCTTGACTTGTCGAGCTCCGCCTCGATGACTGTGCCGACTGCCGGCCTGTCACTCTTCGTCTTCAGTTCTGCAACTTCGCCGACGAGTGTGATCATTTCAAGGAGATCTTCAATGCCCTCTCCACTCAGTGCAGAAAGGGAAACGAAGATCGTGTCTCCACCCCAGTCTTCCGGATAGAGGCCATGTTCGCCGAGTTCCGTCATGACGCGCTCAGGATTCGCCGTCGGCTTGTCCATCTTGTTGACGGCGACGATGATCGGCACTTCCGCCGCTTTCGCGTGGTTGATCGCTTCAATCGTCTGAGGCATTACACCATCATCGGCAGCAACGACGAGCACTGTGATGTCCGTCACCTGCGCACCGCGTGCACGCATCGTTGTGAATGCAGCGTGTCCCGGTGTGTCGAGGAACGTGATCTTCTTGCCGCCCGACTCGATCTGGTAGGCACCGATGTGCTGCGTGATGCCGCCCGCTTCCCCTGCCGTCACTTTCGTATGGCGGATGGAATCGAGCAGTGTCGTCTTACCGTGGTCGACGTGGCCCATGATGGTAACGACGCTTGGACGCTCTTCATTCATGTCGTCACCGAGCTCGAAATAGTTTTCAAGGTCCGTATCGTCCACCACGACTTCGAGTTCGGCAGTGAAGCCATGGTCGCTGGCGATCAGTTCCACTGAATCATTGTCCAACGCCTGGTTGATATTGGCTACGATGCCCACCATAAAGAGGTCTTTGATGATCTTCGAGGAATCCACGCCAATCTTCTCGGCCAGTTCACCGACTGTGATGCCTTCCTGATAGGTGAAGTTCTTAGGAAGTTCGACCTCTTTTTTGACCGGCTCAGGCTTCTGGTTCTGGTTCTTCTGCTTGTTTCCAGGTTTCTGGTTGCGGCTGTTCTTGTTCCTGTTGCCTGCACCAGGCTTATGGTTCCTGTTGTTCCTCTGTGGCCCCTGGCCGCCCCTCTGCTGGCCGCCCTTCTGCTGGTTGCCTTGGCCGCCTTTTTGGGTGTTCTGACCACCTTGGCTGCCTTTTTGGGTATTCTGGCTTTTCGACTGTCCGCTGTTGCTGGAGCTGCTGTCTGAAGTGCCGGATTTCTTGAATTCCTTGTTGAGGAGGTTGACCTCGCTGTCTTCGAGTGATTTCATGTGGCTCTTCACTTCGATATTCCTCGCCTGCAGGAACTCAATCACCTTTTTGCTTGGTACTCCACATTCTTTTGCATATTCGTAGATTCTGATTTTACTCATTGAATCACTTTCCTTTCTCTTTAAGCTGCAGCATCTTCCGGCTGAAACCTGGATCTGTAACTGACAATACAACCCGGTTCGGAGCGCCTGTAGCGGAGCTCAGCGCCTCGTTGGTGTAATCATCAATCAACGGTATTTCATAGTAGTTGCATTTATCTCTGACTTTCTTTGCTGTACTGCCACCTGCATCGCTGGCCAGGAATACGGCCTTGGCCCTGTTGCGCTGGATGGATTCTATCGTCTTTTCTTCCCCGGTCGTCAACATGCCGGCGCGCTTGGCCAGTCCCAAAAGATTCAATACCCTGTCGGTCATCTTTTCGGTATGTCCTCGCGGTAGATCAGGCGGATGATTTCATCGTATACCGGGGAAAGCGTATCACTGTCGAAACCGAGCCTGCCTTCAAGCTTCCTGCCTTTGCGTGCAGCTTCGACCTTTTCGAGATCTTTGACCACGTAGCTGCCGCGTCCGTTCTTCTTGCCCGTCGGATCGACGAAGACCTCTCGCTCTTTCGTCACGACAATACGGAGCAGATCTTTCTTCGGATGCATTTCATTGGTAAGGATACATTTTCTGAGCGGTACTTTCTTCTTCATGCTACATCACCCACAAGTATTATTCGATGACGCCTTCTTCACGGGCGTCTGATTCACTTTTGATATCGATTTTCCAACCGGTCAGCTTCGCAGCAAGACGGGCATTCTGCCCTCTTTTGCCGATGGCAAGCGAGAGCTGGTTGTCCGGCACGATCACCATGGTGGACTGGTTGTCCTCATCCACGATGACTTCCACTACCTGCGAAGGGCTTAGGGCATTCTTGACGAACACCCTCGGATCTTCGTTCCACAGGACGATGTCGATCTTCTCGCCCGAGAGCTCATTGACGATCGCTTCCACACGGGCACCCCTTGCACCGACGCAGGAACCTACCGCATCGACATCTGGATTTTGTGCATGGACGCTGATCTTGGAACGCTCACCGGCTTCCCTCGCAACACTCATGACCTCCACAGTCCCATCAAAGATTTCAGGCACTTCCTTTTCGAACAGGCGCTTCAGCAGATTCGGATGTGTCCGTGACACGAATATTTGTGGACCCTTCGTCGTCTGCTCGACCTTGTTGACATAGACCTTGATCCTGTCATTCGGACGGTACACCTCGTTCGGCATCCTCTCGGATTCGCTCAATACGGCGTCCGTCCGGCCCAGCTGGATATGGACGAAACGATGGTCGACACGGTCGATCAGCCCCGTCATGATCTCGTCCTCCTTATCGATGAACTCGTTGTACAGGATGCCCCGTTCTGCATCACGGAGACGCTGCATCACTGCCTGTTTGGCGGCCTGGGCACCCACCCGGTTGAAGTCCTTCGGCGTGACATCCTCGTCGTAGGGGTCTCCGATTTCATATGCCGGATTGACCGTACGGGCGGTTTCAAGGTCGATTTCCGCAGTGGGATCCTCGACCTCCTCGACCACATCCTTCCGGGAAACGACACGGTATGAGCCGTTTTCCATATTCAGGTCCACCTTGACGTTCTTATGCTGTGAGTAGTTCTTTTTATAGGCTGTAAGAAGTGCCGCCTCTATCGTTTCGACAAGCACTTCGTTTGGAATGCTCTTTTCCTTTTCAAGGTATTCAATTGCATTCAGTAGTTCCTGGTTCACTAATAAGCGCCTCCAATCATAATATTACCGCTTTGCGTATGGTCGCAATCCTGTCCCGGCCAATCGTAACCGTCTTTGTTCGGGTTTTTTCCCTGTAGTCGATTGTCACTGTATCAGAATCGTAGTCCTTTAAGATGCCTGTCCATTCCTTGTTGCCGTCGATCTGCTGATACGTTTTGACATATATCCCCTGGTTCAATGTCATTTCCAGGTCGTCGTCATCTTTGATCGGACGTTCGGCGCCGGGAGAAGAGACATCGAGGAAGTAGCCTCCCTTGATGATATCCCACTCATCGAGCTTTTCACCCAGTACTTCACTTGCCTGAGCACAGTCTTCGAGTGTGATGCCACCCTTTTTGTCAAGATACAGCCTCAAATAGTAGTCAGGACCCTCTTTCACATATTCCACTTCGATGAGCTTATACCCCAACTCCTCGATCAGCGGCTGTGCATGTGTCATGACATCCTGTTCTGTACGATTCACTGTCCATTCCCCTCCTTCAAAACTAAGAGAAGAACGGGCTAGCCCGTTCTTCTCCTTGTGACTGGGTATTTAATATCACAATTATTATATCACAGAGCAAACGTGCCTGCAACTACGCACTACATGTCGAAGATCGACAGCTGGGCCTTGTCCGGCAGGTGGTTCAGGCTGCCGAGTTCGGTCAGGTAGTCCACGATCTTCGGAGAGACGCCTGCACGCTTGTTCAAGTCCTCCTTGGAGATGAACGGCTCCTCTTCACGCGCCTCGACGATGCGCCTTGCGACGCTTGCCCCGAGACCCGGTACAGCGAGGAACGGCGGTATGAGCGCGTCCCCTTCGATCTTGAATTCGGTGCTGTCCGACTTCTCGACATCCACCGGGCGGATCTTATAGCCGCGCTGCGCCATTTCATTCGCCAGTTCCAGTACGATGAGCGTATCCTTCTCCTTTTTGGTCAGCTCCTGGAACCGCTGGTTCATCTCCTTCACCTTATGCTTGATCGTCGTGCTGTCCTTGACCATCGTCAACAGGTCGAAGTCCGAGGCGCGTACGGTGAAATAGCTTGCATAGTAGTAGAGCGGATAATGCACCTTGAAATATGCGATCCGCACGGCCATGAGTACATAGGCCGCCGCGTGGGCTTTCGGGAACATGTATTTGATCTTCTTGCATGAATCGATGTACCAGCCCGGTACACCCTGCTCACGCATTGCGGATTCATGCTCTTCGGAAAGTCCCTTCCCCTTCCTCACCTTCTCCATGATGTTGAAGGCAAGAGAAGGTTCGAGCCCCTGATACATCAGGTAGACCATAATGTCGTCCCGGCAGCCGATGACGTTCTTGAGGTCGCATGTGCCGCTTCTGATGAGGTCCTGGGCGTTGCCGAGCCATACGTCGGTCCCGTGTGACAGGCCTGAGATCTGTACGAGCTCACTGAATGTCGAAGGCCGAGTATCCTCAAGCATCTGCCGCACGAATCCTGTACCGAACTCCGGTACGCCGAGCGTGCCTGTCCGGCATACGATATCCTCTTCAGTGACGCCGAGCACTTCCGGTGAATTGAAGAGCGACATCGTCTCCTGATCATCCACGGGCACCGTCTTCGGATCGATGCCCGAAAGGTCCTGCAGCATGCGGATCATCGTCGGATCATCGTGTCCGAGTATGTCCAGCTTGAGCAGGTTATCGTGGATGGAATGGAAGTCGAAGTGCGTCGTCTTCCATTCCGATTCTATATCATCCGCAGGGTACTGGATCGGCGTGAAATCGAAGATGTCCATATAGTCCGGAACGACGATGATGCCCCCCGGGTGCTGTCCGGTCGTCCGCTTGACCCCGCTGCATCCGAGGACGAGCCGGTCGATCTCCGCGCCCCGCCGATGGAGGCCATTGTCGTTCAGGAAGCCTTTGACGTAGCCGAAGGCCGTCTTCTCTGCGACGGTGCCGATCGTTCCCGCACGGAAGACCTTGTCTTCACCGAAGAGTTCCTTCGTATAGTTGTGCGCGACCGGCTGGTAGTCACCGCTGAAGTTCAAGTCGATATCCGGCACCTTGTCGCCCTTGAATCCGAGGAAGGTTTCGAATGGAATGTCCTGCCCCTCCTTGATGAGGGCCGAACCGCATGTGCCGCAATCCTTATCGGGCAGGTCATAGCCCGAGCTCACACTGCCGTCCATGAAGAATTCACTCGTCCGGCATTCGGGACACACGTAGTGCGGCGGCAGCGGATTGACTTCTGTGATTTCGGTCATCGTCGCGACGAAGCTCGAACCGACGGACCCCCGTGAACCGACGAGATAGCCGTCATTAAGGGACTTCTTGACGAGCTTCTGACTGATCAGGTAGATGACTGCAAAACCGTTGCCGATGATGCTGTCGAGCTCCTTTTCAAGCCGCTCGACCACAATTTCGGGAAGGTCATCCCCGTAAAGGCTACGGGCATTGCTGTAGCTGAGTTCCCTGATTTCATCATTCGCCCCTTCAATGTTCGGGGTATAGAGCTTGTCCTGGATCGGGACGACCTCTTCTATACTGTCTGCAATGCCGTTCGGTGCGTCTATGACGACTTCCTTCCTGACATCCGCGTCCAAGAAGGCGAACCCTTCCAGCATTTCATCCGTCGTCCTGAAATGCGCATCCGGCAGACGTCCGCGTGAAAGAGGATTCCCCGGATTGCTCTTCACAAGGATGTCCCGGCAGAGCTTGTCCGATTCATCCAGATAGTGCACGTTGCCTGTGGCGACGACCGGCTTGTTCAGCTCGTCACCGAGTGTGATGATGTTTGTGATGATCTCCTCCAGGGTCTTTTCATCGCGTACAATTTCACGATCGAGCAGCCGGCTGTAGAGCGCTTTAGGGAAGATTTCAAGATAGTCGTAGAAGCCCGCGACCTTCTTCGCCTGGTCATATGACTTCTGCATCATGGTCGTGAACACTTCACCGGAATCGCACGCACTGCCGATCAGTATGCCGGACCGGTATTTTTCAAGCACCTGCTTCCTGATCCGCGGTGTCTTATAGAAGTGGTCGGTCAGTGAGGCGGAGACGATCTTGAACAGGTTCTTCAGCCCCTCCTGGTTCTGTACGAGCAGAGTGACATGCGTCGGCATGGCCCGCTTGTAGGAATCGGAGTCGGCAAGCTTTTCGTTGATGTGGCTGTGGTTGTCTATGCCGAGCTTCCTGATCTGCGACAGCATCTTGATGAAGATATAGGCCGTCGCCTCCGCATCATAGATGGCCCGGTGGTGCTGGGTCAGCTCCACATTATATTTCTTCGCGAGTATGTTCAGTCCGTGCTTTTTGAAATCCTTGTTGATTGCACGGGACAGTTCGAGCGTATCGATGACGCCGTTGGTGTAGGAACCGAGGCCTTCCTTGCTGTAGGCCGCTTCTATGAAGCCCATGTCGAAGCTCGCGTTGTGGGCGACGAATATCGCATCGCCGACCCACTCCTTGAAATCTGTGATGACTTCTGAAATCGGTGGTGCATCCACCAGCATATCATCCGTGATGCCCGTAATCTCCTTGATGGTTTCCGTCAGCGGCTCATTCGGGTTGCTGAAGCGCTCGAAACGGTCGATGATTTCGCCATCCTTCACCTTTACGCCGGCGAGTTCGATGATCTTGTCATATTTAGAGGACAGGCCTGTAGTCTCCACGTCGAAGACCACATACTCATGGGCATCGAGTACGATATCCTGGGGCTTGTAGGCGATCGGCGCACCATCATCGACAAGCAGCCCTTCCATGCCATAGATCATCTTGATGCCGTTCGCCTGTGCAGCGTAGTAGGCATCCGGATAGGCCTGTACATTGCTGTGGTCGGTGACCGCAATGGCCTTGTGGCCATAGTCGGCCGCCCGTTTGACATATTCCCCGATATTCCTGAGGCCATCCATCTGGCTCATTTCCGAATGCAGGTGGAGCTCCACACGCTTCTCTTCACTACGATCCGTCTTCTCAGGCTTATGGATGACATTAAGGTTGCGGATCATGAGCACCATATCCCTTGAAAATTCATCGTATTCCACGTTGCCTTCGATGACCACCCAGTCGTTCTTCGACAGGGCATCGAAGACGGCATCGTCATTCTTGCCATGCCGCGAGAACATCTTCGCGGCGATCGAATCGGTGTAGTCGGTGATCTTCAGCTGGAGTATCTTGCGTCCGGTCCGGAGTTCCCTGACTTCAGAATCGAAGATGACCCCTTCAACCTTGACGTTGAACTCTTCCTCCACAACCGTTTCAAGCGGGCGGATATCATTCATGTTCATGGATTTGCCGATCTGCTTGACGACCGTTTCCTGCTGTTGCTTCATCTCCGCTTCATTATCCTTCTGCTGTTCGATGAAGCCCTGTACGAGTTCCGTCTTCTCTTCTTTCAGGCGTGCCTCAAGCTTCGTCCGGCGATCGGTATCGAGCGCCTTGTCGGCATGGAATTCCACTGCACTGATCGGCATGCCGTACGTGGTGTAGGCATCGGTGAGGTTGCCGTTGATATGCTTGTTGAAATGTGCCACTTCAATTTCATTCTGTACTGAAAACGCCAAAACGCCGCCCTTGAACTGCTTGTCACAGTTGAGCAGCTGGAAGCGGATGTTCTCATTGACATTGATGTTGATGAGGGCATACTCCAGATAGTCGATGACATCCTTATCCGTGTAATGGTCTGCAGAAATGACCAACTTCGTATCTGCGATATTCGAAAAGGCATCCTCGATGCTTTTTTCCATCATGCTCCTTAAGGAGGCAGGTATCATCTGTTCGAAATGCAGGTGGAACTCCCACAGTCTTCTATCATCATCGGACACGACCTTCTTCAATGTCCCCGTGGCCAGATAGTCTTCATTTCCCCTGATGCCTGCCTGTTCGAGCAGGATGTTGAACTGGTCCTTTCCCTTCACTTGCAACACTCCTATAAAAGCGCGTAAATCCAGGATTTACGCGCCCAACTTCTTTTAATAGTTCACTTCCAGATACTGCTTCACGTCATCGATGGACAGTTCCATGGATTCTTCACTGTCCCTTGCCTTCACTTCCACTTTCCCCTCTTTGGCGGCGCGGCCGACAACGATCCTGTACGGCAGGCCGATCAGGTCGGAGTCTGCGAATTTCACACCTGCGCGCTCTTTCCTGTCATCGTACAGCACACGATAGTGCTTTCCAAGATCTTCATAGAGGGTCTCTGCGATTTCCGCTGCTTGCTTGTCCTTAGGGTTGGCGGTGATGATATGCACATCGAACGGCGTGACGGCCTTCGGCCAGATGATGCCCCGGTCGTCATGATGGCTTTCGATGATGGCGGACAGGGTGCGGGAAATGCCGACGCCATAGCAGCCCATGAGTACAGGCACGCTTCTGCCATTCTCATCGAGTACATTCAGGTTCATCGCTTCGGAATACTTGGTGCCCAGTTTAAATACCTGGCCGACTTCGATGCCCCTCATGAACTTGACCGGACCGCTGCCGTCCTGTGCCATTTCACCTTCGGTGATGAAACGGAAATCTCCGAACGCTTCAACTTCGAAATCCCGACCATGATTGACATTGATGAAATGATATCCGCTCTCGTTCGCCCCTGTCGGATAGTCCTGCATATTCCTGACCTGGTGGTCCAGGTATACCGGCAGGTCCGTCCCCACCGGTCCAAGGCTCCCTGGCGAAGCACTCAGCAGGTTCTCGATCTCTTCATCGGTGGCAAAGTCAATGTCATCGGTTCCGAAGTGGGACTTGAGCTTCACATCATTCAGCTCATGGTCTCCACGGAGCAGGATCATCACGTAGTCATTATCGACACGCATGATCATCGTCTTCGTCGTCTCCTCCAAGGTGATGTCGAGGAATTCTGCAAGGGAGCTGCATGTGGAGACAGCTGGTGTCGCCACCTTCTCGACTTCCCTGTCGCTGTTCAATTCCTCAACTTCCGGTATCGGACATCCCGCCTTCTCGATGTTTGCTGCATAGTTGCTGCCATCGGTGTAGGCGATCGTATCTTCGCCGATGTCCGCAAGCGCCATGAATTCATGGGTATGGCTGCCGCCGATTGCTCCGGAATCCGCTTCGACTGCACGGTAATTCAATCCAACGCGGCTGAAGATGTTCGAATAGGCCTTGTACATATCATGATATGTTTCATCCAGTGACGCTTCGTTGCTGTGGAAGGAGTAGGCATCCTTCATGATGAATTCACGTCCGCGCAAAAGTCCATACCGTGGACGGAGTTCATCCCGGAATTTCGTCTGGATCTGGAACAGGGTCAACGGGAGCTTCTTGTAGCTCTTCAATTCGTCGCGCAATAGCGCCGTCACGATTTCCTCATGTGTCGGACCGAGGGCGAAATCGCGCTCGTGGCGGTCCTTCATGCGCATCAGTTCACTGCCGTACGCCTCCCAGCGGCCGGACTCCTGCCATAGTTCCTTCGGATGCAGCACAGGCATATGGATCTCCACACCGTCGATGTCGTTCATCTCTTCCCTGACGATCTGTTCGATGTTGTTCAGAACGAGCTTGGTGATCGGCAGATAGGTATATATGCCACTTGCCATCTGCTTGATCATCCCCGATTTCAGCATCAGGCGGTGGCTCAGGCTGTCAGCATCCTGCGGCGTTTCACGCATTGTTGGTATAAACATTCTGGATTGTCTCATTCATTTCACTCCTAAAGGAAAAATGTCTTTATGTCGTTCCATGTTACAAGGATCATGACCATCAGCAGGAACAGCACACCAACCAGCTGGATGTTCAGTTCCACCTTCTTGTTCAAAGGTTTCCTGAAGATGCCTTCATAGAGGACGAACAGGATGCGTCCCCCGTCAAGTGCCGGAATCGGCAGCAGGTTCATGATGCCAAGGTTGACGCTCAGTATGGCGGTGAAGTTTATCAGTGTGATCAGCCCCTGGGCCGCCACCTCCTCCGTCACCTTGTATATGCCGACCGGTCCGTTCAGCATATCAAAGGAGAATGTCCCCTCAAATATGCTCAAAAACATATTGACCACCAGATCAAAAATCATGGTGCTCATCTGGACGGTCTGCTCTGCACCCCACAGTATCGGGGAGAACATACCGCGCTCCATCTCGGCTCCGATGCCGATGATGAGCCTTTCCGACGTTTCACCATCCGGGAGCTCCGTAGTTTCGACGACCGGCGTCATCTCCACTGTCCGAGATTCACCGTCATTGGCCACTTCAATATCGAGCGGCTGTTCACCCTGCTCCTGGATGATGGCAGACATATCATTCCAGTCATCCACGGTTTCACCATTGATGGTTTCGAGGCGATCCCCTTCCTGGAGACCCGCTTCCTCAGCAGGTGTATCCTCTGCAACAAAACCGACGACCGCTTCATCCGTGGGTTTCCCCTGCACATAGAACAGCACCGTGAAGAGGACGAATGCCAGGACGAAGTTCATCAGCGGTCCCGCAGCAAGCGTCATGAACCGGTGTCCGACCGACTTAGACTCGAAACGCGACTCCTTTGGCGCGATGCGCTCCAATTGCGAATTCTCGACGAAGTAGGCTTCGTGCGCCAGGTTATAGGTGACCTCCTCTCCATCATGGAGACGGGTCGCGCGGATGTACATCTCTTTCGTGATATCGGATTCGATCACTTCCACTTCCTCTATCTGGGTGAAGTTGTGCTTGTCATCGAGGATGATATGCGTGATGTCATCCTTTTCATCCACCTTGAGCTGTACACGCATGCCGGCATTCAATGGATTGACTTCCATCTCTTCGGAAGCCATCCGCACATAGCCGCCGACGGGCAACAGCCGTACGGTATAGAGCGTATCATTATATTTATGTGAAAATATCTTCGGTCCCATGCCGATGGCAAATTCGGGACACATGATACCGGCCCGTTTGGCAAAGATCAGGTGTCCGAGTTCGTGAACCGTCACCAGCACACCAAAGACAACAATAAAAGCTAAAATGCCGGTCATTTCATCACCTCATATCAGACTTGTAGAGCCGGTCGTAGTAGAGAATCGTATCGAGATCCGGGTTCTGAACTGCCTCATGGCCATACATGCGCGACTCCACAATCTCCTCGATTTCCAAAAAGGATATTTCCCCCTCAAGGAAACGGTTCACTGCGTATTCGTTCGCGGCATTCATGACAGCTGGCATCGTGCCGCCTGTACGAAGGGCATCATATGCGAGTGCAAGCATCCGGAACCGCTCAAGATCCATCGGTTTGAAATTGAGCTGGCTGAGGGCATCGAGGTCCATGGGATTATCCATCGGCAGCCTTTTCGGATGGCTGAATGCAAACTGGATGGCCGTCTTCATATCAGGCGTCCCCATCTGTGCCATGATGCTGTTGTCGACGAACTCGACCATGGAATGGATCGTACTCTCCCGGTGCAGGATTGTGGAAATCTGATCCACTTCCGCATCAAAGAGCCATTTGGCCTCGATGACTTCAAGTCCCTTGTTCATCATTGTCGCGGAATCGATCGTAATCTTGCGGCCCATCGACCAGTTGGGATGGTCGAGTGCGTGCTCGAGTGTCACATCCCGGAGTCCCTCCCTCGAGAGGTCCCTGAATGATCCCCCGCTTGCAGTCAGGATGATGCGCTTCATTTCACGCAGGTCCTCACCCCTCAGGCACTGGAATATTGCAGAATGCTCCGAATCGACGGGAATGATCGAGACGCCCTTCTCCCTGGCCCTCTCCATTACGATTTCGCCTGCGGCAACAAGCGTCTCCTTGTTTGCAAGTGCAATGTCCTTGCCCGCGTCGATTGCAGCCAGGGTCGGACCAAGGCCGACGCTGCCCATTACAGCTGTGAGCAGGATATCCGCGTCATCGGCTGCAACCGCCATGAGTCCCTCCCGGCCACATATGAACTCGATATCGGGATACCTGCCTTTCAACTCTAGGCGGTCCGAGTCCTTCATCACGCTCACAAGCTTCGGCCTGAATGATTCAAGGATCTTCTCAAGACCCTCTATATTCCTGCCGATCGAGATGCTGCCGAGTTCGAACTGCTCAGGGTTGTTCCCTATGACTGTCAGCGCCTGTGTCCCGATGGAGCCTGTTGCACCAAGTATGGAAATTTTTTTCATATGATTCACCTGTATTCTGGATTAAGTTATGATCGGTAAAATGTTCATCAGGGGCAGGACGAAGATGAAGCTGTCGAAACGGTCCAGCACACCGCCATGACCCGGCAGCAGACGCCCTGAATCCTTGACGTCAAAATGGCGCTTCAATGCGGATTCCACAAGGTCCCCGAGCTGTCCGAACATACTCAGTATCATTGTAAGCAGCAGGAACAGGAGGACATGTACGCCTTCAATCCAGCCCATCAGATAGAACAGGAGAGCCAGCAGGACGCTGCAGAATATGCCTCCAAGAAAGCCTTCCAGCGTCTTGTTTGGGCTGATCTGGGGCCATAGCTTCCTTCTCCCCAGTGCACGGCCGAAAAGATAGGCGCCTGTGTCGGTGACCCAGACGATCAGCAGACCGTACAGTATGTAGATGATCCCCTCTTCCCGCGTTTCGTAGAAATACATGAAGCCGATGCCGACATACGCCACTGCAAGTACGCAGAATCCCATATCCACGAAGGAGAACCTATTCTTGCTGATGACGGTGAAACTCAGCATGAGCAGTGCCATGACGATGATCAGGTCGACCTGGAACATCGATATATAGGGCATATAGGATTCCTGTGGCATCATGACGATGAAGAGCGCCACCATTGAGAGCATCCCCGGAATCGAGAAAATGTGGATACGGTTCATCTTGAGTATTTCATACAGTGCTGTATAGGCCAGAAGGAAGACTGTAATCAGCAGGGGCCATGAGCCCAAAACGACAATGGGTACAAATATTGATAAGGCGATGATCGCTGTTATCGTCCGCGTCTTCATGTCATTCCTCCTCTTTGTTAAGTCCCCCGAACCTTCTCTCACGTTTCCTGTACTGTGAAATCATCTGATCGAGTTCTTCTGTTGTAAATTCAGGCCATAGCGTCTCAGTGAAAAAAAGCTCACTGTATGATGACTGCCACAGCAGGAAATTGCTCAGCCTGTATTCACCGCTTGTGCGGATCAGCATTTCGGGATCGGGGATTGTGCATGTCATGAGATGGTGGTCCACCATCTCAGCCGTAATATCTTCCGGGGCGAGATTGCCGTCTTCAACATCGTGTGCCATCTTCCTAAATGCCTGGATGAGCTCATCCCGCCCGCCATAGTTGAGGGCGAAGATGAGGTTGAGTCCCGTATTGAGGGAAGTCTTGTCGACCGCCTGCTGTACGGCTTTTCTCGTATGTATCGGCAGGGCGTCCAAATTGCCTATGGTGGTTACCTTGACGTTCTTCTCTATGAGTTCCGGCAGAAACGTTCCGAGGAAATCCCCCGGCAGTTTCATCAGATAGTTCACTTCGCTTTTCGGCCGCGACCAGTTCTCCGTGGAAAAAGCATATAGAGTCAGATACTTGATGCCGAGATCTGAAGCATGCCTTGTGATGCGCTTTACATTCTGCATGCCTTCATAATGACCGTTTACCCGTGGTTTATTTTTCTGTTTGGCGTACCTGCCATTGCCATCCATGATGATGGCGATATGTTCAGGCAGCTCTTTTTCGGAACCGGTTCTCTTTTGCTTCTTCCAACCAAACATAACAATCCTCCTGAAGCATTATAATTATTAGTATACATTGATAATATCGTGTCCTCAATCACTTTATTCTACCATATAACAGAGAGAACATAAAAAAACAGGCAGGAAAATCCTGCCCTGGAATGATGATTCAGACTTCCATGATGTCGGTTTCTTTTTCGTCACACATCTTGTCGATCTGATCGATGTAGTCATTCGTCAGCTGCTGTACATCTTCTGTATAGCTTCTGAGGTCATCTTCAGTCAGTTCGCCATCTTTTTCAAGACGCTTCAATTCGTCGTTCGCATCACGTCTGATGTTGCGGACGGCAACTTTGGCATTCTCGCCTTCCTTGCGCGCATCCTTGACGAATTCCTTGCGGCGTTCCTCCGTCAGCTGTGGGACGGTGATGCGGATCATCGTGCCGTCGCTTGTAGGATTTACACCAAGATCGGCCTGCTGGATGGCCTTCAGGACATCATCGACCGAACCTTTGTCGTATGGTGTCACTGTGAGCATCCGTGCTTCAGGCACAGAGATGCCTGCGAGCTGATTGACGGGGGTCGGCGCACCGTAATAGTCCACCGTCACACGGTCGAGCATGTTGGAGTTTGCACGGCCTGTACGGATTGTAGCAAGTTCCCTGCTCAAGCTTTCCAGTGACTTCTGCATTTTTGACTTGGCATCTTTTAAGACTGATTCACTCATTTTCTTTCTCTCCCATTACTTTTTGATTTCTGTACCAATCGTTTCGCCTGATACAGCACGTTTTATATTGCCGTCTTCTGTAATCGAAAATACCACAAGCGGTATGTCATTGTCCATACAAAAGGATGAAGCGGTCGCATCCATGACCTGCAGGTTCTCCTGCAGCATTTCCATATAGGTGAGTGTATCGTACTTGTGTGCATTGCCGTCGAGTTTCGGATCGGCGGAATAGACACCATCCACGTTGTTCTTGCCCATCAGGATCACATCGGCCTCCACTTCTGCTGCACGGAGTGCCGCAGTCGTATCAGTGGAGAAGTACGGATTTCCTATACCTGCTGCGAAGATGACGATGCGGCCCTTTTCAAGATGCCTGATTGCACGTCTTCTTATATAGGGTTCAGCCACCTGCTTCATTTCTATTGAAGTGAGCACCCGGGTCTCACAGTCCATCTGCTCCAGGCTGTCCTGCAGTGCCAGGGAATTCATGACGGTGGCGAGCATGCCCATGTAATCGGCTGTGCCACGGTCCATACCGAGGTCGCTGCCGACCTTCCCGCGCCAGATGTTTCCGCCGCCGACGATGACGGCAATCTCCACACCAAGATCCTTGGCTTCTTTCACCTGTTTGGCGATATTCTTGATCACGACCGGGTTGATGCCGAAGCCATCTTCACCGGCCAAGGCCTCACCACTCAATTTCAGTACGATACGTTTGTATTTGGAAGTCTCAGGCATATGTCTCCATCCTTACATAATTTAATATTCAATCCAAAAAGCATATGGGCCACCCATGTGGCACATGATGACAAGAAGAATAAATTTTCTCATCTGAAAAAAAGACACCGAAGTGTCTTTTTATTATTTATTCACTTGACCCATCACTTCATCAGCAAAGTTTTCCTGTCTCTTTTCAAGACCTTCGCCCACTTCGAAGCGGATGAAAGTTTTCAGGGCGCCGCCTTTGGATTTCAGGAACTGTTCAACAGTCTGATCGGAATCCTTGACGAATGGCTGGTCGACGATGCAGATTTCTTCAAGATACTTGCGCATTCTGCCTTCCACCATCTTGTCGACGATCTTCTCAGGCTTGCCTTCGTTCAGCGCCTGCTGCTTGAGGACTTCCCTTTCATGCTCGAGTTCATCCTGGGATACTTCATCTTTGGAGACATATTTAGGGTTCAGGGCTGCTGCGTGCATCGCAACATCTTTCGCTGCTGCATCGTCAGTGGAACCTTCAACAAGTGTCAGCACACCGATGCGGCCGCCCATGTGGAGGTATTCGCCGAATGCATCATTGTCCGTCTTCTCAGCGAGTGCGAATCTTCTGAGGGTGAGTTTCTCCCCGATTTTAGCCACTGCTTCATTCATGACGTCTTCGACTTTCTTGCCGTTCATTTCTGAAGCATTGAGTGCTTCGATGTCGGCTGGTTTAGTATCAAGGATATGCTCCGCGATATCTTTGACGAGTTTTTGGAATTCTTCGTTGCGTGCAACAAAGTCCGTTTCGGAGTTGATTTCGACGATGACGCCGTCATTGCCTTTGGAAGCGACGTGCACGATGCCTTCAGCAGCGATGCGGTCCGCTTTCTTGGCAGCTTTGGAGATGCCTTTTTCACGGAGATAGTCTGCCGCTTTGTCGATGTCACCATCAGTTTCCTGGAGTGCCTTCTTGCAGTCCATCATTCCAGCACCAGTTTTTTCACGTAGTTCTTTAACCAATTTTGCAGAAATAGCCATTTTCCATCCTCCTGGAATCATATTTTATACAGACCGGGAACACTCCCCGGTCTTTTAAAAAAGGTGATAAGAATAAGGAACTTATCACCGTTGATTAATGCTTTATTTGCTTTCGCCCGCTTCGACAGTCTCCTCTTCGGAGCCTTCTTCCATGTCGATGTTCTGCTCAGCAGCGATCTCCTGGTCGGATACGCCCTGCTGGCCTTCCAGTACTGCATCAGCCATTTTGCTTGTCATCAGTCTGACTGCACGGATGGCGTCATCGTTTGCAGGAATGACATAGTCGATCTCGTCCGGATCACAGTTTGTATCGACCATCGCAACGATTGGAATGTTGAGTTTCTTCGCTTCCATGATCGCGTTGCGCTCTTTTCTAGGGTCGACGATGAAGAGTGCCTTCGGCATTTCCTTCATCTCACGGATACCGCCGAGGAATTTGTTCAGACGTGTGTACTCTTTACGGAGTTCCATGACTTCCTTCTTAGGAAGTACATCGAAGATGCCGTCTGCTTCCATTTTCTCGATTTCAGAGATGCGTTTGATACGCTTTGAAATTGTTTTGTAGTTCGTCAGGATACCACCGAGCCATCTCTGGTTGACATAAAGTTGACCAGCGCGCTCCGCTTCTTCCTTGATTGCGTCCTGTGCCTGCTTCTTAGTACCGACAAAAAGGACTTTTCCGCCTTCTTCAGAGATGCTTTTTACGAAGTCGTAAGCCTCTCCTACTTTTTTGACTGTCTTCTGCAGATCGATGATGTAGATGCCGTTTCTTTCCGTGAAGATGTATCTCTTCATTTTCGGATTCCAACGGCGTGTCTGGTGACCGAAGTGTACACCAGCTTCAAGCAGTTGCTTCATAGTAATTACTGCCATGATATTTCCTCCTTTGGTTTTTCCTCCAGTACAGCTTTGGAAACGACCGTAAGGCACCTGTCTCCAATTCACCATACTGTGTGTGATGGGCTATTTTCAGCCTTGAATAATATAACATATTCCAACCATTAAATCAAACCCCTGATTCGTTCCAATCAGCTTTCTTTTCTAAGTTCAGGCAGGAAGTCCTCTTTTTTGACCTTGATGAAGGTGCCTTTCATGCCGAGGGAACGCGATTCGATGACGCCCGCACTCTCCAGCTTGCGCAGTGCGTTGACGATGACGGAGCGTGTAATGCCCACGCGGTCAGCAACTTTGGAGGCGACCAGGAGGCCTTCATCCGCATCCAGCTCGTCGAAGATGTGCTCGATCGCTTCACGCTCGGAATAGGAGAGGGAACGGATTGCCATGGCGATGCTCGCCTTGTCACGTGCCTTCTGCTCTATTTCCTCCTGCTTTTCACGGAGAATCTCCATTCCTACGACAGTACCGGCATACTCTGCCAACACAAGGTCATCTTCTTCGAACTGTTTGGATATGCGGCCAAGCACGAGTGTGCCGAGGCGCTCTCCGCCGCCGAAGATCGGCAGGATGCATGTTTCGGAATCCTGGAAGGAATCTTCCGTAGGGAAGACTGTCAGTTCATCTTCGAACTCGATGTTCTCCTGGGTTTCATTAATCTTCATGATCTTTTCGACATATTCCTCAGGGAACCTTCTCGCTTCGAGCATTTCAACGATGCGGTCGTTCTCGATCTTCTGGTTGATGCCGTAGCCCAGCAGTTTTCCTTTCCGTGAAACGATGAAGACGTTGCACTCGAGCACGCCGCTCACCTTTTCCGATACTTCCTTGAAATCGACTTTCACACCTTGATGACTCTGGATCAGCTTGTTGATATCTCTTGTTTTCTGTAGTAGGTTGCTCATGGTAATTCTCCTTTTAGGTTATAAGATAAATGCACTTAGATTCTTGTCGGACTTGATGTTGTTCAGCTTCGATTCCACGTACTGCCGGGTGATCTCCACATGCGTCCCCTGCATGCCGCTCGCTTCGAACAGCAACTCCTCAAGCAGGGTCTCGAGGATCGTGTGGAGGCGCCTTGCACCGATGTCATCCGTATCACTGTTCACTTCAAAGGCGATTTCTGCTATCTCCGTGATGGCTTCCTCAGTAAAGGAAATGGTCACTTCCTCCGTCTTCAGAAGCGCTTCATACTGTTTGAGCAGTGAACTCTGCGGCTCGGACAATATTTTGACGAAGTCCTCAGCCTTGAGCTTGTCGAGTTCGACACGGATCGGGAAACGCCCTTGGAGTTCCGGGATCAGATCGCTCGGTTTGGCGACATGGAAGGCACCGGCACCGATGAAGAGGATATGCTCGGTATCTATCGGACCGTACTTGGTCTGTACCGTACTGCCTTCGACGATCGGCAGGATGTCCCTCTGGACACCTTCCCGGGAAACGTCCCCGGTATTCTGCCCGCCTTTGGCGATCTTGTCCATCTCGTCGATGAAGATGATGCCCATCGTCTCGGCAAGCGATATCGCTTCGTCGTTGACATTGTCGGTATCGACGATCTTCTCGGCCTCTTCACGCTTCAGATATTCCCTTGCCTTCCTGACCGGCATGGTGCGCTTGTGCTTCTTCTTCGGCATGAACTGCTTGAGCATATCCTGCATGCCGCCCTCATCCATGCCTGGCATCATCATGCCCATCGGATTCTGCTCCTGTTCGACTTCGATGGTGACCTCTTCATCCTCCAGCATGCCGGAGGAGAGCTTTTCCCGAAGGTTCATGCGCTTCGCCCTTACTTCGGGCGTCACTTCCTCATACTCCTCCTCTGACTGCTGGTTCATGAACATCTCGAAAGGATTGGAGTTCGTCTGCCTGCGCTTCTCACCTGGTGCAAGAAGACCTACAAGGCGTTCTTCCGCAAGCTTCCGCGCATCCTCCTCGACCATCTTCATCTTCTCTTCCTTGACCATGCGGACGCTTGCTTCCACCAGATCACGCACCATGCTTTCGACATCCCTGCCGACATATCCGACTTCAGTGAACTTCGTCGCCTCCACTTTCGAAAACGGTGCGCCTGTAAGCTTTGCCATCCTTCTGGCGATTTCCGTCTTGCCGACTCCAGTCGGTCCGATCATCAGTATATTCTTGGGCACAACTTCGTCCTTCAATGAAGACTCGAGCTGCATGCGGCGGTAGCGGTTGCGCATTGCAATCGCCACTTTCCGCTTGGCTTCCTGCTGGCCGATGATGTCATCATCGAGTTTGGCAGTGATCTCCCTGGGAGTAAGATTTTGTCTCAATTCAAACGCTCCTTTTATTCAATCGTTTCTACAATTATATGGTCATTCGTGAAGACGCAGATTTCACTCGCGATCAGCAGGCTGTCCCGCGCTATCGTCGGGGCATCCAGATTGTCGCCGTGAAGCTTCATCGCGCGGCCGGCGCTCAGTGCAAAATTGCCACCGCTGCCGATAGCGAGGATGCCGTCATCCGGTTCTATAACCTCGCCCGTGCCGCTGACCAGAAGCAGCGTCTCCTTATCCATGACGATCAGCATGGCCTCAAGCTGTCTGAGGATCTTGTCGCCCCGCCATTCCTTGGCGAGCTCGACAGCCGCCCGTGTAAGATTGCCGTTATAGGCATACAGGTTCGCTTCGAATTTTTCAAACAGTGTGAATGCATCTGCAACGCTGCCGGCAAACCCTGCAACGACCTTGTCGTCGAAAAGGCGTCTGACCTTGCGTGCGGAATGCTTCATCACCACCTGGTTGCCGAGCGTCACCTGGCCGTCTCCGGCCATTGCCATCTTGTCCTTATGCCGTATGGCAAATATCGTTGTCCCTTTTATTGCCATGATTTCACCTCTTCTGATTAGCTGGATGATGCGCGAGATAGGTCTTTCTGAGCTGTTCCTTCGACACATGCGTATACTTCTGGGTCGTCGACAGCGATTCATGGCCGAGCAGTTCCTGCACCGCCCTGAGGTCAGCACCATTGTTCAGCATATGTGTCGCAAAGCTGTGCCTGATCTTGTGCGGATGGAGGTGGAGGTCGCTTGCGCTCCTTTTGACCATCATATCGATGACATACCGGAGGCCTCTGTCGGTCAGGGGACCGTTCCTCTGGTTGATCCATAATGCCCCATTCGCCTCAATTGCCTGATCGTGCTTTTCGATGTAGGCCTTCAGGGCTTCGGAAGCATGGGTGCCAAAAGGCAGCACCCTTTCCTTGTTGCCCTTTCCGCGCACCTTGAGCAGCCCGTGGTCGAAGTCGATATGCGACAATGTGAGGCCGAGCAGTTCAGAGGCCCGCATGCCGGTCGCATAGAGCAGTTCCAGTATGGCCCTATCCCGTTCGTACATTTTAGAATCCTGATCCAGGGAGTCGAAAAGCCCGCGTATTTCATTCTCGTACAGGAAGCCCGGCAAGGGCTTATCCCGTTTCGGGTTCGGCAGGTTCGTAAAGGGGTTCGAATTGCGGATCCCTTTGTCGATCAGGTAGTTGTAGAAGCTTCTGAGCGCCGATATTTTTCTGGACACTGTGGATTTCTTCAATTGTTTCTGATAAAGCATGTTGAGATAGTTCCTGGCATCCATGTACTTGAACGTTTCAATGTCCAGCCCCTCCTGGGTGAGGAACCTGAGAAACTCATTGATATCCCGCTTATAGTTGCTGACCGTGTGGGAGGAAAGGTTGCGCTGATATATGAGCTGTTCCATGAAATTCCCCAGATGATCCATTCCACCATCTCCTTTATCAGAATCTTATCACAATTCCAAAAAATTCATCAACCAATACCTTCGTTCCGGCACTCCGACAGCCGATTCAGTATCCAATAATATATAATAACCTATTTGACTGTAATTTACACAAAATAAATCGAATGTTTTCAATATTTTGTTCTTTCTCCAACAAAAATACCCATATCAGGATATGGGTACCTGTACTACTCGGCTTTTTCTTCATAATCACAGTTTGTACATTTCACTTTGGCCGTCTTGCCCTTTTTGGTTTCCACAAGATAGTGGTCACATTTCGGACAGTTCCTGCCGATCGGACGATCCCAGGAAATGAAGTCGCATTCCGGATAGCGGTCGCATCCGTAGAATATCCGGTTCTTTTTGGATTTCCTCTCGACGACATCACCTTCACTGCACTTCGGACATTTCACGCCGATGGTTTTGACGATCGCCTTCGTATTGCGGCAGTCCGGGAAGTTCGAGCAGGCCATGAACTTTCCATAGCGCCCCATCTTGTAGACCATCGGGGAGCCGCATTTCTCGCAGTCCTCGCCTGCCGGTTCATCCTTGATTTCAATCTTTTCCATCTCTTCGTCGGCACGCTCCACCTGAGGCTCGAAATCCTTGTAGAAATCATCTATGACCGCAACCCATGATGCTTCGCCTTCGGCGATATCATCCAGGTTCTTCTCCATGGACCGTGTGAATTCCACCTCTATGATATCGGGGAAGTATTGTGTCACCGACTGGTTGACGATTTCCCCGAGTTCGGTGGGGATGAAACGTTTCTGGTCGATTTTGACATAATTTCTCTTCTGGATCGTGTCCAATGTTGGTGCATAAGTGGATGGACGGCCGATCCCCTGTTCCTCCAGGGTCTTGACGAGCCTTGCTTCCGTATACCGCGGCGGCGGCTGGGTGAAGTGCTGGTTCGGATCGATCTTGTCGGACTTGACCGTCTCGCCTTCGGCAATTTCCGGCAGACGGTTGTTCAGGTCTTCTTCCCCGTCATCACTGCCTTCGATATAAATCTGCATGAAGCCTTTGAACTTGATCGTCTGGCCATTGCTCCTGAAGATGACGCCGTTATTCGACAGTTCCATACGGACAGTGTCCAGAATGGCCGGAGCCATCATGCTGGCGATGAAGCGATCCCAGATCAGCTTGTACAACCTGTACTGGTCGCGGGAGAGGTACTGCTTCATGTTGGCCGGCGTCCGGTTCGCACTTGTCGGCCGGACTGCCTCGTGGGCATCCTGGCTGCCTTCCGCCTTTTTCGCGGAAGGCTTTGCTCCAACGAATTTATTGCCGTATTCTCCTTCTATATAGTCGACCGCTTCCTGCTGGGCAACGGGTGAAATCCTGGTGGAATCCGTCCTCATATAGGTGATCAGACCTACTGTTCCGGCCTTCTTGATGTCTATTCCTTCATAGAGCTGCTGAGCGACCATCATCGTCTTGCGCGCCTTGAAGTTCAGCTTTCTTGCCGCTTCCTGCTGGAGGGAGGAAGTCGTGAACGGTTTCGACGGATAGCGTTTCTTTTCCTTCTTCTCCACCGAGTCCACATTGAACTGGTCGCCTTCAAGCTGTGACAGCACATGATCTACATCCTCTTTTGTCTTCAGCTTGATCTTTTCGTTGGCGAGCCGGTTGAACTTCCCTTCAAAGTTGTTTTTACCGTATTTGAAAAGACCTGTAATCGTCCAGTATTCTTCAGGCTTGAATTCCCTGATTTCATTTTCACGGTCGATGACCATCTTCAGTGCTACAGATTGGACACGTCCTGCCGACAGCCCCTTCTTAACCTTCTTCCACAGCACAGGTGAAATGTTGTAGCCGACGAGCCGGTCGAGTATACGGCGTGCCTGCTGCGCATCCACGAGCTTCTGATTGATCGAGCCCGGATGCTTGAAGCTCTCCTTCACCGCATCTTTCGTAATTTCGTTGAATACCACCCTGTAGTATTCCTTGTCATCTCCTAGTGCATGGCTCAAATGCCATGCGATAGCTTCGCCTTCGCGGTCCGGGTCACTTGCCAAGAATATCTTTTTCGCTTTTTTGGCTTCTTTCTTCAAATCCTTGAGAAGAGGCCCCTTGCCGCGAATGGTGATGTATTTGGGTTCATAATTGTTTTCAGTGTCTATCCCCGTTTGACTGCGAGGCAAATCGCGTACGTGACCCATCGATGCAACGACTTTGTATCGTTTGCCGAGGTATTTTTCTATCGTCTTAGCTTTCGCAGGCGATTCTACAATAACCAGATTATCTGCCACAGGCCGATTGCCTCCTTCGTTTGTGTTTTCAAATCCAAATAATACAGTGAAGTAAAATTGTTTGTCAACTATAATAGATTTTAAATTTTCTTTTATCCATGAAAATGGACTTCAGAAATCTTCCATTATATCCTCTCCCGAGAGCACCATCTTTGCCCCCTCCCGGAGCCTTCCGTTCGTCCCCTTCGACTGGGGCGCATGGATGTTTCCAGGGATGCAGTAGGTGTGCCTGTTCTCATTGAGGGCCATATCCAGTGTGATCAGGCTGCCGCTCTTTGCTTCCGCCTCGGTGACGAGGACACCCATGGACATTCCTGCGATGATCCTGTTGCGGGCGACGAAGCGCCATTTGGCTATCTGCACATCCGGCGGGTACTCGCTGATCACAAGGCCATCGCGCTCCATCCTGTTCCGGGTGTCACGGGTGCTGCGCGGATAATGGATGTCATGCCCGAATGCGAGCACGCCAACCGTGTCGAGGCCATGTGCCATTGCCGTATTGTGCGCCATATCATCCGCACCGTAGGCCAGCCCAGAGACGACCGCCAGCCCATGGATCTCCGGTATGATGTTCTGAAGCACGATCCGCGTGTAGGCAGTCGCCTTCCTGCTGCCCACGATGCCGAGCATCCGCTTTTCAAGCAGGCTGATGTTCCCACGATAGTAGAGGACGAGCGGCGGATCATAGATCTGCTTCAATAGGGCCGGATATTCTGCATCCTCCATGGTGATGTACCCGATCCCCTTGGATTCGAGCATTCCCATCACCCTCCCTCTATCCATTCTTTCGGCCCGGGAAACCTTTTCCCGGAGTCCGCCGGCGGCTCCCATCTTCCCGCCACCGGCCAGTACCTTGTATTCGTGCGGTGTCACCCCTGCAAAACTCAACCGTAATAGATCCATCCGATCCCTCCTGTTCCATAATGATAATTATAGAAGAAATCGGCCGGGATACGGTTTACCATTCGATTAAATATAATGGAATAAAATGCAAAAAAACACGGAATCCCGTGTGGGATTCCGTGTTTTCCAATCGGTTCCATGAACCATGTGACATTTATTTTACAGTGAGGCACTTCTCGTAGAGACCATCTTCTTTTTTGATGCGGGAAATGAGTGTCTCCCCGATTTCAGATGGTGTGTCTGCAGTTTCAATGCCGCATGCGTTCATCGTCTTGATCTTTTCGTCTGCAGTACCCTTGCCGCCGGAAATGATGGCACCTGCGTGTCCCATGCGTTTTCCTGGAGGCGCAGTTACACCGCCGATGAAGCCGACAACAGGCTTGGTCATATTGTCTCTGACCCATTCTGCCGCTTCTTCTTCAGCCGTACCACCGATTTCACCGATCATGACAACCGCTTCTGTTTCAGGATCTTCATTGAATGCTTTCAGCGCATCGATGAAGTCCGTACCGTTTACAGGGTCGCCGCCGATTCCGACAGCTGTCGTCTGGCCGATGCCTGCTTCAGTCAGCTGATGTACCGCTTCATACGTCAGTGTGCCTGAACGGCTGACTACGCCGACGTGGCCTTTTTTATGAATGTAGCCCGGCATGATGCCGATCTTGCATTCATCTGCAGTAATGACACCCGGACAGTTCGGGCCGACAAGGCGTGTCTTCTTGCCTTCCAGATAGCGCTTCACCTTGACCATATCAAGTACAGGGATATGCTCGGTGATGCAGATGGCAAGATCCAGTTCTGCATCTGCACATTCCACGATCGCATCTGCAGCAAATGGTGCAGGCACGTAGATGACGGAGACGGATGCTCCGGTTTCCTTCTTCGCTTCTTCGACCGTATTGAACACAGGCACGCCTTCGACTTCCTGGCCGCCTTTGCCTGGTGTCACACCAGCCACGATCTGAGTACCATATTCGAGCATCTGTTTAGTATGGAACAGTGCCGTTGATCCAGTAATACCTTGAACTAGGACTTTAGTATCCTTATCAATAAATACACCCACAGTAGATTCCTCCGTTATTATTTATTTTCGTTGACCGCTTCGATGATCTTCTGGGCACCTTCAGCCATCGTGCTGGCTGGGATGATGTCGAAATCGGATTCCGCCAGGATTTCCTTGCCCCTGTCGACATTCGTACCCTCAAGACGCACAACGAGCGGGATTTCGAGACCGACATTCTTCACGGCTTCTACGACACCTTCAGCAATGACATCACACTTCATGATACCGCCGAAAATGTTGACGAAAATGCCTTCAACACCCTCATCTCCGAGGATGATCTTGAATGCTTCGGTTACCTTTTCGGTCGTCGCGCCGCCCCCTACATCGAGGAAGTTCGCCGGTCTGCCGCCGAAGTGGTTGATCGTATCCATTGTTGCCATCGCGAGTCCTGCACCATTGACCATGCAGCCGATGTTTCCGTCGAGCGCAACATATGAAAGATCGTATTTGGATGCCTGGATTTCCTTAGGATCTTCTTCATCCAGGTCACGGAGTTCCACAATATCCTTGTTTCTGAACAGCGCGTTTGCATCGAAGTTGACCTTCGCATCGAGTGCCAGCACACCGCCCTCGCCTGTAGTGACAAGCGGGTTGATTTCTACAATGGAACAATCCTTTTCTGTGAACACATTGTATAGGGAAAGCATGAGTTTGGCTGCTTTGCCTACGGATTCCTTCGGGATGTTGATGTTGAACGCCAGTCTTCTCGCCTGGTACGGCATGAGACCGACTACAGGGTCGATGACTTCCTTGAAGATCTTCTCAGGCGTTTCTGCAGCAACTTCCTCGATTTCCGTACCGCCTTCTTCAGAACCCATCAATACCACGCGGTCCGTCGCACGGTCGATGACGAAGCCGATGTAGTATTCATTCTGGATGTCGCAGCCTTCTTCGATCAGAAGACGCTTGACTTCCTTGCCTTCCGGGCCGGTCTGATGTGTGACGAGGACTTTGCCGAGGAGCTCCTTGGCGTATTCCCTCACTTCATCAATTGACTTGGCGATCTTGACGCCGCCCGCCTTGCCGCGGCCGCCCGCGTGGATCTGTGCTTTTACGACATATACATCAGAGTCGAGTGTCTTTGCTGCTTCCACTGCTTCCTCAGGTGTATAGGCCACACTTCCGTTGGGCACAGCTACGCCCATGGAGCGAAAGATTTCTTTCCCTTGATACTCATGGATATTCATGTTCATCCTCCTAAGCTTTTTTAAACCTTACCATTCAATTATAGAAAAGGTATTCATCAAAGTAAACTGCATAAACTAAATTCATCGCGTCAGAATCATGTTTTTCACCGGTTCGAACGTCTGCCGGTGGATTTCACAAGGACCGAGGGCGTCGAGTGCTTTGAGGTGGTCCTTTGTACCATACCCCTTATGGGAGGCAAAATCATAGCCCGGGTACTTTTTATCATATGCCTCCATGCGCATGTCCCGCTCCGTCTTGGCGATGACGCTTGCAGCGGCAATGGAGACGGAGTGCGCATCCCCCTTGATGATCGATGTTTCGGGGATGCCCGCATCGATCCTCATCGCGTCCACAAGGAGGTGTCCGGGCTTTTCACCGAGGTCCGCCACTGCGCGCTCCATGGCAAGCCTGCTCGCCTGGTATATATTGAGCGCATCTATCTCTTCGACACTTGCAAGGCCGATGCCGTAATCCGCCTCCTGCATGATGATTTCACGGAAGGCCATCCGTTTTTTGAGTGAAAGCTTTTTGGAATCATCAAGCCCCGGGAGGATGAACCCTTCAGGCAGGATGACTGCAGCAGCAACCACTTCCCCTGCAATCGGGCCGCGTCCGGCCTCATCCACACCGGCGATGACCTGTGCGGTCTGCCGCACTTCGTTTTCGTACTGGCTCATGGCTTCGAATTTCTCCCTGAGTGCCGCCTCCTTCCCAAGACGGCGCCTGTGCTTCTCGAACAGTTTCACGACTCCTTTGCGGCCGTCTGCAGCATGCGGGGAGGCAGAAAGGGCATCGAGGTCGGACAAGGCGGAGAGCTCCGCTTCTATTTCCCGCACTGTCTTCATGATTCTTCAGCCATATCGAAGGTGTATCTGCCGATCTTGCCGTTGCGGATATCATATATCAGCCGGTTGGTCACCGCTTCATAGTTGATTTCGTTGCCCCCGGCCTTGAGGCCCCTGGATCTGCCGATGGCATCGAACACCTCCACGATGCCGTCCTCCGGTGACACATCTATATTATAGAACCGGTTGAAACGCTCCAGGTCATGCGCCATGAGGAACTCCATGCCGTAGATGGCGACTTCATCCAGTGGGACGACAGTATCCTTGATGGCCCCGGTCAGCGCCAGCTTCCTGCCTGTCGTCTCATCCTCGAACTTCGGCCATAGTATGCCGGGCGTATCGAGCAGTTCCATGCGCTCGCCGGCCTTGATCCACTGCTGCTGCTTCGTCACACCGGGCGTGTTCCCCGTCTTGGCCCCCTTCTTCCTGGCGATGTTGTTGATCACCGTCGATTTACCGACATTCGGTATGCCGATGATCATGGCGCGGATGGCACGCCTGCCGATGCCCTTCTTCTCCATCCGTTCAAAGATCTCCGCCGTAGCCTTCACTGCGAGCGGTTCGATCTTCTTGATGATCTGATTGTGCCTGCCGTCGAGTGCCACGGGATACTTGCCTTCACTCTTGAACTTTGATACCCATGCTTCCGTCGCTTTCGGATCGGCCATGTCGACCTTGTTCAGCACGACGACCCGCGGTTTGTGCCGGGTGATTTCATCCATCATCGGATTGTGGCTCGAATGTGGTATGCGTGCATCGAGTATCTCGATGACCACGTCCACCTTCTTCAGATTCTCCTCGACTTCCCTTCTTGCTTTTGCCATATGTCCTGGAAACCAGTTGATGCTCATTGTACAGCGCTCCTATTCATTTATAAGTCTTGCCTGTTTGGGTTCATTATTTTATTACCTTATTATATAATACAATCAATCTTTAATAAAATGTCAGGGGGGTGGGAAAATGATTTCGATTATCATTCCTGTACTCAACGAGTCAGAGAACATCGCAGGCCTTGGAGCTGAGATCCATTCGGTCATGACTGTTCTTGATCGGGAATATGAAGTCATATTCATCGATGACGGATCGACGGACGGCACGCTCGATGAACTGAAACAAATCGCCGGAAGCACAGTCAGATACATCTCATTCTCCAGGAATTTCGGGAAGGAGGCTGCCATCATCGCAGGCCTCGAAAATGTGCATGGCGATGCTGTAATCATCATGGACGGGGACATGCAGCACCCGCCATCCATGATTTCAGAGATGATAGAACAGTTCGAGGCCGGCTTCGACCAGGTGGTCGCAAAGAGGAACCGTGCGGGGGAACCCCTTTCACGCCGCCTCCCTTCCACCCTCTTCTACCGGCTGATGAACTTCACGAGCACGGTCCGGCTTGTTGATGGGGAGGGCGACTTCAGGCTGATTTCGAGGAAGGTGGTCGACGCCATACTGCTCCTCAGCGAGAACAACAGATTTTCAAAAGGCATCTTCGAATGGGTGGGCTTCAATAAGACAGTGATCGAATTCGATCACATCGACCGCGGTTCCGGCCGCTCGACATTCAATCCCCTAAAACTTCTGGACTACGCCATCGATGGCATCAGCGCGTTCAACCACCGCCCGCTCAGGATTTGCTTCTACCTGGGCCTGGCTGTATTCGTGGTGTCCATAGCCTATATACTGTACATGTTCGTGAGCATCCTCATCAATGGTGTAGAGGTTCCGGGATATTTCACCATCATCGCAAGCCTGCTGCTGCTCGGCAGCATCCAACTGTTCTCGCTCGGGATGATCGGTGAATATGTCGGGCGCATCTATGTTGAGACGAAGAACCGGCCGAAGTATATCGTCAGGGAATCATCGGAGTCCGAAACGGAGCAGGGAGGCCAGCATGAGACAAAGCAGTACAACAAGTGAATTCATGCGGTTCGTGGCCGTGGGCCTGTTGAACACGGCAAACTACTACGCAGCCTACACCCTGCTTTTCCTGCTCGGGTTTCCCTACATCGCCGCACATGTGTCGGGATTCATCATCGCATTCGTCATCTCCTACTTCCTGAACTGTTATGTGGTCTACCGCGTGCGGCCGACGCTTTCCAAATTCCTGAAATTCCCCCTGACCCAAGTGATCAACATGGGGATGCAGACGCTGCTGCTGTATATTCTTGTGGACCGTCTGGACTGGAATGAACTGACCGCACCGCTGCCTGTACTGGTCATCACGGTACCGATCACGTACGGGATCACCAGGTGGGTGCTGAAGGACAAGGAGGGATGACATGATCGATAAACTGAAATCCAAAATATATGCGGCCCGCTACCTGATGCTCATCATCTTCCTGTCGGTCCTCTCCCACTTCTATGTATTGTGGCGCTTCATCATGCCGGATGAGCGCCGGGAAAAGGTATTCATGACCGGGGCCAACGACGGGCTGGAGCAGATGCTGCCGATGCAGCTCTACCTGTACGAGCAGTTCAGGGAGGGCACATGGTTCTATGATATGGACTTCGGTCTCGGCGGCGACTTCTATACGGATCTCGCATACTACTATTCGACGAACATCATCTACTATATCAATATCCTGTTCGTCAGGGCCGGGGAGCTTCTTGTAGGGCTGGACCCATCCACCATCGGGTTCTGGGCACAGAATGCATTCTTCATCTCGATCCTGAAATCCTTCCTCATCATCTACTTTACATACCGTTTCCTTTGCAGCATCGGAGTCAGGCCGATTCCGGCGATACTCGGCGGATTCATCTTCGCGGCTTCACCGACCTATTTCCGATTTACGGTGTTCTGGTCGTTCTTCAGCGATGTATTCATCTGGCTTCCGCTTACACTGTGGGCGATGGAACTGCTGATGCGGAAAGGGAAGCCCGGCCTCTTCATATTCGCCGTCGCGGCGACGCTGATCAACAACTTCTATTTCGCCTACTACCAGCTGATCATCGCACTCGTCTATCTCGGAATCCGCCTCCTTTTCAACCGCAGGGGCGATCTTCCCCGCGTGGAGACACTGAAACTCGCCATCCCTTCGGCGGTGCTCGGGGCCGGCATTTCAGCCGCCGCCTTCTTCCATGCTGTACGTGGATTCCTGAACAACGATGCCAGGGAATACGAAGTCGAGGTGCCGCTGTTTGAGGAGCTCGGCTGGCAGGACAACATATTCTATGAAAATTATCTCGTGATCATCCTGTTCCTCGCCATCCAGGCACTCTTTACTAGACAATTGTATGGGCGCTATTTCTACAGGCTGTTCGCGGGGCTCACCATCGTCTTCATGCTGTTCACATTATCGCCCTACATCGATACGTTCTTCAACGGCTTCCAGCAGCCGCAGAAGCGCTGGCACTATATGCTCGTCTTCTTCCATGCCGCACTCATCGCCCAGTACCTGTCGCACTTCCGTGAAATCGGCATCAGGCAGTACCTGTTGAGTCTGATACCGGTGTATGCGATTATGGTCGCCTCTATTCATCTCAAGGAAGAAATGGTCGTCTGGG
The DNA here is from genome assembly GCF_020786625.1 of Salinicoccus sp. RF5. Taxonomy (NCBI): domain Bacteria; kingdom Bacillati; phylum Bacillota; class Bacilli; order Caryophanales; family Staphylococcaceae; genus Salinicoccus; species Salinicoccus sp. RF5. The sequence continues at coordinate 655,420 of NZ_JAJGRC010000001.1, forward strand.
TGCCACTGATACCTGTCATTCACGTGGCGGGACTCGTGCTGCTGCTCGCAAAATCGAAACGTCGGCAGGCCGCTTTCATATATGCGGCACTGATCGTCATATTCACGATGATGGTCAGCGCCTCCCATACGAACACGCAGATCTATCATGACGGCATCACCGACCGCAACCACCTGTTCTACATCAGCAGCAACCACTACGAGAGCGACCGTCAGGCATACAACATCAATGAGATCCAGTCGCTCAAGGCACCTGAACAGAAGATCGACTATAAAGTCAGGGAGCAGGACAATACACCCATGTACATGGGCTTCAGCGGGACGAGCATCTATTCGAGCATCATCGACGGCAGTATCATAGACTTCTACTACAATCAGCTGAAGGTGAACATCCGGTACGAGTCGATCAGCAGGTATTCGACCTTCCAGTCGAGGAGCAACCTGTTCTCCCTCTTCAATGTCGACTATATGATGCGGCGGGACGAGACATACGGCATCCCTTCGAAATTCAGCCCGATACTGTCTGACGGCACCTATACGGTATATGAAAATGAAGCGCCGCTCCCCTTCATCAGGTATGCTTCCGAAATATACCATCCTGACGACCTCGTGCATCCCCTGCATCGTGAACGGGCGATGCTCCAGGGGGTAGTGACCGGGTCGGCAGCTCCGACTGCATCCCTTGACCCGCCCAAAAACCGGCTGGACGAAGTGGATATTGAAACCGAAGGCGCAGTCTTCTCCGACGGCATCCTCGAAGTCGGGGAGGACGGCGGCGGATTGAACTTCAATTTTGATGCCATCACCGGCATGACTGAAGATGCTGATGCATACATCGAAATGCACGTCGAGCTGATTGAACCCGAAAAGCGCTTCACCATCAATGTGGACGGCTATCCGAATGAACGGCTGTTCGCTTCGAGCAAATACCGGACATATGCAGATGACCTGCTGTACCGCGTCGAGCTGCAGGATGATGTACCCGTCACCCTGCCCGAAGGCCGCTATGCAGTCGATGTACAGGGCGTCTACATCGAGGATTACAGCGTATTGGAGCAGGAAAGCATGCGTCAGGGCCCGGAATATACTTTTGAAGAACATGCGAATTCATATGTGGTGGAACTTGCTGAACCGAGGGACGGCATCGCCTCTGTGCCGTTCTTATATCGTGACGGCATGAATGTCTCGGGGGACGCATCAGGCGAACTCGAGTCCTTCCGCGCGAACTATCTGATGACCGGCTTCGAGACCGGGGAAGAGGACCGCATCTTCACCTTCACCTACACCCCGCCATACTACTGGCTGACTCTCGCCATCAGCCTGCTTTCTATCCTGGCAAGCCTATTCTATCTGTATTTCTTTGGCGCAGGAAGCCGCCTCATCCAAAAGGGAAATGGACAAAAAAACGCCTGACAGTCAGACTGTCAGGCGTTCTTGTGGTTCTATCGGATTTCTCTGATACGTGCAGCTTTACCGCGCAGATTACGCAGGTAGTAGAGTTTCGCACGACGTACACGACCACGGCGTGTCACTTCGATCTTCTCGATTTTCGGGGAGTGTACAGGGAATGTACGCTCAACACCTACACCGTAAGAGATCTTACGTACTGTAAACGTTTCGGAAATGCCGCCTCCGCGACGCTTGATTACTACACCTTCGAAGACCTGGATACGCTCGCGTGAGCCTTCGACGATACGTACGTGTACACGTACTGTATCCCCGGCCTTGAATTCCGGCAGATCAGTTTTAAGCTGTTCTTTTGTCAGCTCGTTGATTAGTTGTTGTGACATATTATCTTCTCCTTCTTCCAATTATCTTGCCCATCATAGCAGCGGATGATTGTGTATATGTGTCCTTGACACTCGTATAATATTACCATAATACTACCATGCTTTCAACGGTAAAATGAAAGCTTATGCATCGTCTTCCAAAAGGTCGGGCCGCCTTTCGCGGGTCCGCTTCAGGCTTTCCTCCCGGCGCCACTCCTCAATCAGCTTATGATTGCCATTGAGCAGCACTTCAGGCACTTCCATGCCCCGGTACTCGCGGGGTCTTGTATAATGCGGGTGTTCCAGCAGCCCCGTGCTGAAGGAGTCCTCCTGGTGGCTTTCCTCCCGGCTGAGCACACCAGGGATCAGCCTCACGATCGCATCGGTCATCGTCATGCTTGCCAGCTCGCCGCCGGTAAGCACATAGTCCCCGATCGAAACTTCATCCGTCACAAGCGTCCGGATGCGTTCATCATAACCCTCATAGTGGCCGCAGATGAATACGATGTCATCCTCCCGGCTCAGCTCCTCGGCCATCTTCTGGTCGAACCGGCGGCCCTGAGGGCACATCAGGATGACACGGGGCTTTTCGAGATCCATCGCCTCCATGGCATTGAAGACCGGCTCCGGTTTAAGCACCATTCCGGCCCCCCCACCATAAGGGTAGTCATCCACCTTATTATGCTTGTTTCCGGAATAGTCCCGGAAATTCACGGTATGGTAGTCGACGATGCCCTTCTCCTTCGCACGGCCGAGGATGGAGGTCGCAAGTACACCTTCATACATCTCTGGGAACAGTGTCAAATAATGGATGTTCATTCAAGCAGCCCCTCCATCGGATGGATGATGATATGCCCCTGCTCAAGATCGACATCCTTCACGACATCCTCTATATAGGGAATCATGTACTGCTTTTCACCTTTGACCACCCAGACGTCATTGGCACCCGTCTCGAATATATCTTCGACTGTGCCGATCACCTCAAGGCTGTCCTCAAGCTTCACCTCAAGACCGATGATCTCCCGGTAATGGTACTCCCCTTCTTCCAGGGGAATCTCCACTGCGTCCACTTCCTGGATGACTTCAGCACCTTTCAGATGCTCCACTTCATTGATGCTGCCGATCCCCTTGAACTTCAGCATGTGGAAGTTCTTATGGGTGCGGTAGCCTTCTATCGTATATTCAGTCCCGTCCACCTCCACAGTGCTTCCGGGTGAAAACCTTGATTCTGCGAAATCGGAATCGCTCAAAACTTTGACTTCCCCGCGGACACCGTGGAAATTGACGAGACGGCCGATACTGATCTTCATTATATGCCTCCTTACGATAATGGAATGATACAAAAAAAGGCACACCGCCCGGTGTGCCTAATCGATATCAACAAACACTTTCTTTGAACTGCCGTGGTTCGCATTCGACATGATTGTGCGCACCGCCTTGATCATGCGGCCACGCTTGCCGATTACACGGCCGACATCGTCCTCATGGACCCTGATCTTGTAGGAGACGTTGTACTTTGTCTCCTCCACTTCGATCTCAAGCGCCTCGGGATGTTCAAGCATCGGTTCAAGAATTGTTTGAAGCAGTTGTTTCATCGGGGATTATTTCCCGTGCTTTGCATTATGATAACGTTCCATAACACCTTTTTGGCTGAGGATGTTGCGTACTGTGTCACTTGGTTTTGCACCATTCTGCAACCACTCAAGCGCTTTGTCCTCATCCAGTGTCACGTTGTCATCAGTTTTGGATATCGGGTTGTATGAACCGATCTGTTCGATGATGCGGCCGTCCCTTGGGCTGCGGGAATCCGCAACGACGATACGGTAGTAAGGTTTCTTATTTGAACCCATGCGTGTCAATCTGAGTTTAACTGCCATGTTATATTTGCTCCTTCCAATTTCTCAATTTCACTTTTACTACTATAACAGAAAGGAAAAACCCTGTAAAGACCTTTTCCTTTACAGAGTTTCGATTCTAGAAAGGCAGACCCATATTTCCGAATGGATGCTTCTTCTTGCCCTTCTGGCTGGTCATCTGTTTCATCATCTTCTTCATCTCGTTGAACTGCTTGAGCAGACGGTTGACTTCCTGCAGACTCCGTCCTGACCCTCTCGCAATCCTCTTTTTGCGGCTTGCATTGATGACGGATGGATTTTCGCGTTCCTGCATCGTCATGGAGCGGATGATCGCCTGGACGTGGTCGATTTCCTTCCCGCTCATCTGCATCTTGTCGAGCCCCTTGATCTTGTTGGCGCCCGGCATCATCTTCAGCAGCTCATCGAGCGGGCCAAGATCCTTGACCTGGTCCATCTGGGCCAGGAAGTCATCTAATGTGAAGCTCTGGTCCTTGATCTTCTTCTCAAGTTCCTTCTGGTCGGTCTCGTCCACATTCGCCTGGGCCTTCTCTATGATGGAGAGGACATCGCCCATACCGAGTATGCGCTGCGCCATGCGGTCCGGGTGGAAGGCCTCAAGACCATCCATCTTCTCCGACATGCCGACGAATTTGATCGGCTTCTCGGTGACGGAGCGGATGGACAGTGCGGCACCACCGCGCGTGTCGCCATCGAGCTTCGTCAGTGTGACCCCTGTAATGTCGAGCAGGTCATTGAATGATTCTGCAACATTGACGGCGTCCTGCCCGGTCATCGCATCGACGACGAGCATGATTTCATCCGGATCCGCTATCCCCTTGATATCCTTCAGTTCATTCATGAGGTTCTCATCGATGTGCAGGCGGCCCGCCGTATCGATGATGACCGTATCCAGGTGCTCCGCCTTGGCATGTTCCATCGCCTCGGTGACGATCTGCTGCGGCTTGACCTGATCCCCAAGTGAGAACACCGGTACATCGATCTGTTTACCGACTGTCTCCAGCTGGTCGATTGCTGCCGGACGATATATATCGCCTGCAACCAGCATCGGCTTCTTGTTGAAATTCTTGCGCAGATGCAGGGCGAGTTTCCCTGCTGTCGTCGTTTTACCTGCACCCTGCAGACCGACCATCATGATGACGGTCGGCGGCTTGTTCGCCAGGTTGATCTTCTGGTTCTCGCCGCCCATCAGTTCGGTCAGCTCTTCCTTGACGATCTTGATGACCTGCTGGCCCGGCGTGAGCGACTGCATGACGTCCGACCCCAATGCCTGATCCTTCACCTGGTTGACGAACTGCTTGACGACCTTGAAGTTGACGTCTGCTTCGAGCAGTGCGAGACGGACTTCGCGCATCATCACCTTCACATCGGATTCTGTGACCTTACCCTTGCTCTTTATGCGGTCCATTGTCGCTTGGAGGCGTTCTCCCAAACCTTCAAAAGCCATAATCTTCTCCTCCTAATCGAGCGCTTCAAGCTCATCTAAAATTATTGTGATTTCTTCATCTTCATAATGGCCGAGCTTCTCCCTCAGACGTTTCATCAGGGATTGCCGCGACACGAAATTCCTGTACATTCCGAGATTCTCCTCATAATGCTCGAGGAGATCCTTCGACCGCTTTAAATTATCATAAACCGCCTGCCTTGTCACTTCAAGTTCTTCGGCGATCTCACTGAAGGCGAAATCCTCCAGATAGTAGAGTTCTATATACTTGCGCTGCTTGTCTGTCAGGAGCGTATGATAGAAGTCATAGAGATAGTTCATGCGCATCGTGCGCTCAAGACCCTCAATCACTCCTGTCACCCTCCCCATTCGTGTCCGCTTCCTCCTCGGCTTCGGAGACCATGTCGGCAAAGAGTCCGTAGACATAGTTCTCGGCACTGAATTCCTGCAGGTCATCGAGCTGCTCGCCCAGTCCGACGAACTTCACCGGGATGCCCAGTTCATTCTTTATCGCAAGGACGATCCCGCCCTTGGCCGTACCGTCGAGCTTGGTCAGGATGATGCCTGAAACATCCGTGACCTCCTTGAATGCCTTTGCTTGGCTCAGTGCGTTCTGTCCGGTCGTCGCATCGAGTACGAGCAGGGATTCATGCGGCGCACTTGGAACGACTTTCTGGATGACCTTCTTGATCTTCGACAGTTCATTCATCAGGTTGCCCTTGTTCTGGAGACGTCCGGCAGTGTCGCAGATCAGTACATCTGCGTTGCGCTTCTTCGCTGCATTGACGGCATCGAACATCACTGCAGCAGGGTCGCTTCCCTCAGCCTGGCGTATGACGTCGACACCGACGCGGTCGCCCCATATCTGCAGCTGGTTGATCGCCCCTGCACGGAATGTATCTCCGGCGGCCAGCATGACACTTTTGCCTTCCTGCCTGTACTTGTGGGCAAGCTTGCCGATGCTCGTCGTCTTACCGACTCCGTTGACACCGACGACAAGGATGACGGTGAGCTCATCTTCCTGCATGTTCACCGTTTCAGGCAGGTCGTCGTTGCGCTCATAGATTTCGACCATCTTTTCGACGATCGTCTCCCTGAGGTCGGCCGTTTCCGTAATGTTCTTGACACGGGCCTCGTGGCGGAGCTCATCAGTGAGCTCCATGACCGTATTGAAGCCGACGTCCGCCGAAATCAGCACTTCCTCCAAGGCTTCGAAGAAATCTTCATCGACTGTACGGTAGCGCGCCATCAGTTCATTGATTTCGTTCTGGAACTTCTCCCGGCTCTTTTCGAGTCCGGCCTTGAATTTATAGCCGATCTGCTCCTGTTCCCACTCCTCGAACTCCTCTATACTGATCAGGCCGTCATCGAGGGCCTCACTCTGGGACTCGAGGGATTCCTGTTCTTCAGTCTGCGGCTGGTCGGTTTTCGGCTGGAATTTATCTTTCAGTCGTTTTAAAAAGCTCACACTGTCTCTTCCTCTCTGATATTATCTTCATATTCCTTGAGATCCACGCTGATCAGCTGGCTTACGCCGCGTTCCTGCATCGTCACGCCAAACAGCCGGTCGCTCTCCTCCATCGTACCCTTGCGGTGGGTGATGACGATGAATTGTGTGTCCGTCGCCAGCTGCTTCAGGTACCGGGCATAGCGGATGACATTCGCTTCATCAAGTGCCGCCTCCACTTCATCCAGTATGATGAATGGACTCGCACGTACCTTGAGCAGGCTGAAGAGCAGGCTGATCGCTGTCAGGGCCCGCTCCCCCCCAGACAGGAGGGAGAGGGTGGACAGCTTCTTGCCGGGCGGCTGTGCATAGATTTCGACGCCTGCCCCAAGATGGTCGCCGGGTTCGGTCAGCCTGAGTTCCGCCTGCCCGCCGCCGAACATCGTCTTGAACACTTCACCGAATTGCGCATTGATCTGTTCGAATGATGACTGGAAACGGATGGCCACCGCTTCGTCCATCTCCTCGATGACTTCGAGGAGCGTGCCCCTGGCCTCGAGCAGGTCGCTCTCCTGGGACTTCAGGAACTGGTAGCGTTCATTGACACGGTCGAATTCCTCTATGGCCCCGAGGTTTACCGGGCCGAGCTCTTCGATGCTCTTCCGGTTCAGGGATATCTTCATCCGCTTCTGGTCGATGTTTGAAAAGTCCTGATATTCCTCTTTGGCCCTGTCATACGTCGTTTTATACGTTTCCGACAGATAGCCGATCTTCTGCTCGATCTGTACATCCAGCTTTTCCTTCCTGCCGGTATGCTGGCGCAGTCCTTCCTGCAGTGCATCCAGCTGCTCGAGTTGGTCAGCCTTCGTCTCCTGCAGCATATTATACTCCTTTTTCATCTCATGCTGAAGTGTCGCCGCCTCCTCAGTTGCTTCATGGAGCTGCGTGACGCGGGCTGAAAGTGCATCCTTTTCCATTTCCAGTGCATCCACATCGATGCTGCCGAGATCCTGCACAATCAGCTGCTGCTGGTTTGTGATGTCCGCCACCACATCCTCGGCCTCCTGAAGTTCCGCCGACAGGCGTTCCATCTCGTCTTCAGCATGGGAAAGGCGCTCCTTGACCGTCGCATATTCCCTTTCCATGGCGCGGCTTTCATCCGTCAGCTGGTTGAGGGTCTCCTTCTTGTCCTTTTCGGATGCGCTCATTCTGCGTATGCGTGCATCGAGGGATTCGAGAGTCTCCTCCGCCTTTCTGATGCGTGCCGCATAATCCGCTTCGCCTGTAGAAACATCCTGGCTCTCGAGCTCCGTCTCCAGCAGTGAGATGTTCTCCTGCCTCGCCTCAAGCTGATAGTCGAGGCGTCTCCGTTCATCCTCCGCCGCGTCAAGCTGCTGTGACAATTCCCTGCCGGCGGATTCGAGCTTTTCGGATTCCGCCATCTGGTCTGAGAGCTGTTCGCCGAGCACCTTGACGGAGTTTTCAATTTCAGCCGTCCGTTTGCGGTAGCTTTCAAGCTTCTGCTTCGTTTCAGCGTGTTCGCGCTGGCTTTCGATGATGGAGCTTTTGGCATTCTTGGAGCCACCGGACATGGCGCCACCGGGCATGATCGTCTCACCATCCAGTGTGACAATGCGCAGCTTATGGCGGATTTCCCTGGCCAGCACCGCCGCTTCATCGATCGTCGCCGTGACAAGCGTGGTGCCGAGCAGATGGGAGACGATGTTGTCTATATCCGCTTCATATCCGACGACTTCCGACATCACTTCCGCCTCGATCGTTGAACGGCTGATGATTTCCCGGATATCGGAATGGATGTGCCGCGGCCGGATGACATCAGCAGGCAGGAAGGTCGCGAACCCTGCCTTGGCCTCCTTCAGGCGTCCTATGGCGCGCTTGGCGCTGTCTTCATCCTGCATGACGATGTTCTGCGACTGTGCGCCGAGCGCCGTATCCAGCGCCTTGACATACCGGTTTTCTGCAGACAGCAGTTCACCGACGGCGCCGATGATGCCATCCGCCTCCCTGCGGTTCTTCAGGATGAAGCGGGCGCCCGGGTAGTAGCCGCGGTATTCATTCTGCATCGCAGTCAGCATCTCGAGCTTCGAGGACTGCTGTTCTATATACCGCCTCGCAGTATCGAGGTTCTCCTTCTCCTTATCGTACTGCGCTTCAAGCGCTTCCAGGCGTGCCCTGGCTTCCTTGTAGGCTGCCCGTGCCGAAGAGAGCTCCCCTTCAATCTTGGCGTGCTTCTCCTGGAGCTGCTTCGAGGCTTCCGCTTCCTCTGCCTGGACCTTCTTCAGGGATTGGAGGCGGTCCGATTTCTGACGGACACTCTCATCGAGCCGTTCCTTCTCGCTCTCGGCACGGCGATGTTCGTTCTCGAGCGTCGTCTTCTCGACCATCAGGTCATAATAGTGGTCCTTCAGCTGCTCTATCTCTTCACTCTGGTCCTCGACCAGTTCACTGCGTTCCTTCTCGGCCTCCTTCAGAGCCTGTCCAAGGCGTTCTGCCGTGCGTTTCAGCTCGGAGCGGTGCGTTTCCGCTTCCGCCTGTCTGGTGCGTACGCCATCGCGGCGCTGCTCTGCAGACGCCAGGCGCTGTGTGAGGTCCGCGTTCGCCTGGCCCCTGTTATTCTTGCGTTCATTATACAGGGCGATGCGACCGTTGGTCTGTTCCAGTTTTTTGGATACTTCCACAAGTTCCCGGTTCAATTCCCGGTTCCTGCGGTCGTGGGCATCCCTCTTTTCCGCCACATCGTTCATGCGGGATTCCGTCTCTGATAACTTACGGCGATCATTTTCAATATGCGCCTCCGTTTCCAACAGCGCCTTCTCCTCGGCTGCAAGCAGACGCATCAATGCATTCAGGTCGTAGACCGTCACTTCGATGTCGCTCTGGCGCATCTCCTCTTTCAGTGCAAGGTATTCCTTGGCGTTGGCACTTTCCCTCTCGAGTCTGCCGACCCTGGATTCGAGTTCATGGATGATGTCGTGGACGCGGCTGAGGTTTGCCGCCGTGTCTTCGAGACGCTTCTCCGATTCCTTCTTGCGCAGCTTGTACTTCATCACCCCTGCTGCCTCTTCGATGAGCCCGCGCCGCTGTTCGGGCTTCGCCTTCAGCACTTCATCCACTTCCCCCTGGGAAATGATGTTGTAGGCGTTCCGGCCGAGGCCGGAATCGAGGAAGAGTTCATTGATCTCCTTGAGCCGGCTCTTCTCATCATTGATGTAGTATTCACTATCACCGTTTCGATAGAGCTTCCGTGTGATATGCACTTCATCCGCTTCAATCTGGAGTGTCTTCGAACGGTTGTCGAGCACCAGTTTGACGAACGCAAAGTTCATCGGTTTCCTGCCCGATGTACCGTTGAATATGACATCCTCCATCTTGACCCCGCGGATGGAGCGCGCGGACTGTTCGCCGAGCACCCAGCGTATCGCATCGGTGATGTTGCTTTTCCCGCTGCCGTTCGGTCCCACCACGGCGGTGACCCCGGCGTCGAATTTAATGTTCACCT